>JBPPMD010000039.1:0-4587 GCA_051305875.1 Desulfuromonadales bacterium | reverse complement strand
CGTCGTCTTGACCAGGGCGGTGATGGAGGCGTCATCGATCTTGTCGCCCACCGTACTGGTCTCCTTGGTTTCTTTCTTGTCGGCGGCCATACGGGTGTCTTTGGCTTCCTTTTTGGTTGCTTCCGAGGCCTTTGCCAAAGTCATCTCATTCTTGACGCTTTTGACCCCTTCGATATCCATGGCGTACTCAGTCGCCAAGTCTTTATTTGCTTGATTGTCAGCTTCTCCGCGCAAGGTCACGATACCGTCTTTGACGTCGACCTCGGTCTGAAAGCCGCTCACGCTGCGATGGAACAAGAGCGTGGTTTTGACTTTCGTCACGAGCCACGCATCCGACATCTCAGCGTGTTTCTCACCCTTGACTTCCAGCTTGTTGTCTACACTCTTGACGTCGGGCAAACTCGCCACCGTCTCAGCGGCCAATGACTTGTGAGATTCTTCGGATACAGTTCCTGTCAAGGTGACGGTGCCGTCCTTGGCCTTGATCTTGATGTCATCGTCCTTGAGATAGGTCTTGAATACATGCGACTGCTTAGCCGACGATTCGATTTGATCATCCTTGTCGGACGCTTGCACCGGTACGCTGAACGACAGAACGGCTACCGCTGCCAACATTAGAGATATGGGATATGCACTTTTCATTTCACTGATTCTCCTATTGTGAGTCGTTATTGTTTCTTTGCCAGCTTGTTTTCGACTTTTACTCACCCATTTTCATGGACATCATCATCTTCTTCATTTTTTTGAACTGTTCTTCCGTCAGCATTTTATGCATTTCTTGCATGGTTTTTAACTTTTCAAACTCATATGCCGTTTTAATATCGGCCATTTTTTTAACAGCAGCGTTGGCTTTGTCCAGGTCAAAATCTTTCACATCCATGACTTCCATCAGATCTATTTTGGCAATCTTCTGGTCAGCCTTGAATTGAGCCTGTTTTTTTTGCATTGCCCTATGCATCGTCTTCATTTTCATGAGCTGGTCATCGGTCAGCCCGATCTTTTCTGCGTTTTCGAGGCACATGCCCATCATGTCACCCCTTTTGTCCATCTCCATCATTTGCCCATGTCCTGCCATCTGCTCCTTCATAGGCATATCCATCATCTGTGCAAAAGCCGGCGCCGGCATGCTGAACGCCAGCAAAGCCACCACGACCACCATTAGCGATATCGGCTGTATTGCTTTCATGGTACGTTTCCCTTCTATTAGTTGTAATGTTGATTCTTCTACTCCGAGGACCCTATGTCTTCCGGAGTTCTGATTTGTAGTGTGTCATGCGACCGCAGCCGGTTGCTGAGGGTACGCAGGGATATGACACGCCATGTTCATCAGTCATTCAAATCCTTCTTGATCTTACCGATTTTCCCCTGAACCTTGCCGGCCAGCTTTTCACCGGCGCCTTCGGCTTCCAGCTTCTTATTGTCGGTGAGTTTGCCAGTCACTTCCTTGACCTTGCCTTTTACCTCGTGCAGCTTTCCTTCCGCCTTGTCTCTGTTACCTGATTTCATGACGTCCTCCGCTCGGTGATCATGGGCAAGTTCTTCTCCGCCAAGTGGTTGATAAGAGCACGGCAGCGCTCATGCTCCGCTTAATAAATACATCGCAACTAACGGGCCAGAAAAGAACTGCGGATCATGTTAGTGCAACGTTCTGATAACAATGAGTAAAGAGGAAAGTGAGCGGGACGAGGGGAGGGAAAGCCGTCAGTGGCATCCGTCATACTTGACACAACTGTCATATGCTGTGGCCAGAGTGAAGGTGACTTTTACTTCGAGGTGACTGGAAAAGAGCTCCTTCCCGTCTGCATTGGCAATAAAACTGGACCGCGTTGCGCTCTTTAATCAAAGCTGCGATTTGATTGGCAGCAGAATCTTTTCGGAAAACTTTTCGCGCAACGGACGGCTCTTCCAGCGGGCAAGGGAATACGACTCAGCCGCCAGCAAGTCGGCCTCGAATACCGCTGTCATCTGAGTGGCGAAGTCGCTGCTGTAGATATTCAGACTCGCTTCGTCATTGAGTCGAATCGAACGTATGTCGAAGTTGGTTGATCCCACCGAAACAAACTCGGCATCGATGACCAGCAGCTTGGTATGCAGCATGGTCGGCTGATAAACGTGGATCTCGGCACCTGCGTGCAGCAGCGCGCCCCAATCGGCCTTGGAGGCGATCTTGACTGTAAGTGAGTCGATGTGCGGGCCAGGCAACAGGATGCGAACGCGAACGTCGCGACCACAGGCAGCGATCAAGGCCTCGATCAACAGCCTGTCGGGCACAAAGTAGGACGCCGCCAGGTCGATAGTCGCCTCGGCCGCCGCGATGGCAAGCAGATACATCAGGTGCATGCTCTCGTTCCCGCCGGATGGCGAGGCAACAAACACGTGCGCTTCCATCTCGCCTACATCCTTAAGGGCCGGAAAGTAGCTCGGGCCGTTCAGCACCTGGCCAGTGGTCTTGATCCAGTTGTCGTTGAAGGCCGCTTGCATCTGCGCCACTACGGGCCCTTCAATCCGGAAGTGAGTGTCTCGCCAGTGCTCGGGATCGCCACCGTCGCCAGTCCACTGATCCGCGATGCCTACCCCTCCGGTGAACCCGATGCGGCCATCGACCACCAGCAGCTTGCGATGGGTGCGGTTGTTCATCCGGCCGAAGTTGTACCAGCGCAGCGGCCGATACCGATGCAACTGCACACCGGCAGCCTGCATGGAATCCAGCAGCGACTGCTCCATCTTGGTGCTACCCACCCAGTCGATGATGATGCTGACCAGCACGCCAGCGCGGGCCCGTTCAGAAAGCGCTTGTGAGAACTTTTCACCAATTTCACCTGACCAGTAAATGTAGGTCTCAAACGTGATAGACGTCTGCGCCGAGCGAATGGCCAGCAGCATCGCCGGAAATATCTCGTTGCCGTTCTGCAGCGCGGTCACCTTATTGCCGCGCACAATCGCCGGGCCCAGCAAGACGGACATCTCGCGCCGAAACTGCGGATCGGAGACAATGTAGCGATGCTCGACCTTGCGCTCCAGCACCTTCTCGGGTGTCTTGAAGTTTTGCAACAATACCAGCAACAGGCTGGTGGCCAGCACAGTGATTCCGGTAACCAAGAGCATAGATTTTCGGCTCCCAGTCATTGGTATCCCAGCCTGGCAAAGGCAAACAGCCCGGTCAATGGATGCGGACGGCGTTCGATCTGCGTGCGCAGCAATCCGGCGCCGAGCATGCTGTAAGTGATGCCAGCGCCCACCACCGCCACCTCGCAACTCAGATCGGCATCAAGCCGCTGGAAGGCATACATCAGGCCATTCTTGACCGCCCAGTACGGATATCCGCTTTTCAAGTCCACAGGCGACTCCTGACGAATCATTTCTGGAGTGTGAGATGCTCCCCTTCACTCTTCGTGGGCAATTCGTACAATTTCTTTCGCGATGTCCTCAGGTGAAAGGATAAAATCTATATGCCCGCTTGCTATTGCGCTCTCAGGCATATCCGGCTGAACGGCGGTTTCGGGCTTCTGCGCAAAGGTACTACCGCAGACTTCTTTTATTCCTTGCAACGCTGCGGCACCATCACCATCAAGACCTGAGACAATCACAGCAATAAGTTTACCGTTCCAGTTCTCTGTCAGGGAACGCATAAAAACCGTAATTACGTCGGGCCATCCCCAGGGCTTTGATATCGGTTTGAGACGAAATTCTCCATCAAGAACGTGCAAATCACGCTTTTCCGGGATGATGAACACATGATTGGGTTCGATGTCCAATCTTTCCGTGATCAGTTCCACCGGCATCTTCGTGTATCCCGGGAGAATCTTGTGGAGCAGGGTGGCTACGCTTCTCAGGTGATTGACGATTACGATGGCAACGCCCATATCGGCCGGCAGATGCTTTAATAAACGAATATAGGCATCGAGGCCACCAGCTGAACCGCCGACGCAAACGATAGGGTAGTCTTTTGCAACACTTCTGGTTTTCATTTGCATTCACTCCGTAGGACACCTTCCCTGACAATGACTCGAATTCCACAGAATGCACACTCTGCGCATATTCTGCTAAGAAAGTGTATCGCAACTAACGAGCCAGAAAAGACCTGCGGATACTGCGAGTGCAATTAGTTGAAAGTGTTGGGTAAAATGGAAGGGAAGGGTGAGGAGAGAAGATAAAACCCTCAGTGGCATCCATCATACTTGACAAAACTGCTGAATATGACGGGACACGTTGTGGCAAAAGAGAGCTTTATGAACCGTGTGCTACGTGTGCTCACGGCACCGTACGGCCTGAAAGGCGTATCTCGGCAATCAGGGGCAGATGATCGGAGGCGCTGCGCGCCAACTCCGAACCGGGAACCTCGATGCCGGTCACTTCAAGTCCAGGGCCAGTAAAGATGTGGTCGATGCGCACCGTAGGGAAACGACCGGAATAGGTGCCTTTGGGACGGTGGCGTTGCGCTTCGATTTGCACGTCCTTGAGTCGTCCGGCGAGTCGGCGGCACACCGACGATAAAGGCAGAGCGTTGAAGTCGCCGCAAAGAATGACGGGATCCCGGCATTGATCGTGTGCCAGCCAGTCGCTGCCGAGCAAAGCCGCAATCTGCGC
>JBPPMD010000029.1:0-5314 GCA_051305875.1 Desulfuromonadales bacterium | reverse complement strand
CTTTACAACCGGCACCTACCTGGGCGTTGTCGAATTACGACAAATAAATGGACGCGTCTATTGCGGCAGTCGCGGCAGTCGCGGCAGTCGAGGCAGATTGCTCGACTATGCGGTTCAGATACGGCGCTTGCCGGAGAACCGCATGCTGGATCGTTTGATCGAGGCGGACTCACCGGACCTCCCGGAAGCTATGCCGCAACTCAGCAAGGCCGTGCATAAAGTCACGGAGCAGGCCGAAATCTGTCGCAATGAAGCTGTTCGAAACGCCGTAACAGTCAGAAGGAACTGCGAGGAGAATCTCAAGCAGACGTCATCGGCAATCGGATCCTCGCTGACAAGTGAGGCGCATCAGCTGATGCAAAGCATTACACAGCACGAACTGGCTGAGCTTGAAGGGATTATGCTTGAACGCGAAGCCGATGGCTTTGTCAGGGATGGTCATGGCGATCTTCATGCAGCGAACATCTGCATGACTGATCCGATCTGCATTTACGACTGCATCGAATTCAATCGTAAGTACAGGGTTGCTGACATTCTTGCCGACCTGGCCTTTCTGATCATGGATCTTGAATTCCGTGGACGCCGGGACCTGGCGGATGGTGTGACGACACAAAACCAGGGACACTTTAAGTCCGATAGCCTCAAGAAGCTGCTGCTCTTTTATAAACAGTATCGGGCCTGGGTGCGGGGCAAGGTAAACGCCATGCTGGCCACTGACCCGGAAACTACCGCTGACACCCGTGAACATGCTAAAAAATTGGCCTGTCGTTATTTCAATCTCGCTCTCGGCTATCGGATCAAACCGACGCTGTTTTTGACTTCGGGATTGATGGGTGTCGGCAAAACAACCGTTGCTCGCGCTCTGGCACAAGCAACCGGTGCAAAACATCTGCGCTCAGACGTCGTCCGCAAACAGCTTGCGGGACTGCCGGAGGGACAAAAAAGTGAGGACACCTTCGGTACAGGTCTCTACACACGGGAGATGACAGCACGAACCTATGATGCCATCTTCAAAGCTGCCGAAGAGCTCATTGCCTTTCAGCAAAGCGTTATTGTCGATGCTTCTTTTGAAAAGGATAATGAGCGTAGCAGATTCATTGATCTCGCCGGGCAGATGGCATGCCCTGTCTGGTTGCTGCACCTGGAATGTCCGGACGATGTGACCTTGCAAAGGCTGGATCAACGTGTTGGTGATGCCTCGGATGGCAGAAGAGAACTCTATGTCAGGCAGAAAAACGACTTCAGTCCGATACAAGCAACAAACCACGTAGTTCCTGTCGACACCACCGGTGCTGTCGACTATAATGTGCAGTCACTTCTTAGCAGAGCATTGACCAGTCAGGAGCAGTTCACATGAAAACGGGTCGTAAACTGCCATTAAAAGATGCCTGGGTCATCTGGTTTATTCTCGGTATGGTGATGATTAACTACCCGTTTCTGCACATTTTCAACAAAGACATACTTGTTTTCGGAATTCCCTTGACGATCTTATACTTCTACGTTGGCTGGCCGGTTTCAATCTTCGTTATCTATCTCTTTTCAATTTATCTCGTCAGGTACTCCCCGGAACATGATGCACCCGGGAACGATCAGGATAACAATTCGCACGGAGGAGCAGCGTGATTTCCGTCACCACTGTCATCCTGACATCAGTGTTGTATTTCGGTATTCTTTTTGGTGTCGCCTATTACGCCGACCGACAGCGCGAGCGCGGACACAGCCTGGTTGACAACCCTTCTGTCTACTCATTGTCTTTGGCTGTGTATTGCACATCCTGGACTTTTTACGGCAGTGTCGGACGTGCGGCGACAAACGGCATCGACTTTCTGGCCATCTACCTGGGCCCGACTCTGATCGCATTTTCATGGTGGTTTTTGCTGCGTAAAATGGTACGCATCAGCAAAGAGCTGAACATCACCAGCATCGCCGACTTCATTTCCAGCCGCTACGGCAAATCGCCACTGCTCGGTGCAGTTGTGACTGTATTTGCAGTTATCGGCATCATGCCCTACATCGCTTTGCAACTGAAAGCAGTTTCCCGCACCTTTGACCTGCTGGTCTCCCCTCTTGACAGTATTAGCATAAGGATGCATGTCCTGCCAAAATTTGACCTGCATTTTGATTCTGCCCTCGTGGTTGCCTTAATACTGGGAATTTTCGGCATTATATTCGGAGCAAGGCATCTGGACGCCTCGGAGCGACACGAAGGGTTGGTTGCCGCAATCGCTCTTGAATCGGTAGTTAAAATCATCGCCTTTGTCGCTGCCGGTATATTTGTCACCTATGGCCTGTTTGATGGCTTTGCCGATATCTTTCACGACTTTCTGACCCGTTTTCCTGAACGCAGTCATCTGCTGATGCTCGGTACAGGTGAAAACACCTACGCCCACTGGCTGAGCTTGACCTTCATCTCAATGATGGCCATCATGTTCCTGCCGCGGCAGTTTCATATCATGGTTATCGAGAATTGCCGCGAAGACCACATCCGCAGCGCCATGTGGCGCTTTCCTGCGTACATGGTCGTCATCAACCTGTTTGTCATTCCGATCGCCCTTGGCGGGCTGCTGCTTGCCAACGGTGACTCATACAATGCCGACTTTTTCGTAATCACTCTGCCGCTACAATATGGTCAACCCTGGCTTGCCCTCTTGGTCTTTCTCGGCGGATTCTCAGCATCGGCAGGTATGGTGATGGTTTCATCGGTAGCATTGTCCACCATGATTCTCAACCACCTGCTCATACCGATCATCCTCAAGATTCATACCGGCGCCAATGAACTGTCCGGTCTGCTTCTCAACCTCAAACGGCTTTGCATCCTGGCGGTTATCTTTCTTGGTTATGTTTATTACCGTTTGCTCGGCGAGTCAGCGGCCCTGGTCAATATCGGCCTGATTTCCTTTGTCGCTGCGACCCAGTTTGCCCCGGCAGTCATTGGAGGACTTTACTGGCGTCAAGCAACCCGTCGCGGAGCAACCATCGGTTTGGTTCTCGGATTTTTCGTGTGGTTTTATACTCTCCTCATACCATCATTTGTTCAATCCGGCTGGATCAGCCCGGGTATTGTTCAAGAAGGTCTTTGGGGACTGTCTGTCCTCAAACCGACTCAGCTGTTCGGGCTCAGCGGATTTGATCTCTGGACTCATGCCCTCTTCTGGACCATGTTCGTAAACCTTGGCAGTTACCTGACCATCTCTCTTCTCACTTCACCAAGTAAAGAAGAACGGGAGCAAATCGGCAAGTTTGTCGATGTTTTCAATCCCACGCCCTTAAAAGCAGAAAGAACCCGGATCTCCAAGGCGCCTACAATCATGGAATTTGTCGACCTGATGGCTAAATTCATTGGTATAAAACAGGCTCATACAGCGATCAGTGAATATATGGGTAATCGTGAAATCGACGAGAAAGGCGGCCTGTCAGAAAACGACATTCTCAAGCTGAAACGTTTTACCGAGCTGACTCTGGCCGGATCTGTCGGCGCAGCGCCTGCCCGCATCATCGTCGATAAATACCTCTCGGCACGCGGCAGTCACATGGAAGATGTTTTTGACCTGTTCGGATCGGTCAACATCAGCCGCACCGCAAGCCGTGAGCAACTGAGCGTCCTTTATGATGCGGCACGAACTATCGCAAGCGGCAATGACCTGCAGTTGATACTCGATGAACTTCTCGAGGTATTTACTGATCAATTCAAATTTGACCTTTGCGTCATCCGCATACTTGACGAGGACCGTCAAACCCTGACCGTTCGCAGTCAACGCGGCATGTCTTCCGAGCATTTTGGTGAATCGGAACGAGATCTAACGAGTGAAACGTTTATTGGAGAAACCTTTCTGACCAACAGTGTCAGCGTGGTCAACGATTGTGATGTGATCAGTAAACCGACAACAGCACAGATTATTCACCGCGAAAAGATTGTGTCCTTTGCCCACGCACCGATCTCTATTGAAGGACAGCCGATCGGGGTTCTTTCTGCATTTTCTCGCACTGCAAAAGGGATTTTTACCAAAGAGTTCGTTGAACTGTTTACCAGCCTTGCCGGAATGGTCGGAGTTGCATGGCGTAATGCGCAGCAAACCGAACATCTCATCAGAGCCCGAGAACAGCAACGTGAGCTCGCTATCGCCAAAGACATCCAGCTCAGCTTGCTGCCGACCAGCACCCCCGAAGTACCGGGGATAGCGCTTGGCGGCATCTGCATTCCTGCCAAGGAAGTTGGCGGAGACTATTACGACTACCTGCTTCACGAAGATGGCCGACTCGACCTGGTGATCGCGGATGTATCCGGTCACAACGTCGGGGCTGCGCTGATCATGGCGGAAACCCGCATCATGATCCGTTCCCGTAAAGGTCACGTTAACAACCCGCAGGAGATCATTAGAGAGCTTAACCAGTTCTTCTACGAAGACCTGACCAGAGCAGAACTTTTCATCACACTCTTTTATCTGCAATTCTGCCCTGAAACACGTCAAATAAAATTCGCCAGCGCCGGTCACTCACCGACCCTGCTCTGGCAGGCGGAATTGAAAAAATGTGTTCGTCTTGACCCCGAGGGCTTGATTATTGGCGTTAAAGAAGATTTCCCATATGAACAAGAGTCACTCAAGCTGGTGGATGGAGATGTTCTGTTGCTGTACACTGACGGTGTGATTGAGGCAGAAAATGACAAGAACGAACTTTTTGGTGAAGATCGTCTGGTATCCTTACTTGAGGAGCATAACAAGCTACCGCCACAGGACATGATCGATCATATCATTGAGCAGGTTCGACTCTTCTCAGGGCATCGCAGTTTTAAGGATGATGTCTCTTTGATTGTCATGCAGGTCAAACAACCTTAAAGGCTTGTCATCTGAAAGCGTATTGAGAAGAGAGAATGATTTCTGTGGCATTCATCTATTTCATGACAGGATCGTGTTAAATCAGACAGTTTTCTAATGATGTGATAGTATATTTTCGAGGATGCCAGTAATTTTGGCACAGCAATTCCAGCAAGGAGCTTAAGATGAATTTGCAGATTGAGGACAAAGGAGCCGCCGTTTTGTTGGCGGTACAGGAAGAGCGGCTTGATGCTCACAACAGTGGCGATCTGAAAAACCACATGCTCAAATTATTTGAAGAAGGTAAGAGCAACCTGGTCGTGGATCTGCAAGCAGTACGTTTTGTCGATTCTTCAGGGCTCGGCGCACTGGTTTCCGGTTTTAAGAATGCGAGCTCCCGCAACGGTAATCTGAAGCTATCAGGTCTGCAACTCCAGGTAAAGTCGATGTTTGAGCTGACTCGTCTGCACCGGGTTTTTGAAATTTATACGGACTCAAGT
>JBPPMD010000023.1:0-3232 GCA_051305875.1 Desulfuromonadales bacterium | reverse complement strand
GCATCGGAACCCTGTTGACGCAAACGCAGGGTTGGCTCGATGAATGTCCGCAGGATATCGCGGCAGCATGGCACTTCACCAACCTGCTCCGCCTGCTTCAGCAACCTTTCAAGCTGCCCGAGGCGAGCCTCATTAAGCGGAGTCAGGCGGTGCTCGATGACTGCTTCAAGAAGCGCCTCCTTGCTGCCGAAATGATAATTAACCGCAGCCAGGTTGACCTTGGCCGCAGCAGTGATACTGCGCAGCGAGGTCGCATGATAGCCGTCCCTGGCAAAATGGTACTCCGCGGCATTGAGAATTCTCTGCTTGGTATCCGGTTGGCTCATCGGGTTACTTAAACTCCGGGGAAAAGAAACATACCTATGTGAATCCTGCAAAGAGCTCACACTTAAACACATGTTTTAAACGTTTGTTTTAATCAGGTCAAGCCAATTATCCCGACAGGCCAACAGCCCTGTCTCGCCGCTTCGCACCCGCTTGAGCCAACCCCCCATTCTAGTACCCTGTAACCCATAATCTTTCGCATCTTGCTGGTTCTTTGCCGCGTCAGCTGCGTTGCGACTTCATCTGAGTAGCTACGGCTGGGCAGATGAAGTCGCGCCTTGCTGACACGCCAAATCCCTGCGCAATCTTGCGAAATCCTAGAGGATACAGGGTACTACTCGTTGTCTGCAACTGTCCGGGTTACACCGGTCCCATCGTTGCACAGCATAACCGCCAATAAATTCAGCCACCTTCGTTGCAGCGGACAGCATCCATGCTAGCCTTTAAGCTGAGTCCGTAAGTTGTTCACAGAGCCTGGACATTTCTTGCGAAGGATACGTCCTCATGTTCACCTGGAAACGTTTGATTCTGGCTTGCGGAATCACTCTCCTGCTTGCCTTGCTCTTCGTTATGCTGGTTCTGCCCGGCATGATCACCGATCGCGCCAGGCGATGGGTTGAGGCAGAGACCGGACGGGGCCTTCAAATCGGATCAATCAGCATCAATCCTTTCAGTCTCAGCGCTGAGGTCCGCAACCTTCAGTTGAGTGATTCGGACCAGGCCAGGCCATTCATCTCGTGGGAGCTGCTGCGCGTCTCTCTGAGTATCTCGTCGCTCTATCATCGGGCACCGGTAATCGACGAGCTGCGCCTCGACAAACCTTATCTCTACCTGGAAAGATTGAAGGCGAACCGCTTCAACTTCAGCGACTTGATCCCGGAACAAGCGGTGGAGACTCCTGACAATCCGGCAGAAAAACCGTCCCGTTTCTCAGTTAACAATCTCTCGATCAACGGTGGTCAGATTGATCTTGTCGACAGCAGCCTCGATGAACAGGTGAAACATTCGATTCGCGACCTGCAGCTGGCCCTGCCGACCATCGGCAACCTCCCCTACATGGTGGAAAATCCGGCAAAACCCATGTTCCGGGCCGCGATCAACGATTCCTTCATAAATCTCGAAGGGGCGCTCAAACCGTTCAGCGATGTTCAGGAGATGCAGTTTGACCTGAGCCTTGACAGCATCGACCTGCCTTTCTATCTCGGCTACGTTCCGATCACCCTGCCGGTCGAAATCCGCAACGGCAAGCTCAGCCTCGACCTCGACATCCTCTATCGGATCTCGGCCGAAACAGGCGGTGAACTCGTATTAAGCGGACGGATCGACCTGGCGACACTCGATATCCGGGATCTGCAGCAGCAGAAGCTTTTCTTCCTGCCGTTGCTGCAGGTCGACATCGCTCCGTCACAGCCGTTGAAGCAGCAACTCCATCTTGCCGCCGTACGTGTCTACAATCTCGAAGTTCAGCTGAATCGCGACAGCCAGGGGGAATGGAATCATGCGCGCATGGTGCCGGAAAAAGCTGAGAAGGCCCCTGCTGAGGATCAGGAGGACAGCGAGACACCCTTCAAACTTCTGGTCGATACGCTCAACATCCGCGACGGAGTGGTGTTCTTCGAGGACAATTTCCCCGCCGGAGGCTTCCGAACCGTCGCCCGGGAGATCAATATTGATGTCAAGCATTTCGCTCTTGATGCGCACGACCCGGTCCCCCTTATTTTATCTCTGGCAACCGACCGGGATGAGACCGTCAAGATCGATGGCCATTTTCTGCTCAACCCCTTCAGCCTGGATCTGCAGGCCGAGATTCGCGATATCCCCCTGGGTGCTTACGAAGCCTATTACCATGATACCTATTCCGGACCACTTGGCGGGAAACTCGATCTTCAGTCGAGTCTTGTAATCAGTCCGGAACACCCGCTGCTGATCAGCGGCGGCAGGCTCAGGTGGCAGGATGCCTACCTGGCATTCAACGAGAGCGAAGGACTGGGGATTGCCCTGGTCGACATCGCCGACCTCTCCTTTGACCTTGGCAAAAACCGCCTGGAGGTAGGGACGGCACGCTACGAAGATGGTCAGGTCAACTTTTCACGGAGCACAGCAGGGCGCTGGTCCTTCCTCTCCAGGAACTTCCCGATACTGGCCAAATTAACAGAGGCTCCAGACGAAAAACCAGGACCGACAGTCACAAAAGAAGGCCCGGCATTCAGCTACCACATCAGAGAATTGGCGATCAAAAGCTGGGCGATCAAAGTCAACGACAAGCTCCCGGCGACTCCGGTCAGACTGGAAGCCGGCGATTTCAATCTGACCTTCAGCAACCTGGCGGCGCCGGAGAAAATCGAGAGTCCATTTGCATTCTCGACGACGTTCCAGCGCAAAGGACGGATCGAGATCACCGGTTCTGCCTCGCTCGTCGACGAAACGGTCAGGCTGAAAGCCCGGCTCAAGCAGATTCCGCTGGCTCCCTTCGCACCCTATGTCGCCGAACGACTCAACCTGGTTCTCGCCGACGGCTATATCGATGCACGCTTGAACAGCGCTGTCGATGTCGGCACCGGACCGTTGAAAGTTGCTTTCGGCGGCGACATCGGCATCAACCGTTTCTACCTGCTCGACAGCCTGCACCGGGAGGACCTGCTGAAATGGGAGAACCTGCAGATTGCAGGCATATCAGCTAAAATGCAGCCTTTGGTCCTGGAGATCGATTCAATCACTCTCAGCGAATATTTCGCCAAGGTCCTTATTGATGAAGACGCCAACCTGAACCTGACAGAGGCCTTCCGCAAGCGGCAGACGACTGGCACACCAGGCCTGCAGGAGCCCACGATCGCAACAGACGCGCAAGAGTCCGCGACAGAAAAGAGCCTCGCCGAACCATCTGCACCGGCAGACATCGGCATCGGAA
>JBPPMD010000374.1:0-5640 GCA_051305875.1 Desulfuromonadales bacterium | reverse complement strand
TTGGGTAGAAGACCCCGCCCAGATAGATCAGCGGCAGGATAATGAAGTTGGTGTACATCGACAGGGAATCAAAATTATCAGCATGAATTGCCGCGATGATGCCGAACTGGGCGAAGAGAAAGCTGGCCAGGCAGGCCATGGCGATTGCGGCAAAAGGATGTGCCCAGGGGAGCGTGGCAAACAGGCAGGAGATCAGCCAGACAACCAGGCCGACAGCCAGGCCGCGCAACATGGCGGCCAGGGTGTAGGCCATGATAAACTGGGTTGGGGTGACCGGGGTGACCAGCAGGTCGACGATATTGCCGAGATAGCGCGACATGAAAAGCGAGGAGGCGACGTTGGAAAAGGAGTTGTTGATGACTCCCATCAGGATCAAGCCGGGAATAACGAACTGTGCATAGCTGAAGCCTTCAATGACGCTGATGCGTTCTCCCAGGGTGGCGCCGAAGATAAAGAGATAGAGTGATGCGGTGATGACCGGGGTCACGAGGGTCTGTGACGCAACGCGTAAAAAACGGCGAATTTCTTTCTGCAGCAGCGTATAGAAAGGTAGCCAGGCTATAAATTGTGGTTCCTGGTGGCGATTCATGGTTTTACCCTGCCGGCTTGGGTCATCTGCAGAAAGATCTCTTCGAGGCTGGCTTTTCTGGTTTCAATGTCGGCGATTGGCAGGTTGATATCGCATAGATGTTTCAGCAACTCGCCGGTCGATTGGCTGGCCGACAAGGTCAGCCGTAGTGTGGTGCCGGTATCATCGAGATCCACTGCCTGACAACAGAGATTAGCAGGCAACTCCTTGATGGGTGTTTGCAAGTGGACCAGCATGCTGCGGGTGCCGAGCTCTTTCAGCAGCGTGCTGGTTGTTTCGAGAGCGATCAGGTCGCCGTGGTTCATGATGGCGATGCGATCACACATCTGTTCAGCTTCTTCCAAGTAATGGGTGGTCAGCAGGATGGTTGTCCCCTGTTGATTGATTTCACGGACAAAATCCCAGAGCGTATGGCGCAGCTCCACATCGACTCCGGCCGTTGGTTCATCAAGAATCAAAAGTCGGGGTTTGTGAATCAACGCTTTGGCAATCATGAAGCGGCGCTTCATGCCACCGGATAATTTGATCATGACTTTGTGCAGATGCGGCTTGAGGCCGAGGCGATCAATCAAGCGCTGACGCCAGGCCGCATCATCGCGAACCCCGTAGTATCCGGCGTGCAAACGCAGGGCTTGATCAATCGTGAAGAAGTTGTCGATAACGATTTCCTGATGCATGACGCCGACCAGGCGACGCGTGATGCGCGAGTCGCTTTGATTGTCAAAGCCGAAGATTTCTATTGAGCCGCTGCCGACACGAGTGACACCAGCGATCATGTTGATCGTTGTGCTTTTGCCGGCACCATTGGGACCGAGCAGACCGAAGATTTCACCCGGTTCAATCGTAAAAGAGATGTTGTTGACAGCCAATGCGGCGTCGTACTCTTTTGATAGATTCTGTATGGCAAGCGCAGGAGGTGTCATTGAGGTTTAATTTATGACGCCGCAAAAGCAGAAAGTCAAGGCTTGTCATGAGCCGAGATTGACATGGAATCGGGCAACGGGTAATTATGGGGAGTGCAGCAGCTCAGGATTATAGCGACGAAGGAAGCATCTCTTCCGGTATCTGAAATAGAGAGGGTAAATATGATGAAAGCAGCACGGCGCATTAGTGTTCTTTTGCTCGGACTGGTCTTAACGGCCAGCCTGGCTTATGCGGAACTGCAAGCAAACCTGGTCAAAAGTCAACCCCTGGACAAGACTCCACTGGACATTGCGCAGAGTGTGGCTGATGGGCGCCTGTTCGTGCTGCTTGCAGGGGGTGAGGTGCAGATTCTTTCTGCTGACGGCCAAAAGCAGGAACGCTTCCAGGTCGGTGATGACATAACCAGCCTGGAAGTTTCTCCAGACGGCCAGATGCTCTACCTCGGCAGCACAAAAAGCAAAGCGCTGCAATTTATCGATCTATCCTACGTACAGGAGCTGCCGGTGAACAATTCGGCTGTCAAGGGCGCGGAAAACGCTCCGGTCACCATTACGGTTTTCGATGATTTCGAGTGTCCTTACTGTGCTCGCCTGGTGCCGACTCTGGAGCAGGTGATGGCAGCCTATCCGCAGCAGGTGCGGCTGGTGTACAAGCATTTCCCCTTAAGCATGCACAAATTTGCCAATTCAGCGGCAATTGCAAGCATTGCTGCCCGCAATCAGGGAAAATTCTGGCCGTTGCACGATGAGTTATTTGCCAACTATAATAAACTCAATGAGATCAAGATCCGGCAGCTGGCCGAGAGCGTTGGCCTCGATATGAAACGCTTTGATCAGGACATTGCGGATCCGGCCCTGCAACAGGAAGTCGCTGCTGATACACAGTTGGGTACCAAGGCCGGCGTGCGTGGCACACCTGCTGTTTATATCAACGGCATTCAACTCAAAGATCGCAGCTTCAGCGGTTTCAAGCAGGCAATCGATGCAGAGATGCAGAAGGCTCCCAAGTAAAAGCACGTTGCTGCTGGGTATCAAATGCGGGCCTGGTTGCATCTCCAGATCCGCCCTTTTCGCATTTGCGGCAGTCAGGCAATGGAGATCCACGGGTAATCAAAAGACCGGGAATCTGCCACCAAGAGACCAAGACACAAAAGAAGCCAGGGAGTTTTTCAGACTCTACGGGTCAATCAGCCGATCTCGCAGCCTACCCGTGAATAGTCCGACAGCTTCCTAGCTCGTGGAGTTCTCTTCTGCCTCTTGCTCTGCAGCAGGATCACGATGTTTGCCGAATATCCGGGCGACGATGATGCCGATTTCATAGAGGATGATAAATGGTACGGCGAGTGCGGTTTGTGAGAAGACGTCCGGGGGGGTGAGTATGGCACCGGTCACGAAAGCTGCCAGAAGAGCGAACTTGCGATTGCGCGCCAGCATCTTGTGGTCGACAATGCCCATGCGCGCCAGGAAAAAGATGACTACGGGCAACTCGAAGACCAGGCCGAAGGCAAGCAGCAGTTTGCTGGAGAGTGACAGATAGGAGCCCATGGAGAGCATGGCACTCAGTTGACCGCCGCCGGTACCGAACTCGATGAGCACTTTGAAAACCATGGGAAAGACGAAGCGGAAGCCGAAATACGCACCGGTCGCAAAGCAGAGGCTACTGGCTAACACAAAGGGGAAGACGTAACGCTTTTCGTTCTTGTAGAGGCCTGGTGCGATAAAGGACCAGATCTGCCAGAAGATCACCGGCATAGAGACCAGCAAAGCGGCCAATGCGCTGATTTTCAAATAGGTAAAGAACGGTTCTGTGGCGGTGATAAAGACCAGCGACGTTCCCTCCGGCAAGGCCAGACGAACCGGACCGGCAATCAGGTCAAAGAGTAATTCAGAAAAGCTATAGCAGGCGAGAAAGGCGACCAGCCAGGCAACGCCGGAAATAATCAGTTTGCGCCGCAGTTCCTCAAGGTGGGTGGTCAACGGCATCCGATCATCGCTCATCTGATCATCGCTCATCCGAAGTGCCCTCTTGTTTGACATCCGGATCGGGGCTCACGGTCTTTTCGGCGCTGTCTTCATCGCTGGAGGAGCTGCTGCCGAGGTCTGGTTCTGCTTCTGCAGGATTGGCTTCGGGTGGATAAGGATCGTCTACGCTTCCGGGCGGTGTGAGCTTGCCGGGTTGTCCCGGTGGCCGCTTAAGATCATAGCTGCGACTTTCTTCTGTAAATGTCTGCTTCAGTTCATCAGAGGCCCTCTTGAATTCCGAAAGGCCGCGACCGAGAGCGCGTGCCAGATCCGGAAGTCGCTTCGGGCCGAGGACGATCAGGGCGAGTGCCATGATCATGAGCAGTTCAGGAAAACCGATACCAAACATATGTGTCACCGTGATCAGGGTTTATAAGCCATGAAGTGTGCTGAGAATACCGGCAAAAAGAGGTCCTGTCAAGAACCCCTGAAGAAGGTATAAGCATTTGACATATCAAGGTTTTTGCTTTAGTATACAGCGATATTACAGCAAGGAAACGGTTGTACCATGAATGAGAACAAAATCATCAGTGAAATCCTCATGTTGGCAGAGCAACGTGATGCCCTGATTCTGGCGCATAATTATCAGCGTGATGAAATCCAGGAACTGGCACACGTCACTGGAGATTCCCTTGCCCTGTCGATGGAGGCCGCCCGCACCGACAAGTCGGTAATCGTTTTTTGCGGTGTTCACTTCATGGCGGAAAGTGCCGCCATCCTGGCTCCGCAAAAGATTGTGCTGCTGCCTCGTCTGGATGCCGGCTGCCCGATGGCGGATATGATCACCGCGGAAGGCCTGCGCGAGTTTAAACGCCAGTATCCAGGTGTGCCGGTCGTGACCTATGTTAATTCAAGTGCCGCCGTCAAGGCAGAAAGCGATATCTGCTGCACAAGCGCCAACGCCGTCAAGGTTGTTGCGTCGCTTGCTGAACAAGAAGTGATTCTTACCCCGGATCGCAACCTGGGGCGCTACATCGCCGCCCAGGTGGACAAAACCTGCCATCTCTGGGATGGGTATTGTCCGACCCATGAGCGCTTTACTGTTGCTGATGCCAAGGCAGCCATGGCCGACTACCCTGAAGCTCTGCTTATGGCCCATCCGGAGTGCCCTCCCGAGGTGCTGGCACTGGCAGACCATGTCTGTTCTACCAGTGGCATGTACACCTTCGCCCGCGAGAACCCCGCACGGCAGTTCATTGTCGGCACCGAAGCCGGAATCCCCTATCGTCTGCGCAAGGAAAACCCAGACAAGGAGTTTATTCTGCCGACCACGAGGCTGATCTGTCCCAACATGAAACTCACTTCTCTTGAAGATGTTCTCCTGGCGCTGCAGACAATGAGCCCGCAGGTGTCGGTTCCCGAGGAGATCAGGATTCCCGCCAAGGTGACTCTGGATCGCATGCTGGCCGTTCCACGTGACTGATTTCCCCACCATTATCAATGATGAGGCGATTTTTCTCGCCGAGTACCCGCATGTCCGCAACGACTGAACCCCGTATTCAACATTGCACTTTATCCGGAGTCCTGGCACCGTTTTCCTCGGGGATCTTCGGGCGTAGCGAGATCATCGGCCTGAATGGCAGCAGCGATGCCTGGTTCGCCGCCGAGTTACTGGCACGCAACAGCCGTGACGAGAACCTGCTGGTCGTGGCTTCCGATCAGGCCGAGGCCCAGCGCTTCTATCGGGCCTTGAGTTTTTTTCATAGTCGTCAGGACGACATCCTGTTCTTCCCGCACTGGGAAACCGAACCCTACGCTCCGCACAGCCCACACCCTGAAATTGAAGCGACCCGGCTGGCAACCTTGGCGTCTCTCGCCAAGGGGCGCGGCAAAGCCGTCGTCACCACGGCCAGGGCGCTGCAGCAGAAGGTTCTGCCCCGCAAGACTCTCGATTCTTTACAGCTGCAACTTGAAGTCGGCAGAGATGTACCACGTGATGCGCTGCTGCAGGGATTGTCAGCGCTTGGTTATCAGCGTGTCGCTTTGGTCGAAGATCGCGGCAGCTTCGCAGTACGCGGCGACCTGGTGGATCTTTTCCCGCCGATGCTGGAACAGCCGGTCCGTTTGGCTTTTTTTGGTGACGAACTGGAAGAAATCCGCGGCTTC
>JBPPMD010000365.1:0-9510 GCA_051305875.1 Desulfuromonadales bacterium | reverse complement strand
GTTATGCGGCCTGCAACGATTGCCACAATCCTCACCAGGTCCGTGGCCCCACTGCGGTTTCCGGGCAGGATATGAACCAGAAATGCGCTTATTGTCATGAACCCAACGAAATGCTGGAGACACATGGCGAGTGGTTGCCACAAGCCGACCTGCACATCAGCAACCTGCCCTGTGTGACCTGTCATTCCGCATCGGACGAATATGTCATCAGCATGTACATCATCAAACGTCAGAGCGGCACGATGTTCGGTAAATTCGACCTCGCAACCTATGACGAAATGCACGAATTCTCCGGCGGCAAGCCGAACGAGCAACTGGTCGATACCAACGCTGACGGTTACATCTCGTTAGCCGAGCTTCGTATGTTCAATCTCGATCCGGCGAAAAAGCAACTGCGCCTGCAGGGCATGATGACTCCGGAGCGACTCAGCCACGACTTCATGACGCTGGATAACCGCTGGGACTGCTCCTTCTGCCACGCCTCTGGTCCAGGAGCGATGCAGGTGAGCTACCTGTCCCTGGCACAGCGTGACGGCGGCTTCAAAAGGATCGCTGTAGAGAAAGGCGCGGTTCTCGACGCACTCTACGGAACGCCTGATTTCTACATGGTCGGATCAACCCGCAGCAAAGCACTCAATTACGTGGGCCTGGTGATTCTTGCCGGTGGCATGGTCATGCCGATCGGACACGGAACTCTGCGTTTCCTGACCCGCAAAAACCGCAAGGACGAGGAGGAATAGCCATGTCGCCAAAAACCAGAATCTACCTGCAACCGACGCCCGTTCGTATCTGGCACTGGCTGAATGCCCTGGGGATCATCACCCTGTGTGTGACTGCGGTCCAGATCCGCTTCCCTGAGCACGTACACATGTTCGCAAATTACAAAACAGCCATCCTGCTGCATAACGCTGCGGGCCTGGTCGTAACCTTTTCATTCACGCTCTGGTTCATCTACTACGCCCTGGTCAGCCGCAACATGTTCAAGGTTTATGTGCCGAGCAAAGATGATCTTCAGTACGGGATTTTACGTCAGGCCAAATTCTACTTGCTGACCTACTTCCTGGGTTGGGCAAATCCGCATCATCCGACCCCGGAAAACAAATTCAACCCGATGCAGAAGTCAGCTTACCTCGCCATCATGTTTCTGCTCGTGCCGTTGGTCAGCCTGACCGGTCTGCTGCTTACCAACGTCAGCCCGATGCGCGACCTGGTGCTGCTGATCGGCGGCCTGAAGATTTTGATCGCCATTCATTTCCTGCTGGCCTGCAGTCTCTGCGCCTTCCTGTTCACTCATGTTTATCTTGCCACCCTCGGCAAGACGCCAATGACCTATATCAAGCCAATGTGGACCGGTTGGGAAGAAGAGGAGGCAGAAGAACATCCGCACAAGGCTTCTTGACGAGAGCTCTCGTAATGCAGAAAAAAGCGATCATTGAGTCAATTGCCGACAAGGCGACAAGGAGGACAGCATGAAATACCACCGTCTGATCACTCACAAGCGTTACCGCAAGAATGCTGACAAGTCGCAGAAGACACAGGCGGTTCACGTGAATGAGCATTGGCTTGACGAAGACACCGATGAGCAGCACAACACCGGACCACGCCTGAACTCCTCTGCTTTGCATGCTTTGTCACGCAAAGGTCTCTGGGGACTGCTGTTGTTCCTGCTGGTGAGCGTTGCTGCATTCATGGTCCAGGACTTCAACCTGTACCAGACCTTTCCTGAACCCGTTCTGCAGATCCTTGGCTGTCCGCCACCGGCGATCCTGATCCATCTGGCATTGACTGCTTACAGTTTTACTGTTGTCGTTCCGGTTCTGATCCGCATGGCGACAGGAGAGAATCCAATGGTTAGCTGGCACCATCTGCTCTGCCGGTCGGTCTTTTACCTTTTCTACCTGGTATCAACGACATTACCGGAAAATTTTATTGCTGTGATCATTATCGGCCTCCTGCTTTATGCCATCGAGCAAGCAGGGATCTGGTCGTATATGTATAAAAATTTGCATGAAGCCAAAGTGTCTGGCTAAGAAGGCTCACGCAAAAGTCCTGAGGTACCTGACGTATCGACCAAGCTGATTGACCTTCAGCTGTTCTGGATTAAACTTGAAAAAAAACCATTCGAGAGGAGACCCGAAATGAAAGAACGTTCGTTGTGTTTGCTGGGCTGGCTGGTGGTTATGCTCTTTGCCCTGACGATACCGGCATTGGCGGCCAAAGGGGGCGGTGGCGATAAGGGCGGAAGCATGGGAAGCAGCGGCAGTGACAAAGCCGACAGGCAGATGAACCAGGAGAGGTACGAGCGCGAATACGAACATGAGCACCAGCGCAAGCAGGAGAAGGGTGAAAATAACCATGAAAAGATGGAAAGATCCGGCCATGACAATTCGGATGAAGCATCCGGGTTGAATAAGCAACTCGAAAAGAAGATGGAGCAGGAGCGCAAGGAAACAGGTAAAGGTTCTGAAACCGGCCAGCAAAATCGCGAGGAACATAGCCGCAAGTGGTGGCGGTTCTGGGACTAAGGCACAGCAGCATTTCGATTCAGATGCCTGCGTGCGTCGGACCATGAGGTAGAAACCTTTTCGTCTTTTATTCTTCTGGCACTCACAATCGGGGCCAGGTCTACACATTTCACAAAAAATGCCTGTCACTTCCTTGAAGGCACCAACCGGTTAAATCGCTCATAAACTTGTGCAATGCTCCCTGCAGAGAAAACCGGTAAGACCTGTATCTTTATGGTTTTATGCGAGAGAAGATTTTGCTATTGTTCCGCAGTTGTCTGTGCTTGTCCGTGATCAAGGCTCGATTTCGCAACGGATTTATCGGATCTGACTAGATAACCAGAAAGCATATCTATGATAAAAGACATTTCCGTTTTTCGGCCACAGGTAAAAGAAGCACTGAAAATTCTCGGAATCCGAAATTTTCTCCTTGGCATCCATGATGCCGCATTTCCCAGTCTGCCCGAGGAGGATGTCGGCTGCGGTTCGCCCTATTCCGACGGGGCTGCGCAATTCCTGCAATTTGCTGCGGATCTGGGTTTTGATGGTATACAGTTCGGGCCGCAGGGGATTACCACCTGTGCCAATCCATCGCCGTACGATGGAAGCCTTTTTTCCAGAAATCCTCTTTCCCTGGCGCCGCTTGCTTTCACCCGATCATCCTGGAATCTGCTCGGTTCGGCTGAACTGGCCGGATTCATTGACCAGGGACAGAGTGCAGGCAGGCGAGTAAAAAGGACCTTCGCCGTTCAGGCCAATCAAGGCCTGCAGGCAGAAATCTGTTCCCGGTTTCGGCAGGTTGTTCTGCATGGAGACCAGCTTGCAAGCACTTCAATCCGGAGTTCCTACATCCGCTTTCGTCGAAGCAATGCCGAATGGCTGGAGAGGGACGCCCTCTATGAAGTCCTTCGACAAAACTACAACGGCAACAGTTGGCAAAACTGGGGGGATAGCGAAGCTGCCCGACTCGATCAACAGCTGTTTTCTCCGTTGCCAGGAAGCGAAGCGGCGGTGCGGATGCGGATCAGATCCCTGCATCGCCGCTGCGAAAGATCCGTGGAAGACTACTGCATTACGCAGTACCTGCTGGCCGAGCAGCACAGGCAATTGAGGAGCCACTGCAGCAGCCTTGACCTGAAGATGTTTGGCGACTGCCAGGTCGGCTTCTCCGAACGGGATTCCTGGGCTGCACAATCCTTTCTCCTCTCTGGTTACTTGCTGGGGGCGCCGCCGAGCCGAACAAATCAGGCTGGTCAGCCATGGAACTATCCTGTCCTGGATCCGAACCAGTATTATCTGGACGGCGGGGAAGGCTGCCTGCAGCCCGGACCTGCGGTCCGTTTCTTTCGGGCAAGGATCGACAAGCTATTTGAAGAATTCGACGGTCTGCGTATCGATCACCCGCATGGCCTGATCTGTCCGTGGGTCTACCTGGCCGGTCAGGAGGATCCGCTGCGCGCCGTGCAGACCGGGGCCCGTTTGTTCGTCTCACTAAACCTTGCCGATCATCCCGGCCTGGCCCGGTTTGCGATAGTATGTGCCGATCAGATCAATGAACAGGTCGCGCCTTATGACGATGATCGGGTGACCGGCCTGGATCCCGGGCAGGTCCGTAAATATGGAACGCTTTTCGAGGTCCTTATGACTGCGGCCAGGGAAAAGGGTCACGATATCAGTAAAATAGCTTGTGAAGTCCTCAGTACTCAGCCCTATCCCACCAAACGCGTCATGGAATTGTATGGACTGGGCCGTTTCCGGGTGACCCAGAAGGTGGATCTCGACAACCCTCGCGATGTCTACCGCAGCGAAAATGCCCGCCCGGAAGATTGGCTGATGCTCGGCAACCATGATACACCCTCCGTCTGGAAACTGGTGGAGACCTGGTTCGAAAAGGGAACGGCAAAATATCAGGCCGTCTACCTCGCAAACCGGTTGCGAATTCCTGAAGTCGACCGGTTGAAATGGATAGACAAGGTTTCTTCAGATCCCGGTGCCTTTGTCCAGGCCAAATTTGCCGACCTGTTTGTTGGCCCGGCTACGAATGTCATGGTTTTCTTTACCGATCTGCTAGGTATGTCGCAAACGTACAACCAACCGGGAACAATCAGTGACGAGAACTGGTCCTTGCGCATAGATCCTGATTATCGAGGGATTTACAAGGCAAAAGCAGCGCAAAATCTTGCCTTGAATATTCCCGGGGCTCTTGCCATGGCGTTGCGTTCGCAAGGCAGTGCCTGTGTCGCAAAGCATCGGGTTCTGATCGCCGATCTGGAAGGAAACGAGAAGGGTGCCGCTGTACGTCCATCCCGATTCATCTGATAATCGTAATCGCGGCACCTAACGGACAAATCATGAGACAACCAGCCCGCAGACTGTCCTCCCGCAACGTACTTCTACTCATGTGCGGGGCGGAACTCCTCAGCATGACCGGATTCGCCACCTATCCGGCGTTGCTGCCGGTGCTACGCGCTGAATGGGTGCTCAGCAACTCGCAGGCGGGGTTGATCAGCGGCATCTTCTTTGCCGGTTACATGGCGGCAACGCCGCTGCTGGTCGGTTTGACCGACCGCATCGATTCGCGGCGCATTTACCTGCTGGCAACGGCACTGGCCTTTGCGGGCAGTCTCGGTTTCGCCCTGTTTGCGCGGGAGCTGTTGTCCGCTATGGTTTTTCAGGCCATGGTCGGAGCCGGGTTGGCCGGCACCTACATGCCGGGATTGCGGCTGCTGACCGATCACTTCCATGGGGTCACGCCAAGTCGCGCGGTGGCGTTCTATACTGCGACCTTCGGCCTGGGTACGACCGGCTCCCTGTTGCTGGCTGGTGCGTTTGAGCCTCTCGGCTGGACGTGGGCCTTTGCCGCTGCTTCCATTGGCCCCTTTGCTGCCGGACTCCTGGTTTTTTTCAGCTTTCCCGCACGCCCGGTGCAATCGAGCGCGGCAACCTACGCAACGTTTTTTGATTTTCGTCCGGTGGTTCGCAATCGCGAGGCCATGGGTTATATCCTCGGCTACACCGTACACTGCTGGGAGCTCTTCGGACTGCGCTCCTGGCTTCCCGCTTTTTTTGCTTTCAGCTTGGGATTAACCGCGACCCAGGGTGGTTTCTGGTTCGGAGCATCGGCCCTGGCGGCCTGGATCAACATGATCGGACCCCTGGCGAGCATCTTCGGCAACGAAGTCGCGGTACGCCGGGGCCGCAAGCTCCTGGTGCTGGCAGTTATGGCGGCATCGGGGACTCTCGCCTGTCTGGTCGGTTTTAGCGCATCGCTGCCCATCCTTGTCGTCTTTATCCTGATGTCCCTCTATTTCCTGCTGGTTATGGGAGATTCAGCTGCACTCACTGCCGGACTGGTCGCTGCCGCTGAACCCGGCCGCAAAGGCGTCTCCATGGCCCTGCATTCACTTATGGGGTTCGGCGCCGGTTTTCTCGCTCCGCTTGCTTTCGGTCTGGTGCTCGATGCGACCGGCGGCAATGAATCGGTGACTGCCTGGGGATTTGCTTTTGCGGCTCTTGGCGCATGGTCTCTATTCGTCGTGTTCTTTGCTCTGCTGCGCCGTAGAAACAAATCGGAATCCGCATGACGCAAACCAGGATATCGATTGTCTACCCTTGACGGTCTGCATCTTAACGGGTAGCGTTATCAGGTATCGAACTGTTAAATAATTCTGGATTGCTATTGATTGTAAGAATTTAAGCGCAAAGACCAGAAGACGGAACTTCATGCGTCAACTCCATCTGAAAAACCTTTGTGCCGCGGCCCTGGTGACGGCGCTTCTGATAATGACAGGTTGTCTCTCCGACCTGTCGCACCAGAATCTCTCGGACCTGGAACAGCTGCCTCAGGAACCACTCGCCTATCTTGATCCGACCACTGCCCATCAGCCTCTCATCCCCCCCGAGCGCCAGCTGGCACAGTCTGCCCAATTCCTGGAACGGTTCTTCGATGCCTGGTACACCGACCAGCCGCTCGAGAGCACCCAAAGCCCCTTCTGGGCTATCGATTGGGTTGGTGAACGTGAGGTCTATGGCGAGAACCTGCGCCCGGTGGGAATTGAGCGACTGCAGGCGCTGATCGAGCTGGCCGATCCAGGATCCTACCCGAGTCTCAACCGGCGGGCCATTACGGTGCGCCGGTCCAACCTGCGGGCGCTGCCAACGCACAGTCCCTTCTTCAACGATCCGCGCAAGGCCGGGCAGGGCTTCCCCTTCGACAATCTGCAACATGCCGCTCTTCAAGCCAATACACCGCTGCACGTGACGCACATTTCCAGAGACGGAACCTGGGTTTTCGCAGAAACGTCACTGGTCTACGGTTGGATGCCGCTGACCGACCTCGCCTGGATTGATGATGAATTTGCACATGCCTTTCAAACCGGTCGTTACCTGACCCTCACGAGCGACGCAGTGCCGCTGTTTGACTCTGAAGGGATTTATCGCGTCCGCGCCGGGATCGGCACGCTACTGCCCTTGACCGAAACCGGGTCCTCAGGGCACCAGGTTCTGCTCGCTGTCGCGGATCAGGACAGACGGGCTTTTCTGGCAGAAGCGCCTGTTTCTATCGTTCATGGCGAGGTTTTCCCTCTGGCGTTGACTCCATGGCGGCTTGCAAGCCTGGCAGGCCGCATGATGGGGCAGCCTTACACTTGGGGCGAGAGCTTTAACGGTCGGGACTGTTCGGCCACGGTGCGTGACCTGTTCGCTCCCTTCGGTCTGTGGCTACCGCGCAATTCTTCAAAGCAGGCGCGCGCAGGGATGGTGATCCCCTTGTCAGAATTGACTTCTCCCCAGCGTGAAAAGCACCTGCTCGCTCAAGGAATTCCGTATTTGACGCTGGTGCGGGTTCCCGGCCACATTATGCTTTATATCGGTGAGCACGAAGGACGTGCAGCCTTGCTGCACACGATCTGGGGCGTGCGCACGCAAACTCTCTGGGGCCGGGAAGGACGATGGCTCATCGGTAAGACTGTTATTACGACTCTTGAACCAGGTGTTGAACAGGCCGGGTTTTTTCTTGATATCAGTAGTCTGCGCAACCGGGTAGAAAGCATGAACATCCTGGCGCCTGGCGACAGCCCGCAGAACCTGGGAACAGGCAAAATGGACAATCAACCCTGAGTGCCAACGTAAACAACTTGTTGTCACAGTCCTGCACAGACAGGTACGGATTTCATGACAAGAATGGGGGTTCGAATGACAGGTCTTTTGCTCAGATGGCTTATTCTCACCGTTGCAATCATGGTGGCTGCCTATCTCTTCTCCGGAATTCATGTGAGCGGTTTCGGCTCCGCGCTTTTTGCCGCATTGATCCTGGGGATTCTTAATGCGTTTTTCCGGCCGATACTGTTCATTCTGACTCTTCCGATTAATGTGTTGACCTTGGGTTTATTCACTTTTGTAATCAATGCTCTGCTGTTGATGATGACTTCGGGCGTCATCGGCGGTCTCGTTGTGGACGGATTCGGCTCCGCCCTGTTCGGTTCACTGATCATCAGCCTGGTGAGCTGGCTGCTAAGTTCGTTTATCAACGACCGGGGACAGGTCGAATCGATCGACATCGAATTGCAGAGGCGGCGTGGCGATCACTGGGAGTAGGTGAATACAATCAAGGGCTTACAGATGTAAAGGTAATGCTGTTTGACAGGCATCTGCCCCGAATGCAGAGAAGAGAAGTCTCTTTATGAAACAAGCAGCGTTCTCAATACTTGAGGCGTTTCGATGTCCAGATTTCCGGACCGACTTCTGAACTGAAGTGTTCGACAAATTCCTCAGCCTGACGTTCTGTCAGCAGTACCTGACCGTCAGGAAGTTGGATATTGCGTTTTTTCTGAACAATAATTTCCTGATAGAGCCTTTCAGCCATCTCTTTGTCCTGGTGACAATGTTTGATCAAACGGGAGATGGTATCATCATTGGTTTCAACGCGTTCTTCCATGATGTGCCTCCTTGCGCTCTCGTCACTCCCTGACAAAGGTATCGATGTCGGTTTCGTGCACCATACCCATCAGGCGGGCATATTCGGATTCGATCAGTTCATAATGATGATGAGTCGATCTAACGTTTAACAGAAAGACCTCGCGGACTTTCGAATCGGTGATTTTGTCGGACATCTTGCGCAGCGCCTCCTCAAGTTTCAACTCCTTTTCCATGGCCAGTTCCATTGCTCTGCGTACGTTAAATCCCGCCATCAGCTGCTTCTCAAGATCACTCAGCCAATCCGAATCAGGGCTTGGATCGACGGCCATGAAAGCATCAAAATCAGGAATATCGGTTCCCTCGTAGATATCGTAGAACCACTTGGCGTGCTCGGTTTCTTCGCGGGCCAGCAATTCGAATGTTTTCCTGGCCTGAGCATCTTTCATGTGACTGGCCCCCAGGCGATAGAAGTCCCGTGCATTCTTTTCAACTTGTATTGATCGCTTAACCGCTTCTTGCACATCGTTTTTCTCGAACATGACAACTCTCCTTGGCGACAGGAATATCCCTACCGGGTCATAAGCTGTTCCGATTGTCTTGAACCATATGAGACAGGTCGTGTGTACCTGTATTCTAGCAGCAGGGGAGGGTTCCGCAACTCTCAGCCCTAATTCGAAAGGTATGCATCTGACTCCAAAAACAGCAAGAGCCCGCCAATTGCCTGGCGGGCTCAATTTATACTCAATACTCAAACACTCTTTGTAACTATTCAGCTTCCTTACTCAACGGCACAGCATGTGGTCTGCAGCCATTGTCTGCGTCCAACGTTGTCACTTAACTTCCCGCAAGCAACTGCTGCAGCCCACATGCACTCGCTTATGAGCTGAATAGTTACCACTCTTTAACCCCAATCCGCAAACCTCAAGCAGGGGCACTCCTACGTAAGGCTTGCGGAGCTTTTTTTTTGAATTCGCCACCCCTGTTGGCGACAGAAATTGTGGTGATGTTACAGATGCGATGAAATCGGCGCGCTATTTTTCCCTCTCGCCGGACTTTTTGCCAAATTGAGGGCGCACCGACCCCTTGCTGA
>JBPPMD010000153.1:0-2308 GCA_051305875.1 Desulfuromonadales bacterium | reverse complement strand
GTTATTGATATGTCTATTTCAACCATTGTGCCAAGAAATAAAACATGAATTAAAACAGTATTTTGTAATGCTTTCTATGGATTTCATGGGGAAGGGAATAAAAAAGCCCCTATCACAATGATACTAAATATCACTGTGATAGGGGCCCGCTTGGCGACTTCTACGAGAGAAGAGGGGAAATGGTCGATTTTAAAAAACGATCTATATCATTTTGATAAGTTGGTTCCTTCGAGTTTCCGGTAAAGGGTTGCGATGCCGATGCCCAATTTCTGGGCGGCGACTTTCTTTCCCTGGGAGGAGAGGCCATAAACTTCAAGGGCTCTGCGGATTGCCTCGGTTTCCAGCTCGCGGATCGGCCGTACCTGCATCGGTGCCGATTCCATGGTCGGGACCAGCTGTGGATTGACAATCGACTTGGGCAGCAGCTTTTTGCTCAACAGGCCGTCCAGCTCCATCATGTTGATCATGAATTCAATCGCGTTTTCCAACTCCCGGACGTTTCCCGGCCAGTCATGGGCCAGCAGGCTTTCCGCCACCTCGGGTGCAAGCCGTTTGAAGCCTTTACCGAACAGCTGGCAGTACTTCCTGATGAAGTGGTAGGCCAGCGGTTCGATGTCGGACTTTCTTTCCCGCAAGGGCGCAATCTCCAGGGGGATGACGTTCAGGCGGTAGAACAGGTCCTCGCGAAAGGTGTTCTCTCTGATCATCTCGGCGAGGTTTTTATGCGTGGCGGCAATGACTCTGACATCGACGTTGATCTGATTGTTGGAACCGAGCCGGGTGATCTGCCGCTCCTGCAGGACCCGCAGCAGCTTGACCTGTACGTAAAGGGGCATGTCCCCGATTTCATCCAGGAACAGGGTGCCCTTGTTTGCCAGCTCGAATTTGCCGATTCGGCCCTTGGGGTCGGCGCCGGTAAAGGCCCCTTTGATATAGCCGAACAGCTCGCTTTCCATGAGTGTGTCGGGGATGGAGCCGCAGTTGACGGCCACAAAAGGTTCATCGCGACGCTCGCTCTCGCGGTGAATGGCGCGGGCGAACAGCTCTTTGCCGGTGCCGCTTTCGCCGCGAATGAGCACCGTGGAGTTCGACGTGGAGATTTTGCGGACTTTTTGTTTCAACTCCTGAACCACGCCGGAGTTCCCCAGGATGTCGCCGATGTGGACATCTTCGCCGACCTGGGTGAGTTCGTAGATTCTGGATTTAACGGTTTTGATGTCATGAAAAACCAGGATCTTGGCATAATCATCCAGATCAAAATCGATTTGGAATGTGCTGCCCAGGAGAAAGTAATCCTTCTGGCCAATAACCACCTTGAATTCTTCTGCTGCGCCGATGTTGTCGCCGGTGGACTGTATGACGATCTTTTTATTGAGGCACTCTTCTGAAGAGCCAAGCTGCTGCAAGGCGTTGTCATTGACATGGATGATCGTGTCTTCATGGTCGATGACGAGGACCCCCATCTCGGTTTTATTGACAACCTGCTCCATCAGTTTGATCATCAATTCCGTACGTTTGTGCTCCTTGTTTTCATAAGCCTTGGTGGCGATAAATTCGGTAATCTGGTCGAGAAACTCCTGATAGACATCGAAGCGTTCAAGCAGATGTTTTTTCTGTCTATCGCTAAAGCAGACCAGAGCGATGAC
Source organism: Desulfuromonadales bacterium (assembly GCA_051305875.1). Classification (GTDB taxonomy): domain Bacteria; phylum Desulfobacterota; class Desulfuromonadia; order Desulfuromonadales; family BM103; genus M0040. Next base: position 662 of record JBPPMD010000153.1, on the reverse strand, counting down.
CCCGATGGTTTCCTGACCCAGTTTGATCGGTTTGCAGATCTGGAATTTTTCGGCGCAGGTTGTCTTGCGCGGGCAGGGCAGGCAAACCCGGTTCAAGCCGGGGTCGCTGATTACCTGGGTCTGCCCGGTTGCGATTGCCTCCCGGTAGATAAATCCTTCAACTGCCATGTTCTCATTAATTTTACCCTGATAAGAACCCGTTCCGGCAATACGATTAAAGTCTTTGTCTATGATATCCACGTCAACATTGATCACCTGGGATATGATGTTGGCATATTTGATGACGGTATCCTGGATCTCCCTGAGTTTGGATCTCAATAAAACCTCCCCGTGGCGCCTACCCTTGCCCCCGACTGTCCCGGGTCTGAAGCCAATACGAACAAGCGAACAAGCCATCACCGGATGGTTGAACCAGGAGCAAACATCAAACGTCCAGTCGTTTACGAGGACTGAAGGATTCTCGCGATTGCGCGCCCTGTTTCTGCAGTAGTGCGCTCCATTTCATGCGCCATTGCCAGGTCCTGTTCAACGGCGTGACGTAGAAGATTCGCAGCGGCGGCTGCGGCGTCATCCTCTTTTCCCATCCACTCGAGCATGTTCGCCGCAGTCAAGATCATGGCGCGTGGGTCGGCTTTGTCTTCTCCGGCAATGTCCGGAGCACT
>JBPPMD010000149.1:0-4351 GCA_051305875.1 Desulfuromonadales bacterium | reverse complement strand
ATGAAGGCCATCACCAGCAGCAGGTGGAACCACCAGGTGAGTTGATGCACTGAGCGCAGGCTCTCTTCTCCAAGGCCGGCCATGCCCTTGGCAAAGACCAGGCCGACCGGCGACCAGTAGGCCAGGTAGGTCCCCATCTCGGTGACCGCCATGCGCGCCCCTTCAATCACGAAACCGCTGATCAGGATCGCGAACAGCAGGCCGTGCATGATGGCGTCGTCTTTTATGGTCTCCAGCCCTTTCGGGCGCACAAAATAACGCCGCACAAACAGGCCGCCGAGCATCACGATCGCGACCAGTCCGGCCACATCCAGAACCACGGAAAACAACAGATAGAAATTGCCTTTAAGGAACTTGACGCCAAACAGCAGATCGGTAAAATCCGCCTGCAAGACAATCAAGCTGGTCCCTATAAAAAGTAGGAAAAACCCCCAGAAAAAGAGCGCGTGTGCCAAGCCAGGGCCACGCAAATTAAGAACCCTTGTCTGTAACAAGACACTTTTTAACATGGAAAGGAAACGTACCGGAAGGTTGTCGGTCCTGTTAACAGAGTCCCCTTGCCGATAAGCTTCTATCCGTTGCCATGCTTGGTTAACAAACAGGACAACTGCGGCCAGGGTAAACAGGTACATAGGCACCAGCGTGGTTGCACCGTGACCAACGTTCCAGTAGATTTCCCGTGTGAATTCCATTTTATCCTTGCTCCCTCGTTTATCGACAGATCATTGTGCCAATGACGACCCTTTGAATTTCACTGGTGCCTTCGTAAAGTTCGGTAATCTTGGCGTCGCGCATCATCCGTTCCACCGGGTATTCTCTTGTGTAACCATAACCGCCAAAGACCTGCACCGCCTTGGTCGTGACTTGCATCGCTGTCTCCGACGCCAGCAGCTTAGCCATCGCAGCTTCTTTCGAATACGACAACCCTGCGCTGGCACGGTAAGCTGCCTGATAAACTACCAGTCGCGCCGCCTCGATCTGGGTCGCCATATCCGCTAACATGAACTGCACGCCTTGAAAGCTGGCAATCGGCTGAGCGAATTGCTTGCGGTCTTTAGCATATTCAACCGCAGCATCAAAGGCCCCTTGAGCAATGCCGAGTGCCTGAGAAGCGATCCCTATCCGCCCGCCATCCAGAGTCTTCATGGCGATTTTGAATCCAGCACCCTCAGAGCCGAGCAGATTCTCCTGTGGAATCCGGCAGTTTTCAAATACCAGCTCCCGAGTCAGAGAAGCGCGGATGCCCATCTTCTCTTCCTTCTTGCCGAAGGTAAAACCTGGAGTATCCTTTTCGACGATGAAAGCACTAATGCCATGATGCTTTTCGGCATTCATGTCGGTACGTGCGAAAACGATATAGATCTCTGCCTCGCCGCCGTTGGTGATAAATATTTTTGAACCGTTTACCACCCATTCTTTCCCATCAAGCACAGCATTGGTTCTAGTGCCTCCTGCATCAGATCCAGCCGACGTCTCAGTCAGGCCGAAGGCACCCATCTTTGTCCCTTCGGCCAGCGGGATTAGATACTTTTGTTTCTGATCTTCGCTACCGTGCTGGAAAATTGGATTAGCACCGAGCGACAGGTGCGCAGATAATGTCACGCCTGTTGAAGCGCAGACACGCGACAGTTCTTCGACGGCAATTGCATAGCTGAGATAGTCGGCACCGGCTCCGCCATATTCTTCAGGGAAGACAATCCCGGTCAAACCAAGTTCGGCGAGTTTGCCGAACATCAGTTCACGATCAAACCGTTCCTGTTCGTCGCGCACCTTGGCGCCGTCAGCCAGTTCGTTTTCAGCAAAGGCACGGACGGTTTCGCGAATCAAGTTCTGTTCTTCGGTCAGTTGAAAGTACATAAATCACTCTTCTCCGTTATTTATTCATGAATTCAGCGCGGCGTTTTCTACATCTGAATTCATATCTTCTTTTTAATCCTCGGCAGAAAATGGTAGCGCAAACAGGTCGTCTTCATCGTAGTCCACAGGCAATTTAGTTTTGTCAAAATATATACACTTTACGTAAAAGTCAAGCATGATTATAACGCTATTTTACAAATCTACATATTGATCAAACAATGGCTTATAATTGGGGTAGAAAAGATTGGCATAATTTCGATCAAGGTGTTATGAACAGGTACAAACCATACGTAAAGGGAAACATTATGATGACTAAGAATGAGACACTGGTTCAGATCGGCGAACTGGCAAAGCTGCTCGGCATCACCACGCGCACAATCAGGTACTATGAGGAAATTGGCCTAATGGGCCTTTCGCAGAGGGTCGGCACCGGCGCGAGGCTTTACGGTCGAGACGACATCCGCCGCCTGAAGTTCATTCTCAAGCTGAAGGATCTCGGCATCGGTCTGAAGGAAATGCAGGAACTGGCCGATCACTTCGATGCCCACAATCAGTCTTTTAACTCTCAACAGCATCAGTTCACCACCATTACACAACGCCTACTCGAAATCCTCGACTTGAACATCCACAAAGTGGACGAGAAGATTTCAAACCTCTCTTCATTACGAAAAGATATTGTTGATTATCGATCGCGAATACTTGACGACTTAAAGGCACAAGATTCATAACCAGACTTGCCAGTAAACTGTCCGATGAAGACACTGCTGATTGAGGGTTTTATGGGCTCTACCGAAGTCAAAAGCATCACCCTACACGACCACTATGACTTGGCAGCAAGACCTCTGTGACTAAACACTCAGGGGATGTTCACCAAGTGCTTCTTTTCGACGCAAGTCAGCTCAGAGTCGACCGAATATTTCAACACAAGGACATTCAGTGACTAGCATGACCGATTTTGCCAAATATTCGATATCAATCGAGCTGCGCTTTGCAGATCTCGATGCTTACGGACACGTCAATAACGCTACCTATTTCACTTATCTGGAAACGGCACGTACTAAGCTGTTCTACGACAAGTTCATCGAGTTCATGAATCAGTCGTTACTGTTTCTGGTAGTGAAGGCGGAATGTGAATACAAGCTGCCGATTGAACTGAATGACAAGGTGATTGTTTCGCTGGAAATGGCACGGGTCGGCAATTCAAGTTTCGATATCGATTATGTGTTGCACAATGGCAACGGCAAGGTTTTCGGTCTGGCAAAAACAGTCATGGTTTGCTACGATGGCAAGGCGAAAAAAACAACCCGGATTCCAGAGAGTTTCAAGCAGTTGTTGCTATCTAATGACAGTGAATAAATGGGCGCCCCAATTACATCCACGATTCTCCATTCCTGCTAACGTTCTGGCAACAACTTCCTCAGTTTCTTTTTCATCCCACTCACCAGATAAGGCTTCATCCGCCCTTTTTCCCTCAAAATGGCTTTGAACATATCCTTTCGTTTCTCCGGAGGTAACGGTCTTTCCATTCGTTCGACCAGTGACAGGGCCTTGCGATTGCAAGCCGGGATACAGGCTCCGCACCCGAGACAAACAGGATCATTAATGCTTGCGGAGCGACCAGAGTTACCCCCCTTCCCGCCAGATGCCGGAGAAATCGCATTGACATTGCAGGCCGTGAAACATAGTCCGCAACCGTTACAGTCATCCGTAGTAATTTGCGCCAAAAACGGCGTCTTACCCACGCCATCATGATAACCGGCCTGCACCCCGAGCATGAGTTCGCAGCAGCAGGAACAGCAGTTACAGATAAACGACGGCCTGTGACGGATATTGTCGGTGATATGGGTCAAATTATATTCACGTGCATTATCAAGGATCGCCAGCAATTCATCTTTATTTTTTTGCTCGGCAAAACCACGTCGAGCCAAAAACTTGGCGGCCGCTCCGAGGGAGATACAGATATTCTCCACCGGCGCCCCTTTGGCACAAGTTTCATCAAGATGCTCTTTTTTGTGCCGACAGTAACACATGCCAACCGCGCCGAAGGAGGCGTTCTCGATAATCTTGCGCGCGTCTTCGTAACTGGTTACTTCTGAACTGACCGGGATCTGATCTTCATAGACCAGTGATCTGGTCAGGCTCGTCTTGCTGCCAAAAAACTCGCTCGCCTGGCCAGTCTGCGGATTTTCATACATATATTCGGCCATCAGTTTGGCCAGTTCAGCCAATGGCAGATCGGTCCGGTTCTTCATGAAGGTGAATTCGAAAAAACCGATCAGCCCTGGCAACAGCAGATAGTAGGTCTTGCCGGCATAAGGCATGTCCATCACCAGTCCCTTGTCGGCCATCCGCTCCAACAGTGGCAGCAGTTCTGCCTCCGCCATCTTGGTACAACGCACCAACTCAGGCAACGTCGCCTCTTCCAGCGGAAAACGCGACGCCACATACGCTTCCTGTTCATCAAACAAAAGCGCCAGAATTTCACGTAATTTCT
>JBPPMD010000113.1:0-20471 GCA_051305875.1 Desulfuromonadales bacterium | reverse complement strand
TCGATCCAGACCAGCAGCTTTTCCGGCACATGGGCCTTTTTCCACTCGCCGGACGCCATCTTGTTGGCCTCGGCCAGGGTCGGAGCGGGGTGGATGGTAGCGAGGATCTTGTTGAGGCCGAGGCCGTGCTTCATGGCCAGGAGATATTCGGCGATCAGATCGCCAGCATGGCTGCCGACGATGGTGACACCGAGGATCTTGTCGTTGCCCGGCGGCGTGATGATCTTGATCCAGCCATGGGTCTCGCTTTCGGCGATGGCGCGATCGAGTTCGGCCAGCTGAAAAACGGTGACCTCATGGTCTATATTCTGCTGCCGCGCGTCCGTCTCGTTGAGTCCGACCCGGGCCACCTCGGGGTCAGTGAAGGTACACCAGGGGATCACACGGTAGTCGGCACGGAATTTTTTAAAGTCGCCGAACAGGGCATTGACCGCGGCATACCAGGCCTGATGACCCGCGGTGTGGGTAAACTGGTAGGGGCCAGCGACATCCCCTGCACAGAAGATGTTGGGGAAATTGGTGCGCAGAAACGGATCCGTGTCTATCGTCCCACGTTCGCTTATGCGTACTCCAAGTTCTTCAAGGCCAAAACCCGTGGTGCTGGGACGGCGGCCGACCGCAACCAGGAGCTGGTCAAAGGGAATTCTGACGTCCTGTTCCTGATGCTCACAGATCAGGATTTTTTCATTCTCCTCGACAATGACTTGTTTGGCGGTATATGCGGTCAGCACCCGGACCCCTTCGGCCTCCAAGCGGCCGCGGATGAATTCAGCCACGTCCGGATCTTCGCGCCCCATGATCTGCGGCACCATCTCGACCTGGGTCACTTCGGCGCCGAAGCGGGCGAACGCCTGGGTCATCTCGCAGCCGATCGGCCCGCCGCCGAGCACCACCAGTCGCCGCGGCAACTCGCGCAACTGCCAGAGGTTGTCGGAGGTCAGGTAGTCGACCCGGTCCAGCCCCGGAATCGGCGGCACAAGCGGCGACGCCCCGGTAGCGATAATGATACTGCGGGTGGTCAAGGTGCGGCCATTGACTTCGACCGAGTAGGGAGAGGTAATCCGCGCTTCCCCCTGGAGACACTCGACACCAAGGGCGCTGTAGCGCTCGACGGAATCGTGCGGTTCCACATTGCCGACCACGCGCTGCACGCGCTCCATCACCTCGCCGAATTCGAACTCGGTCTCGGTTTTGCGAAAACCGAACTCGGTTGCGCGCCGGCCATAGGCAAGCAGCTTGGCGGAACGGATCAACGCCTTGCTCGGTACGCAGCCGGTATTGAGGCAGTCCCCGCCCATCTTGTGCTTCTCGATCAGCGCCACCTTGGCCTTGACTGCGGCGGCAATGTAGCTTGAAACCAGCCCGGCCGACCCGGCCCCGATCACGACCAGGTTATAATCAAAACTTTTCGGTTTTGGAAAAGCTCTGAGGGTCTGGCGCTTCTTCATGATATCAACTCCCTTGCGGGCAATGAGCGGGAAGATGCCGAGCAGGACGAAGGAGAACAGCAAGCCCGGAGAGAGAATCCCGCTCAAGCTTTCTAGCTGGCCGAGCTGGGTGCCGGCGTTGACGTAGACCGCGGTACCCGCCAGCATGCCCACCTGACTGACCCAGTAGAAGGTCAGGGTGCGCATGGGAGTCAGGCCCATCACCAGGTTGATGACAAAAAACGGGAAGACCGGCACCAACCGCAGGGTGAACAGGTAGAAGGCGCCCTCCCGCTCGATGCCGGTGTTGAGCGCTTTAAGCCGGTCGCGGAAACGCGCCTGCACCCAGTCGCGCAGCAGAAAGCGGCTGACCAGGAAGGCCAGGGTCGCGCCGATGCTGCTGGCGAAGGAAACCACGATCAGCGCCGGTAAAAAGCCGAACAGAGCGCCACCCGCCAGGGTCATGACCGCGGCACCGGGCAGCGACAGGGCCGTGACCACAACATACAGGGCGAAGTAGAGCCCCAGGGTCAGCAGGCGGTTGGCGGCGTAGAATTGCTGAAACGCTTCCTGTCGTGCCTTGAGTTCGGCAAGTGTCAGATAACGCTGCAGATCGAAGGCAAAGAACAATGCGAACAGCACCGCAATGGCGACAATGACGAGAATCTTATTCCAACGACCTGGCATGTTCACTCCCGGGCATGTTCGGAGTAGGACTAAGCCTCCTCCGTAGAGCATCAATTTATTGCACTACCTTATCGGACCAGTAAAAACCCAGCCAACCTCAATCAGCGGTTATGGCAGGAGCGTGGTCATAAAGGAGGGTCAGGTATTCGTCCCGGCATCGTAATGCGCGCACAGGGCGCCCAGATAGCGCGAACCGATCTGTTCACTGGCCAGGGTCCTTTTGACCGGCGTGATGATGCGGTACAGGAGTTTGGCGGGGGATGCGCCCTGGGTGTAGAGATTCAGGCGACCGGTCAGTTTCTCATAACTGGAGCGAGGGGTGCGGTGGGCCACAGGTTACCTCCGCAAAAAAGTATATCACGCCGACAGGACAGCGTCTCGGGAGGTTTCCTTGACGCGATACATTGCCTGGTCTGCCAGGCGGATCAAATCATCCTTGGAGTTTGCATCGTCAGGAAACGTGGCGATGCCGAAGCTGGCTGTCATCCTGAAAGAGACTTCGTTGTCGTCACGGAAATCGTAGGCCCGGAAAAGTTCACAGAGTTTGGTAGCCAGGGTCATTGCGCCATTTTTATTGGTGTTCGGCAGGACGATGACAAATTCATCGCCACCGTAACGGGCCGATTTGCAGATCTTGCGGACGTTATCCTTAATCAGGTTACCGACCTCAGCAAGGGTGCGGCTGCCCACCAGGTGACCACGGGTATCGTTGACTTTTTTGAAGAAATCGAGATCAATGAAGATCAACGAAAGTTTACCGCCGAAACGGCGCACCCGCTCAACCTCCTCTTCGATCAGGACATGCAGATAGCGGCCATTGTACAACCCGGTCAAATCATCGGTTATCACCAGTTCATTGACACGCTTGAAGTTGCGCGCATTTTCGATGGCGATCGCCGCGTAATCGGCAATCGTGGAGAGGATCTGCAGGTCAGCTTCTTTAAAAACCTTTTCGTTGGGCCCATTCAGCAGTTCGATGACACCGAGGACTTGGCCTTTGCAGCACACCGGCACACAAAGTACCGACTGGGTAATAAAAAAGGAAGCCTTGTCGAAGTGGTCAGAGAAGCGTGCATCTTCTCTGACGTCAGCGATCACCAGGGCCTTGCCGTGCTCAGTCACCCAGCCGGCTATACCTTGGCCGGCAGCGACTTTCATGCCCTTGAGCTTTGCTGCCGCCGGAGAAACAGCGATCTCAAAGGTCAGCTCACCACTCCGCTCGTCACGCAGCAGCAGCGACCAGGCCTGGGCCTTGAGCAGACGGCTGACCTGATCCATGATCAAGGTGAGCACATTCTCAAGGTCGACGGTCGATGTCAGGGCTTTGCCGATCTCTATGAGAACTTCAAGCTCCCGGTTTCGTCTTTCCAGAGTTTTCAGCAGATGTTTGTCTGTTGACAAAGAGAGCCCCTGATTGTCAGCTGAACCTGAATTCCAATGTTCAGAAAAATGTTCAAAATTAACATTGCTAATTTATCATGCTTTTCATACCAGGTCACGAATTTCGATACATCCGGAGGTTCTGCAAAGCGTAAGCACTCTGATATACTGAAAACATTAACATCATAACGTGGTTTATCATGACTGACGGGTTGCTGCAAAGTATCATTCAACTGGAAAAACACATCCAGGCCGAGGCTGCTGCAGAGCATGCGCGTGCCGAAGAATGGCAACAACGCGAACTGGCTGTCATGGAGAGCTCCTTTGCTGCAGCGTTGACTGCCGAGAAGGAGCGCGGCCGGCAAATGCTGGCCGCGAAAAAGGCCGCGTTAAAAAGTAAAGGCGCAGCCCTGGAATCCGCATCGTCCGCCTGGTGCCAGCGCTTGTTAGACCTTGACGATGCAACGCTGCAAGACGCATTAAAACAGCATCTGGCAGCGATACTGCCAGGGGGTGACCATGATCATCCGCATGGCCAAAGTTGAAATCGTCGGCCCCAAGCAGGACCTGCTGGCCACTCTCGACCTCCTGCATAACCGGGGCATTTTTCAACCAGACCCGCAGCTGCTGGAACGGGTCGAGCTGGCTCGCGATGATCGCCTGAATACTCTCGTTCTTAATGAACACGAGCTGCAGGAACGCAGCTACTTTCAGGACCTTTACGAACACGTCTCTATCCTTCTGGAACTTCTCCCTGAAACGACTGATGCCATCTCGCCATTACAGTCTCTGCCTGTAATGGATCTTGTCGATGAGCTTGTCGACCAGCACCTGGCCAAAGTCCGCGAGCAGGATCGAATTCTGACTGATTATCGCAAGGAGGTCGAAGACCTGCAGCACGACCTGGCATTCTGGCAGGCACTGGAACCCTTGCTGGCTGACTTGCCGCAGGATTCCAACCTGGAGCTCCTGGGCATTACCATTCGCGACACCCGGCAGCTGCAGGCCCTTGAAGAACTGCTGCAGCAACGCACCGGGGGACGTTGCCACATCAGCAGCACGACCACAACCGACGGCGCATTGATCGGATTGGTTGCCACAGATCGACAGATAGCCGGTGATCTGCATCAGGCGTTGACTGATGAACGGATACCCGAAATGTCATTGCCCGCAGAGTTTGCCAACCTGACGCTAGCGGAACGCATAGCCGCGTTACATGAACGCCTGAAAACGGCGACAGCCAACTGCCGCAAGGTCGAGACACAGCTGCAGGAGCTTTCACGCCGCTGGCGGCCGGTTTATCGCCGCGCCCTGGTTTGGCTGGAAGAACGCCTCACCCTCTATCGCGCCACCGCCACTGCTTATACGACCCGCCTCTGCTTCATCATCCAGGGATGGATGGCGCAGGCCGAAGTCCCCGCCCTGCAAATCGACCTCAGTCAGGCTTTTGCAGGCAGGGTGGTGCTCGAACAACTGACGATTCTTGAGGAAGACCTCGACCAGGTCCCGGTCATGTTGCGTAATCCGGGCTATTTTGCCCCTTTCGAAATCCTGTCGCGCCTGCTCCCCTTGCCTAAATATTCCTCCTACGATCCAACGCCGCTGCTCGGCCTGTTCTTCCCCGTTTTTTTCGGCATGATCCTCGGCGATATCGGTTACGGGCTGATTCTGTTGATCATTTCTGTTTTCCTCGCCAAGCGTTTTGCTCCGCAGCAAATGGCCAGCGATATTGGCAAGGTGCTCGGTGTCGCGTCGCTCTACACGATCTTTTTCGGCTTTCTCTACGGCGAGCTGTTCGGAAATCTGGGTGAAACCTGGCTGGGACTGCACGCTTTCTGGTTTGATCGCGGCAAAGACATCCTGCCTATGGCCGTCTTTGCCCTGACCGTAGGCGTTGTGCATATTCTGCTTGGCATCACCCTCGGCGCTCTTGCCGACCTCCGCCGTCACCAACCACGCAAGGCCCTGCTCAAGCTCGCCATGTTGATCGTCGTCCTGTTGTCAATACTGGCTGTAGTGAGCTGGCTCTATCCGCAATCATGGCTGAACACCGGTCCACTGCTGATCGGCGTCGCCATTCTCATGCCGGTCATGATCGCCGCCGAAGGCCTGCTTGCGCCGCTCGAACTGCTTAAAACCATGGGCAATATTCTCTCTTACGTCCGGATCATGGCCATCGGTTTCAGTTCCGTGCTGCTGGCCGTGGTCGCCAACCGACTGGGCGGCATGAGCGGCAGTATCATGGTCGGCATTCTGGTTGCGACGATGCTGCACGCATTCAATCTGCTGCTGGGGGTCTTTGCCCCCACTGTTCACGCTCTGCGTCTGCATTATGTGGAATTTTTCAGTAAGTTTCTCGATCTGGGCGGGCGCCGATTCGAACCCTGGCACAAGCGACCCTCTTAAGTGGGTCATCAACGAGGAGAAGCATCATGGACAAAGTCTGGATTGCATTTGCTGCCGCACTGGCAATCGGCCTGCCGGCGATTGCCACTGCCTGGGCCCAGTCGCGCATCGGTGCCGCCGGAGCCGGAACTCTGGCGGAGAAACCTGAACTGACCGGCGTTATCATCATCCTGGTCGCAATTCCGGAAACTATGGTCATTCTCGGCTTTGTCGTCGCCGCAATGATCCTGCTCATGTAGCCAGACCATGGGTGAACCAGAGCTGAAAGCAGCCCTGCAGCGCGAAGGTGAGGCGCAGATTCGAGACTTCTGGCAGCAGTCCGAGAGTATCGTGGCATCACGGCGCGAGGAGCTTGAAACGCAACGGCTGCAATTACGCGCAGAGACTGACCGCAACTTGCAGGCTGAAGCCGCCGAACTGAGCATCAGCCTGCTCTTCGAAGCCCGGACTCGCGCCATAGGATCTCGACTGCACGCAGAAATGGCACTTGAAGAACGCCTGCGGATGCTGGCTCAACAGATGCTGCCGATGCTGGCAAACGCCGATCGTGCAGCGCTGTGGAAATCGCTCCGTGAAGAGTTGCCGGCGGCAGAATGGACAGCCTGCAAAATTCATTCTGCAGACCAGCAGATGGCAGATCGCGATTTCCCGGCGGCCGATATCGCGTGCGATGAAACCCTTGGCGGCGGAATGATCGTGACCACCGCCGACGGCATGATCCGCATCGACAATTCACTGAGCTGTCGTTTGCTGCGCGCCTGGCCCGAGCTGCTGCCGAAACTTCTGGACGAACTGCGCAAGCAGGTGGACATCGATGAAACTGCTCACACCGACACAGCCGGCTGAACTCCCAAAAGAGGCTCTGCTGGCACGGCTACGCTGCCGTCGCGCCGCCATCGATCTGAGGGCTGCGAATCATGCCACAGAGGCACCGCCTGCGGACGTTGTTCTCTGGGTTTATCGGCGGCTCAACAGGCGTCTGCGCACACGTCTTGAGCCGTTCCTCGACCTGCTCGCCATGCGCAGCCTGATTCTGGCCTTGCGTTATACCCTGGCTGGCGAAACACCACCTGCCACAGTATTGAACCCTTCCCTGCTTGCCGGACCGCTGAAGCGACTGGTCACGATGACAGAGGAGTCCGAAGCCGCAATCGCACAGCTCGAAGCTGTTCTTGCCAAAGACTATCCGTTTGTCGCCGGTCTGACCGCCACCTACCGCCGCCAGGGTCCTGGCGGCGTCGAGCAGCAGCTTGCCGACGGCATACTGCAGCACGGTCTGGCCCGGACCGACAACGATCTTCTCAAAGCAACACTGCGCTACCTGGTCGACATGCGCAACTGTTTGATGATTAATAAACTCTGGCGATGGCAGGTCAGCAAAACGCCACCATTGACCCCCGGCGGCAGGTATGCAACCTCAAGCCTGCAGCGCATCTGGGCGAACCATGACAGCGACCGTCTTGCCAGACTGGTAACACGACTGGCTGGAAAACCATTAACCTCCACAGATGTAGTCTGTATGGAACAGTGCCTTTTGAGCGGCTTGACCAGATTTTTGCGGTTGGCCGGGCGCGACCCGCTTGGGCTGGCCGTGATCATTGAATATCTCTGGCTTGCTCAGCTGGCCGTGCATAATCAGGTGCTGCGGCAAGCTCTCGCGGCAGACCGGGAGGAACTGCTTGAGGAGGTTCTGCTGCTATGAAGGAGATCCTCTTTCTGACCATGCAAGACAGCGCTCCAGGTTTCGCCCTCACCGGCGTACGCCAGCAGACGTTGACTCCGGAGCAGGCCTGGACAACGATCGAACAGGTTTGCGCCGACCCCGAAGTGGGCGTCATTGCCGTCGACGCCCGTCTGCTTGAAAAGCTCGATCAAGTCCGGTTGCGCGAGTTAACCAACCGCTGGGCAGGGGTTCTGGTCACTTTGCCACCCCCTGCCGGCAAACGCACTCCGCTGAGCGACGAATTACAGCGGCTGGTGCAAAGAGCGCTCGGCTATCATGTGAGGTTGCAGCAATGAGCGGCAAAGTCACCAGCATCAGCGGCGCCACCGTATGCGTCGACTTCCCCGATCTGAAAATCGGCGACCGCGTCTCAGTCGGCGCAAACCGCCTGACCGGCGAAGTGGTGCGTCTCGACGGCAGCGTTGCCACCGTGCAGGTTTTTGAAGAGAATCGCGGCCTCGGCATCGGCGAACCGGTGACCACCGCCAAAGGACCGTTGACCGTCCACCTCGGCCCCGGACTGCTCGGCGGAATTTTCGACGGCCTGCAGCGCCCGCTGCCGCTGCTCCAGAAAAGCAGCGGAGATTTCATTACCGGCGGACAAAATCCTTTTCCACTCGACTGCACGCGATCCTGGGATTTTAGCTCCGCGCGCAAAGCAGGCGATAAACTGCTCGCCGGTGAAACCTTCGGCAAGGTCACGGAAGGGCATATACAACACCACTTGCTGTCAGCACATGCCGGCATACTGGAGCAGTTGAACACCGGTGAGCTGCAGCTTGAACACCCTGCGGCTATACTCGAGGGCAATCAGCCCCTGCATGGCTGGCACAGCTGGCCGGTACGCAACGCTCGCCCCTACCGGCGGAAACTGCCGCCAACCACGCCGCTGATCACCGGTCAGCGCTGTCTAGACTTTCTCTTCCCTCTGCTAAAAGGTGGCGTCGCCATTGTGCCTGGCGGCTTCGGAACCGGCAAGACCGTCCTTGAACAGACTATCGCCAAGTTCGCCGATGTCGACGTGGTGGTCTACGTCGGCTGCGGCGAACGCGGCAACGAAATGGCCGGCCTGCTCGACGAGTTCGCCGAACTTGAGGATCCCCGCAGCAAGCGCCCGCTCATGGAACGCACTATCATTGTGGCAAACACCTCGAACATGCCGGTCGCCGCCCGCGAATCGTCGATTTTTACTGCCGTGACCATGGCAGAATATTACCGCGACATGGGCCTCGACGTACTCTTTCTCGCCGACAGCCTGTCTCGCTGGGCCGAAGCGCTCCGCGAAATTTCTGCGGCCCTCGAGGAAATGCCTGGTGAGGACGGCTACCCGACCTACCTCGGTTCACGTCTGTCAGGCTTTATCGAACGAGCCGGAGCAGTAGAAACCCTTTCTGGTACACGGGGCTCGCTCAGCATGATTCTGGCGGTTTCGCCCCCTGGCGGTGATTTCTCCGAGCCGGTGACCCAGGCTTGCCTGCGCGTCGCCGGGGCGCTTTACATGCTCGACTCGCAGCTGGCTCACCGCCGCCACTTCCCGGCGATCAACTGGAACCAGAGTTTTTCCCTCTACAGCGATACTGCCATGGCCCATTTCAGCGAGTTGCATGAAGAATGGGCCAAACTCCAGGCACGCTGCCGGGATCTTCTGCAGCGCGAAGAGGCCCTGCGCGAAGTTGCCGAAGTGGTCGGCATGGAGGGCTTGCAAGATGGCGACCGCCTGTTGATGCGTACCGCCGAAAAGATTCGTCTCGATTTTCTCTGCCAGAACAGCTTCACCGAGGACGCCTATGCCACACCGCAGAGTACGGTCGAGCAAATTGCCAAACTGGTCGCCGAACACGACCGACTCGCCGCGGCTCTGGATGACGGCGCCTTGCTCGACGACTTGCTCAAGGAGGCTGCTGATGCGTCTCTCTGAGCATCAATATCGTTCGGTCAGCGCCATCCGCGGCCCGTTGCTCTTTCTTGAACGGGTCTTCGCCTCCCGGCTTGGCGAACTGGTTCGGATTGAATCTCCTGATGGCCGCTCTCTGTCCGGCGAGGTGCTCAAAATTTCTGGCGGAAAGGTCCTCATCCAGGTTTTCGGTGGCACCCACGGACTGGACACCCGGCATACGACCGTCAGTTTCAGTGATGCTGTAATGCGCGCGCCCCTCGGTGACGGCGTGCTTGGCCGGGTCTTTGACGGTTCCTTCCGGCCGCTTGACGATCTGCCCATGTTTATCCCGGAGTTCCACATGCCGGTGACCGGCGCGCCGATCAACCCGGTGGCGCGGGCCCATCCGGTGGAATTCATCGAAACCGGCTTCTCGACCATTGACGGTCTGAATACCCTGGTCAAGGGGCAGAAACTGCCACTCTTTACCTGTGCCGGATTACCGGCGCGAGAGATGACCGACCAGCTTTTGCGTCAGGCCCGGCTCCCCGATGGCGGACCTTTCGTATTGGTCTTCGTCGCTCTCGGCCTGACGCATTTCGAATATCAGTTTTATCGCCAGACGCTCGAACACATGCAGAGCCGCTTCGTCGCCTTCATCAACCTGGCCGATGACCCGGTCGTCGAGCGCCTGCTGGCCCCGCGCCTGGCCTTGACCATCGCCGAGGATTTAGCTTTTCACCGGGAGATGGACGTGCTGGTGATTATCACCGACATGACCAATTACTGCGACGCACTGCGCGAGATTTCCACTGCCCGCGAGGAACTGCCTGGTCGGCGCGGCTACCCAGGCCACATGTATTCCGATCTGGCCTCTCTCTACGAGCGCGCCGGACGCATCCACGGGCGTAAGGGCTCAATCACCCTGCTCCCCACCGTCACCATGCCGGAAGACGACATCACCCACCCGATCCCCGATTTGACAGGCTATATCACAGAAGGACAGATCGTACTCTCCCGGGAGCTGCACCAGAAAGGCATCTATCCGCCGGTGGATGTATTGCCGAGCCTGTCGCGCCTGATGCAGCACGGTATCGGCAAGGGACAGACCCGCAAGGACCATCGCGATGTGGCCAACCGCCTTTACCGTGCCTACGCCAAGGGCTGTGACCTGCGCCGTCTCGAGGCGGTGGTCGGCCGTGACGGCATGCTCGGCGACGATCGACGGCTGCTCGATTTCGCCGATCGTTTCGAGACCGAGTTTGTCCATCAAGGCAAAAAGCGTCGAACCATAGATGCAACCCTCGATACCGCGAAGACATTGCTCGATTCATTCCGGGAGGTGGCACTATGATCCAGCCGACCCGCACCAACCTGCTGCTGCTCAAGGATCGTCTGCATGCGGTGGTTAACTGCACTACCATACTGAAAGGTCGGCGTCAGGCGCTGATCAAGGAGTTCCTCAAGATCACGCGGCCGCTGATGCAGTCTCGCGAAGAGGTCAGTCAGGCCTATGCGCGGGCCATCGACGCTTTGCAGATCAGTAAAGCCCGCGAAAGTTCGGTGGCGATCGATGCCCTGGCAGCTATCAATCGCCGCAAGATCGCAGTAGAGATTGCCGAAGGGAACCTGCTCGGCCTGCGCTTCCGCGACCTGACCATGCACGAAACCGTAGCGCGCAGCTTTGAAGAGCGCCCCTACGACATGCACGGCAGTTCACCCTGGCTTGATGAAGCGATCGAGGAATTCGAGGGCATCGTCGAGGAGATGCTGTCGTTGGCGAATTTCGAGGGGAAGTTTCGCCGCCTGGCCGAGGAGCTGGTGCGCCTGACCCGGCGCATCCGCATTCTCGAAGAACGGATCACACCGGAACTGAATGTAGCGATTCATGCCATGAGCCAATATCTGGCGGAGCGGGAGCGGGAGACCTATTTTCGGCTGAAGCGTTTCAAGGGTTATGCTGCCAGGTAACTTTGAATGTCTCCAAAACAGGGCCAGCGCAGATGCGCTGGCCCTGTTAGTTTCAAACGACCCGGAGTGGCTCATTCTACATCTGAATCAACAGCAAACTTCCGCCACAACTCCGCATAAGGGATCGCCCGAAAATCGACACTCAGCCGTTCGCGCTCGGCGCCAGGCACAAAGCCCTGATTGAGCACGGCTGTTTCGATGGCCGGCATGTGCATCGCCCCCCACGGGATGACGATGGTGTCGTAGTACGCCAGACTCCGCACCATACTGCCAATCACCACCGCGTTGCGCTTGTCGAGGATGTCGGACATGACACCGGCAATCCATTCCGGGGTCATCTGCTCACTCACCCAGGCATTGTACTCGGCGAGTCCCTCAACCAGCGGCTTGTCGCCGAACAGAGTGCGCCCGAGCTCATTGAGAAACGCGATCGTCTCCGGATCGAATTGGCTGACGTCAATATCCGCATGGGCAATATCCACCTTGCCCTGCTCGCCGGCATCCGAACCCGTCGCTTCGAGATGATGCAGATCAATCAGGTTGCCGCCGAACCTCATCGTTTCCTGAGAACTCAGGCCGATTAATCCGGCCAGCTTGCTGTAGTTGAACCGATTGTCCAGCAGCTTGTCGCGATCAGTCACCCCCTCGGCAAGGATGATCGTCTCTTCATTCGACATCGACTTGGACAGGTCCTCGTAGTAATCCTCTCTGCCGATATGCATCATCGCCGCCAGACGAATAACCTTTTTATCGAGATGATAGCTGCGCTCGCTCATGTAGATGCCGATCGGGCTGAGCCGCATAAAACCGGAGGTCTGCTGCTCGAGGTAGTCGCTGGTCATGGCCAGGCCGGAATAGACCAGGACGAAGGGCAACAACAGCAGGTTGATTGCGCTAAAGCTTAAGGTGTTGCGCCAGCTGAACATCGGAGTCCGCAACTGCCTCCCGCTCAACAGGGGCTTGCCATCAGGGCTGCGCAACAGCAACACGGCGATTCCGCCGAGCAAAAGTTGCCCGGCGGCCGCTATCAGCCCGAGCGAATCGCGACCGATGATTCCCGAGAGCGGCCACATCGCCAGGGCATTCCAGAAGACGTAGAGAGTCAGCGGCAGCAAAACCCGTTTGGGCAGACGCCGATCAATTCCCAGGCAGGCATAGATCACCATGGAAAGGATGATCACTACGTAGGCCACCGAATAGCGCAGACCCGCAACCAGCGGCAAGGGTGAGGAGGTGGCTGCGAGCAGTTCAGCTATCAGAGAGAGACCGGCATCGATCAGGAACAGGATGATATAAATGTTGACGAATCGGCGCATGTGCTGATTCTTGCATAGAATGTCATTCACTGCCATAACTTCATCCCTTTCGATTCCATGAAGAGGCTGCTTTCGTTGCTGATGGGCAAGAAAATTTGAAACTTGTATCCAGATGCAGTTCAAATGTAGTAATTTAACCTTGCGCAGAAGCTGGCGGACCATCCATAAGACGGCTGCAAGCCCGGATCTCTGCTTGTGCCGCTTACAGCAACCGGTCACCCGAATTTTAATGGAACCTGCTATGGAAAAGCTCCTCTCCACAAAAGAAGTCGCGGAATTTCTCGGGGTCAACGAAAAGATGAGTTATACTCTGATCAACGAGAAGGGTTTGCCTGCGAGCAAGATCACCGGGAAATGGCTGTTCCCAAAGAATTTAGTTGATCAATGGGTGGCAAGCAGAACCATCAACTATCCCCGGCAGCCTGAATCGGCAGTCGAGATTCCCAATCTTTTGCTGATTGCCGGCAGCAACGATATATTACTGGATCATACTCTGGCTCTGTTTCGGCGACAAAACCCCGAGTTTGTCGCTTTCTTCGGCAACCTCGGCAGCCTTGGAGGCCTGAAGGCCTTAAGGCAGGGACTTTGCCACGTCGCCACCAGCCATCTGGCCCAGGAGGATAATGAAGATTACAATTTTTCATTTGCCGCCAGTCTGCTGGAAGAGTCCCCGGCAATTGTCAACTTCTGCCAACGTGAGCAAGGCCTGCTGGTTCCCAAGGGGAATCCACAAAAGATCAGCAAGGTCGAAGACATCGGGACCAAAAAGCTCTCCATCGCCAACCGGCCACTGGAAGCGAGCACGCGCTTGATGTTTGATCGGGAATTCAAAAAGGCGGGTTTGGACTGCCGTAACGTTCAGGGTTATGACAGGGAGTTCCAGAGTCACCTCGAAGTCGGCCTCGAAGTTTTGGCCGGCCGGGCATCGACCGGGCCTGCAATCCGTGCTGTCGCTGATTTGCTCGGTCTCGATTTCATTCCCCTGCGATGGGAACGCTTTGATCTGCTGATTCCCAAGCGTAGCTTTTTTACAAAGAGCGCCCAACTGTTCCTGGAACTGCTGCACAGCAGTGGCTTCAAAGCTCTTGCTGAGAACCTCTCGGGTTATGACTTGAGCCAGAGTGGTAAAATGGTTTATCCCATGGATGCCTAGCAGTCTGTCGTACTATCCAGGAGCCTAAGTCTTCATTTTTGGCAGACATCCTTTCATCGACCCTGATGAGGGAAAATAAACGGTCCAATAACCCAAACAAAGGTCATATTGTTCATAGTCCATAGCCTTTGTCTGGGTTATCGGTCCGAAAATAAAAAACCTGCTTCTTGAAAATCCTCTCACCTCAGCATCTAACCTTATAAACCCACAATTTCTGTTTGCATGAGTTATTTCTGGTCATCGCTAGACGATATTCAACAAAAAAGTGTCCCGATATTACCCATTGTGGCAAATTTCTGCGTTTCGAATTTGGTCTCTCCTCATACGTCAGGCAAAACATTCAACCAAACCAGCCAGAGTCCCATTTACGATTCGTCTTTCTGGCCGATATCCCCTAAAATAGTTGGCATCCAAGTTGCAAAATGATAAAAGTAATTCTTGGTAATTATCGGTTATCATCGGTTATTGTACAGACTACTCAGCCTTAACTCTTCTGGTATATGGTGAAGTTGACGCTATCTGAAGAAAAACGGGGCTTTGATAAGAGCAACAACCTGACGGACAAGGCTCTGAACCTGTTTATTGTCCACGAGCTGGTGGTACTCAACAGTTAACAATTAGTTTGCGTCCGAAAACTGTGTTTGTACCACTCAGTGTTTCCGGACGGGAACCCGTTAAGGATTGTCTGCTTGGATTATTTGATCACTTCGCTGAATGCCGCCCTGGCCATGATCATTCACTTGGATCAGGAAGTCCTGAATGCTGTCGGTACTTCTCTCTATACGTCGTTTACTGCAATTCTGATCGCGGCGGTGTTTGGTATTCCGTTCGGCGCGGTTATCGGTATGCGGCAATTCGCCGGAAAAAGACTGGCCGTGACCTTGCTCAACACCTTGATGGCGTTGCCGACGGTGGTGGTCGGTTTGCTGCTGTTTGGGCTGTTCAGTCGTCAGGGCCCTCTTGGCCCGCTGGGGTTACTGTTTACTCCCTGGGCGATGATTGCCGGCCAGGTCGTGCTGGCAGTACCGATCGTCGCCAATTACACCCTGGCGGCTGTTGCCGGTGCCGATCAACGCATTCTGCCAACCGCCATAACCCTTGGCGCCGGCCGCCTGCGTGGGGCCTGGCAGGTACTTCTTGAGGTTCGCTTCGGAGTGATGGCAGCAATTGTGGCCGGCTTTGGTCGCGTGATCGCCGAGGTCGGGGTGGCAATGATGCTCGGCGGCAATATCCGTGGTAGTACCCGGACCATGACAACGGCCATTGCCCTGGAAACCAGCAAGGGGGAGTTTGCCTTTGGACTTGCCTTGGGGATAATCCTGATGAGTGTCGCCCTGATCATTAACCTGTTTTTGAACTTGATGCAGCAGAGGTGATTGCGATGGATTCACTGATGATATTACAAGACATCGAGCTTCAACGTGGAGATTTTTGTCTTCATGTTGAGCAGCTCGAATTTAAAAAAGGACGGATCTACCTTCTGGAGGGGGCGAACGGCGCGGGCAAGAGCACTCTCCTTCAGCTGTTGGCGATGCTGATGGTGCCGACAAGGGGAATGATCTGTTTCGCTGGTGAAAATGTGATCAACGCATCCCAGCGACAGCGCTTGCGACGCCAGATCACCCTGGTGGATCAGACCCCGTATCTGTTCGCTGCCAGCGTTTATCACAACCTTGCATTCGGACTGCGCCTGCGCAACATATCAGGTGACCTTCTGAATCTCCGCATCAGCCAGACCTTGGAGATGGTCGGCTTATCCGGCTTCGAAGTGCAGCAGGCTCGCAGATTGTCTGGTGGAGAAATACGGCGAGTGGCTCTGGCGAGGGCTATGGTATTGAGGCCCCGTTTGCTGCTGCTCGATGAGCCGAATGCCGGCCTCGACCGTGAGATTCTGCCGATTTTTGAAAAGTGCCTGGCGACCCTTCCCGGGCAAGGGACCACCGTGGTCATTGCCAGCCATGACCGCGACCAGTCCCGGCGCCTGGGAGGCGAGGTATTGACTCTCAACGAGGGGCGGCTTCTGCCAACCTCACAAAACACCTTGCACCAAACCTTGCTCAGAGAGACGGGAACCGCCTGAGGTAAGCCAAAAGAATATCAAGACAAGCAATGCCTTGATATTTTTCAGACTGACGCAGCGTTTGCAAAAAATGCCGTTTCCGGATAAACAGGCACAGTTTTCGATCTGGAAACGAGCAATTTTTCGCAAGGTCAAGGAAATCAAGGATTTGAGCGGAGGCGTAGCCCTTTACGCCGCACAATCAAATCCGCCGATTGACGCAGAGATTGCGGAAAAGGGCCGTTTCCGGACGAAAACTATTTTTCACTGGGCAGCAACTCCGGCTTAGGTCGTCCTTTGCGTGATTTGATCTTGCAGGTGACCGGCAGCCCTTGTTGCAGGGAGATTCTCTTCCCCTGATGGGAGATCTCCAGGAGGCTCCCCTTCTCGAGCAAATAGATCGCTTCATTACTGGTCATACTGACCCGCAGGCGCTGGCCACGGATGGTCAAGGGGAAACGCAGCTCATCAACATACCGGGGAATATTTGGCGCAAAGCTGACGTTGCCGTCGTAGTCACGCATACCGGCGAAACCGTAGGTAGCCACCATCCACGTACCCCCCATCGAGGCAACATGACAACCATCTGCCATATTGCCACCGACATCCGCAAGATCCATCAACATCGCGTAACGGGCATACCCCATGGCTTTTTCCGAGGAGCCGACCTCAGAGGCGACGACGCTCTGAATGCAGGCCGACAGCGATGAGTCGCCTGTGGTCAGGGGCTCGTAGTATTCGAAATTCCTCTGTTTCTGCTTGTCGGTGAACATGTCGCCAAGCAGCAACATGGCCAGCACTACATCGGCCTGCTTGATCACCTGATGACGGTAGATGACCAGCGGATGATAGAAAAGCAGCAGCGGGAATCTGTCGCGCGGCGTGTTTTTAATATCCCAGACCTCGAGATCAAGAAAGTCTTCATCCTGAGGATGGATTCCCAGGGTGCGGTCATAAGGCACGTACATTTTATCAGCTGCCTGCTGCCAGGTCTCGACTTCACTGAAGTCCAGCTTGGTTCTATCGACCAGGGTCTCGAAATATGCCGGCAGCTGGTCGTGCATTTTCGTGACCGTCTTGGCGGCAAAAAGCAGATTCTCCCGGGCCAGCAGATTGGTATATGCGTTATTGTTGACAACCGCCGTATATTCATCGGGCCCAGTCACTCCATGGATACAAAATTTACCGCCCTTGCGCTCCGAGCAGAAACCGATGTCAACCCAGAAGCGGGCTGTCTCGACAAGCATTTCGGCCCCTTCGTTGTAGAGCATGGCGTTATCGTCTGTGATCTCGACATATTTTTTCAACGCATACATAATATCGGCATTGATGTGATATTGCGCCGTGCCGGCAGCGTAATGGGCGGACGCTTCTTCGCCATTAATCGTCCGCCAGGGGAAAAGTGCTCCTTTCTGGTTGAGTTCTCGGGCACGCAGGCGTGCTTGTTCAAGCATACTGTGACGAAACAGCAAGAGGTTACGCGCGATGCGCGGGGCCGTATAAATCAAGAAAGGCAGTACATAAATTTCGATGTCCCAGAAATAATGTCCCTCATAAGTCTGGCCAGACAACCCTTTGGCGGGAATACCCGTCCCTTCCGCACGTCCCGCAGCCTGAAGAATCTGGAACAGGTTCCAGCGCATCGCCTGTTGGAGCTCGAACTTGTCGCGACCGGAGGCCGACTTATTCCCAAGGATGTGGATGTCGCTGCGCTCCCAGAAGTCACTCATATACTCTTTTTGGCCGGCGACCAGTTCACCAAAACCCTTGCCTGTCACCCGAGCAAGGGTTCGTTCGGCCCGTTCCGCGAGTTCCCTGGATGCCGCACGCCGTGAAGAGTGGTAGGTAATGAACTTGACCAGTTGAATCGGGCGCCCCCGTCTGGCATCTAGTGAGAAAACCACTTTGCCGAGATCTCCATCGCATTCATTTATGTTTGTGTAAGCGCAGTCAGTCTCAATCGAGTGATCAACGCCGCAGACCATGGTCATGCCGCTGTTACAGGCACGGTGCGCCAATATCAGACGCAAATCGCTGCTTGAGTGACCCTCGGGAATGAGAACCTGGTATGGAAACCCCGTGCTCCGGCGGGGATCATTCTCCCCGGCCTGATTCTCCTGGGCACCGATCACTTCGGATGAGATGATCACCGGAGCATCAGAATTAAGCACCGTGACCTGGTAAGATATTGCAGCGACATGTCGCTGCTGCAGCGAGACCATCCGCTCCGATTCAATCAGGACCTGTTTACCGACCGCCGTCTCCCAGAGAACGCGACGCTTGAGAATCCCCTCCTGCATGTCGAGAGTCCTCTCAAAAAACTGCAGGCTGGCCGTCGGCAGGAAGAAAGGTTCGTCATCCACATAGAGCCTGAAGACCTTGGCATCGGCCACGTTGAGCATGACTTGTCCTGTCTTGGCGAAACCGTATGCGTCTTCGCCGTAGACGATCGGCCTGGTCTCGTGGAAACCGTTGATGAAGGTTCCGGATTGACTGATCGGGGTTCCTTCATCATGATTACCACGCATTCCAAGGTAGCCGTTGCCGATTGAAAAAATGGTTTCAGTCTGCGCGAGGAAGCGTGGATAGAAACTCGACTCGATTATCTTCCACTCGTTGATTGGGTAAATATGGCTCGGCGGGTTCAGCGTTTCATGACGGATCATAAAAAACCTTTTCCTGGATATCTACGTTGCTCCATAAACCTGATGTGGGAGCATAGTGTGAACGTGGGTGAAATCTGGACTATTCCTGAACCTGTTTCTTGCGCTGCGTCAAAAAGCAGAGATGCAAAAACGACTGGTTATGACCAGCCCGGAAACGCAAGCTTTCCGTGCTGGTAGCGCGACGGCCTGTTATTTCAGTATGGATAGGAAGCTCTTCGTCCACTGATGAACGTCAAAGCGTTTGATCTGCGAACGCAGGAGGGTCATCCGTCTCCGCCGTTCCTCTTCGGGCATGCTAAACGCCTGGAAGATGGTATCGGCTGTCGTTTCGACATCGTAAGGATTAACCAGCAGTGCATGTTTACCGAGTTGATCGACGGCGCCGGCAAATTCACTGAGTATGAGCACGCCGAGATTATCCACCGAGCAGGCGCAGTACTCTTTGGCAACCAGGTTCATGCCGTCACGCAGCGGGGTGATCAGGGCGATTTCGGCACTGCGATAATGAGCCAGCAACTGCACCGGATCAAGGCTTCGATAGTGAAAACGCAACGGCACCCAGCTGTGCATTGAGAAGCGACCGTTGATGTGTCCGGCGAGCTGTTCAAGGTAGGCTTTCAGATCCATATAATCGGGCACCATGGTACGGCTCGGCACGACAACCTGCAACAGCGAGACCTTGCCTTTCATCTCAGGATATTTCTCCAGGGCTCGTTCGAATGCCAGGAAGCGCTCCGGAATTCCTTTTGTGTAATCGAGTCGATCAACACCAAGAATGATCTGACGCTGCTCGAAGTTTTCATGCAAGTACCATGCGGCGTCAGCGACTTCCTTGGTTTTCGCGCGGGCAGAGAAATCCTCGAAATCAATACTGATCGGAAAGTGTCCTGCGCGGAAGGTTCGCTCACCGTGGCGCAAGATCGTGTAGTTTCGATGCCTGCTTAC
This sequence comes from Desulfuromonadales bacterium, assembly GCA_051305875.1. GTDB lineage: Bacteria > Desulfobacterota > Desulfuromonadia > Desulfuromonadales > BM103 > M0040. Next base: position 862 of record JBPPMD010000113.1, on the reverse strand, counting down.
AATCGAGACGCCGGGGACTAAACTCGTCGCGCAACGGACGAAATTACGGTGATCCCGTAACGTTTGAAATCCGATCAGGTCATACGCAAGCAAACTCATCAACAGCTCATTCTTCCAGGGAAGTCGACGAAACAGGTCGGTTTCCGGGAAAGGGATGTGCAGAAAAAATGCCAGACGCTGCCACTGTCCCAATTGACGCAGGTTCCAGCCGGTCATGGCCAGTTGGTAGTCATGTACCCAGATGAAATCGTCAGGCAAGCTGACTTCGGCTGTCCTCTCGGCAAATTTCCGGTTCACCTTTTTGTAGGCCTCGAAATGATCGCGATTGAAGTGACAGTTACCGAGCATGTCATGGAAAAGCGGCCAGAGTGTTTCGTTAGAAAAGCCAAAGTAATATTTTTCGACTTCCTCTTCGCTGAGTGGCACTGCCGCCAGAGAGTACCCCTCCTTCTCGACAAACGTATCTAAGAGAAGACCGACAGGCGCATCCTCATCACATCCAGGCCAACCAATCCAGACACCCTGGTTCGCTTTCATAACCGGAGTCATGGCCGTGACCAGACCGCCGGAACCGGGATTGATCTGCCACTCGCCATGATCGTCCTGACTGACGACGATCGGCAAACGATTTGATATGACCACCATACGTTGTTTCATCGCTTCTCCTGATGAATCACTTTGCCGAGCTCACCACACTGCATGCGGCGTCCTGAATAATGAACGGCCTAGATTTGTGATCAACACGAAACGGTGCCGCAGTGCCCGCAGAATAACGCAGAAGAACCTGAAGATCGGCCTTTGCGGTTTGTTGCCGAGGATGAATGGATCTCTGCAATAAAGACATCGTGTGTGAATCCTTGGG
>JBPPMD010000094.1:0-2116 GCA_051305875.1 Desulfuromonadales bacterium | reverse complement strand
CGCGTGAAGCGGGCGTGCAAAAAGGCGGCGTAGATGAACCAGACGATCAGACTCCAGGTTTCCTTCGGGTCCCAGCTCCAGTAAGTGCCCCAGGCGTAGTTGGCCCAGGCCGCGCCGGTGATGATGCCCAGGGTCAGCATCGGGAAGCCGACCATGATGGCTTTGTAGTTGAGATCGTCAAGCACCTTGGCGCTGGGGAACATGCCGAGAATGCCACCGGCCGGCGACTCTTCCGCCGACCGCTCTTCCTTGCCGACCTTGATCAGGTACATGATCGACACGCCGCAGGCCATGGCAAAGGCCGCGTAACCGATAAAGCAGGTAAACACATGGTAGGTCAGCCAGTTGCTCTGCAGGGCAGGCACCAGCGGCTGAATGGTGGCGTCAAGGCTCCATTGCGCCCAGATCATGCCGGCGAAGGCAAACGGCACGACAAAGGCACCGATCGCCCGCTGCTTGTATTTGAGATCGAATATCAGGTAAATCATCAAAATCGACCAGGCGAAGAAAACGATGGATTCGTAAAGGTTGGAGAGTGGTGCCTGCTCGTAGCCCATCGCATAGGCTTCGTACCAGCGCATACCGATGGCGCCGGTATTGGCGATAAAGCCGACCCAGCAGATCAGCGTGGCGACCAGGCCGATCGTTTTGTTCTTGGCGGTCAGGTAAACAATAAAGACCACCATGGCAGCAAAGTAGGCAACCGTTGTGATATTGAACAGAAGAGAACTGGTCATCTTGTATTCCTCCGTCAGGACGATAATGCGTCGCTGAAGTCTTTTTTCAATTCATCGAAGAACAGTGCGAAAGCCGGCTGGTTGCGGTGTGCCGCGCCGCCGAACTTGACGCCGATACCTTTGTTAAGGGGCTGGATGCTGACCCAGATGCGCCGATGCGAGAGGAAGAAGGCGCCGCAGGAGCCGAGCACCATGAGCAGGCAGCCGAGCCAGACCACCCAGACACCGGGATCCTTGGCCACCTGCAGGCCGGTGTAGTAGCTCTGCTGGACCTCGGCCAGGGTGATCGCATAAGCACCGCCACGCTTTTCATCGAATTGCGGATAATTCTTGAAGACGATGAACGGCGTGCCGCGCTGGTTGTCACCGGCATCGATACTGACCTGGGCGGCCGGACCGAAATTCTGGTAGCTCTCGGCATAGCCCATGGGGATCAGGGCAGAGCCGCCCGGCAAGGCCAGGCGCTTGCCCTGCTGTCCCTTGACCGTGACCGTCTCGCCGGTCGCACGATTTTTAATAAGGAACTGGTAGACCGGGTCACCGGCCGGACCGTAGCTGGATTGATAGAAGGTCAGCCCCTTGTAGTTCAGGGGATCGTTGACCACAATCCGCTTCTTCAGAACTTCCTGGCCGTTCTCGAGCACCACCAGATCGCTGGCGAACTCCTTCGGTCGGCCACCCCCCTCGTAGAAGCTGACGTCAAAATTGTCACAGCGCACTTCAAAGTCGATCGGCAGAGGCTTTTGACTGCCCCGCGGCCAGACCTGCTTGATCGACTGGCCCTCAACAATGTTGACGTAGGCCTTGTAACCCCAGATGTTGCCGATCATGGCGCCGAGAAAGATAATCAGAATCGAAGAGTGGGTGATATACACCCCGAAACGCGACAACGCCCCCTTTTGTGAAAACAGATAGACCTTGCCGTCCTGTTCGGTCACCACCGGCGAAGCGAACTTGTCGCCGAGCAGCGCAACCGCCTTGTCACGCACACTCGCGACAGTCCCTGTCGTGACGATTTCCTCTTTATTGGAAAAGGTGCGGAACAGGCCGTCATCGGCCACCAGGATCGGCTCACGCACGACTTTGATAATCCGCGGCAGGCGCTTGATCGAACAGCAGATCAGGTTGACGGCAAACAAACCCATGAGGGAGAGGAACCAATAGGAGTGATACATGTCGAAAAACTGCAACGCATCGAGCGTCCTGTAGGTCGACTCGCTCATACCATACTTTTGCAGGTAATCCTGGGGGGTCAGGTTCTGCTCGATAACCGTGCCGATGATCGAGGTCGTCGCGAGCAGAATCAGGATACTGATCGCCAGTTTCAGGGAACAGAAAAAATCCCACAACCGGTCAGTGAAGCTCTGTTCTTTACTCAA
>JBPPMD010000060.1:0-8049 GCA_051305875.1 Desulfuromonadales bacterium | reverse complement strand
CGTAAGCGTAAAGAGAAAGAAGCCCAGAGGCGCCTGCGTAAGAAAATGCGCTTGATGCGCAAAGACTAATCCTCGCGTTTTAATTGTTATAGAAAAGGCCGGATCCTGTTCAGGGATCCGGCCTTTTTTGTGTTTACAGAACCTCAGGAAACAGGACCTTCTCTGCCGTCCCGCCAGCACCCAACCCTCCAGCCAGCAAACACTCAAGAAATTCCGCGCGCGCGATAAGACAGGCCCCCATGCTGAGCAGGTGCTGATTGGGGACCTGGCAGTCTAGCAGAGCAAAACCTTGCTTCTCCAGATGGCGAGCCAACCGGGCAAGAATGACTTTGGAGGCATTCGGCTGAGAATGGAACATCGATTCACCAAAGAAGAATTTACCGAGAGCAACGCCGTATAGCCCGCCGACCAGTTCATCGTCGCACCAGGCTTCCACGGAATGCGCAAAACCAAGTTCAAAAAGCTTTTGGTAAGCCGCCTGCATGTCCGCAATCAGCCAGGTCGCCTCGCCTTTGTTGACCCGGACATTCGCACAGGCTTCAACGACCTGCGCGAAAGCACGATTGCAGGTCAGACGATAACGGCCCTGCTTGATGACTCTCGCCAGCCGACGTGACACGTATACATTTTCAGGGATAAGGACACACCGGGGATCCGGCGACCACCACATAATCGGCTCATCTTCGCCATACCAGGGGAAGATGCCGAGTTTGTAGGCCAGCACCAGTCGTTCGGCAGAGAGATCGCCGCCGACAGCCAGCAGGCCGTCAGTTGTAGCCCAGCGTGGATCAGGGAAAATCAGCTCATCGGTGAGACGGAAGACAGGCATCAGAACAGAGTGGCGCGGGACGCGGGATGCGGAACGCGGAGTTCAAAGACAGCGTGGCCCATGGCTTTCGCGTCCCGGATTTCAGCGATAGCTGAAATCGAGCTTGCCCGACTTGAAGGCGACGCGAACTTTGCCGCCTCGGGAGAGCCTGCCGAAAAGGATTTCGTCAGCAAGCACATTACCGATTTCGCTCTCGATCAGGCGGCCGAGAGGACGGGCACCAAAGACCGGATCATATCCGCGACGGGCCAGATCACGCCGGGCACCGTCGGTCAGGGTTAAAGTCACCTTGCGCTCTTTCAGAGAGACTTGCAACTGACGGATAAATTTGTCAACCACCCAGGTCATGACTTCTTCATCCAGAGGACGGAAGGAAATAATCGCGTCGAGGCGATTGCGGAATTCCGGAGAGAAGGTTTTCTCAACAGCCTGCCGCGTCTCACCGGGCAGGCGATCACCGAAGCCGATCAGCGTGCTGCTCATCTCACGGGCGCCGACATTGCTGGTCATAATCAGGACCACGTTATGGAAATCCGCCTGGCGACCGTTGTTGTCTGTCAAGGATCCGTGATCCATGACCTGCAGCAGAATGTTGAATATATCCGGATGAGCTTTCTCGATCTCATCAAGCAGCAGTACCGCGTGAGGGTTACGAATCACGGCATCGGTCAAAAGACCACCCTGCTCAAAACCGACATATCCCGGCGGTGATCCAATCAGGCGAGACACCGCGTGCTTCTCCATGTATTCACTCATATCAAAACGCAGAAATTCTACCCCCATCTGAGCCGCAAGCTGGCGGGCAACTTCGGTCTTCCCCACACCGGTCGGTCCGGTAAAGAGAAACGACCCGGTCGGTTTTTCCGCTTGGCCAAGGCCGGCACGGGCCCGACGAATCGCCTGGCACAGTTGATCAACCGCTTGATCCTGGCCAAAGACCTGGCGCTTGACAGCCCGATCGAGCTCCTTCAATTTGCGGCGGTCGGTCTGTGCGAGCTTGCGCGCCGGAATACGTGCCATCCCGGCAACAACCATTTCAATGTCGGTGACACCGATCGTCGGCTGTTTGCGCGGATAAAGCCGCAGCCGCGCACCGGCCTCGTCAATCACATCGATAGCTTTGTCAGGCAGGCGACGAAAGTTGACATGCCGGGCAGACAGGCTGGCAGCCGCCTCCAGAGCAGCAGCCGTGTACTTCACGCCATGATGCTCTTCGTAGGCCCCCTTGAGTCCTTGTAAAATTTCAACTGTCTCGCCGACACTCGGCTCCAGCACATCAATCTTCTGAAAACGTCGCGACAGAGCACGATCTTTTTCGAAGAGGTTCTTGTATTCATCGTAGGTGGTCGAACCGATACAACGGATCTCTCCGGCACCGAGCATCGGCTTGAGGATATTGGCTGCATCGAGCGAACCACCGCTGGTGGCGCCGGCGCCGACAATCGTATGAATTTCGTCGATCACCAGAATGGCACTGGGTCGTTTCGACAGCGCCTGCACAACAGCCTTGAGACGCTCTTCAAAGTCTCCCCGATATTTGGTGCCTGCCAGCAAAGAGCCCATATCGAGGGCAAAGAGCTCAGCATCCTGCAGCAGTTCCGGCACGTCCTGTTCAAGGATGCGCAGGGCCAGACCTTCAGCAATGGCGGTTTTGCCGACGCCAGGTTCGCCAACCAGCACTGGATTGTTCTTGCGCCGGCGGCAGAGGATTTGGATCGTGCGCTCCAGCTCAGCCTGCCTGCCGATCAGAGGATCAATCTTGCCTTTGGCAGCCCGTTCGAGAAGATTGACGGTAAAAGCCTCGAGTGGGTTGACCTTCTTGACCGGTTTATTCTCGGGGGATTGACTGGTTTGCTCGTCGGGCTCTCGCTGTCCGGGCTGAGCGTCCTGGAAAGGTACCTTGGTAATGCCATGCGAGACATAGTTCAAAACATCGAGCCTGGACAAGCCTTCAGCCCTGAGAATCTGCGCAGCCAGGCAATCACCCTGCTCGAGAATTGCAGAGAGGATGTCGCCAATGCCAATCTCTTCACGGCCGGACGATTGCATGTGCGTTACGGTTCGTTGCAAAACATTCTGCAGGCCGACTGTCTGCTCCGGCATATCATCATCAATCTGCTCCATGGTTTCCAGGTGCTGATCGAAGTAAAGTTCCAGATCTTCGCGCAGGTTATCGATATCGCCACCGCATGCCCGCAGAATTTCCTGACCCTGTTCATCAAAAAGGATTGCGTACAAGACATGCTCGGTGGTCAGAAATTCATGATGCCGACGCTGGGCTTCCCTGACTGCTAGGGAAAAGGTTATTTGAACATCCTGGTTAAACATGTGTCTCGATTACTCCATTACCAATGATTTCGGTTTCATACATTTATCATCCCTTGCCTGGCAGAGATCAAGCCTGTTCCAGAGAACAGCGCAACGGGTAACCCTCTTTTCGCGCCATATCGTGAACCTTGCTCACCTTGGTCTCAGCAATCTCATAAGGGTAGACGCCACAGACCCCGGAGCCCTTGAAATGAATATGCAGCATGATCCGGTTCGCCTCGGTCGCCGACTTATGAAAAACAGCGATCAGGGCTTCGACGACAAACTCCATGCTCGTATAGTCATCGTTATGCATCAGGACCGTGAACATCGGCGGCTTCTTGATACTGGCACGACTTCTGACATCGGAACGGGTTTGGTTGTTGGCGGTCGGCCTTGCCATCTATTCACCTTGAACAGCAACGAAATACACCAAGCTTAAGCAGGCTCATTCTAACACAGAACGCCGCGCAATGTCATTGCTGTGGGTTGCGTTGTTTGACAGTGAGCGAATAACACATAAAATATAAGCGTGGTCTTATTATCCGGTTTCCTCACCCCGCAGTCCGGTTTCTTCACCCCCGCTCCGAACCGGAGGTTATTACTTGCAGGCAGTTAAATTATAGGGGGGTACCGTCCCTATGTCCAAGTTCTTAACTGAGAAAAAATCACTTTTGCGTCTATGCGGCTGGCTCTTTACCGGATCGCTGATCGTTGTCACCGTGATTTTTCTTGACCGCAGCATCCACGGACTGCCAGTCGATTTTACTCAGTTCTGGCTGCCTGCAATCTTTGGTGGTCTTGCCGGAATTCTCTTCGGCCGGTTGAAACTCCGCTTGCGTAGCATGAAGCGCAGCCTCGAAGAAAGCGAGAAACACTTTCAATATTTTTGCCATGAAACCCCGGCCATGCTTCATTCGATGGACAGTGAGGGGCGCCTTGTTTACGTCAGCCAGACATGGCTCGACACCCTCGGTTATCAGCGCGAGGACGTGATCGGCAAAGACTTTTTCGATTTTATCGTCGGTGAAGACCTCCCGGAGGTCAGAGCAAAACACTTTCAGAGTCTTAGAGATTCAGGTGAAATCAGAGACCACAATTATCAATTGCGCCTGGCCAACGGTTCATCTATTACAGTTTCCATCTCTGAGGTAGCTCAACGTGATATTAACGGCCACCTGACTGAGAGCCTGGCGGTTGTCAACGACCTGACCAACCATCGCGCTTCCGAAGAACGCATTGAACGACTGGCATACTACGACACCCTGACCGGTCTGCCTAATCGTGCCTTGATGAACGACCGTATTCTGCAATCGATGGCCCTGGCCCGCCGCGACAACAGGCAGGTGGGCGTCTTCTTTTTCGACCTCGACCGTTTTAAACTGATCAATGATACCCAGGGCCATGCCGTTGGCGATCTGGTTCTGCGATCTGTCGCGCAACGCTTAAAAAAATTCATCCGTGCAGGCGACACCTTTGCCCGCATGGGAGGCGACGAGTTCGTAATTGTGCAGGCCGATCCGAACCACGACCCCAACTTCAGCATCATGGGTCAACGAATTCTCAAAACCATGGGGCAACCTTTTCAGGTTGGCAGCCGCGAGTTTTTCACCACTGCCAGTGTCGGCGTAGCGATCTACCCTATCGATGGTGATGACCCGCAAACGCTGTTAAAAAGTGCTGATACAGCCATGTATGTCGCCAAAAGCCGTGGTCGTAACAACCTCCAGTATTTCTCTGAGGACATGAATGCCTCAGCAGTGGCCAAATCCGATCTTGAAAACCGCCTGCGGCACGCACTGAGCAGCGGCGAGTTGCGGCAACATTACCAGCCGCAAGTCAACCTGGCCACTGGCCGAATCACAGGAGTAGAGGCTTTACTGCGTTGGTATGACAGCGACGGCAGCCTGATCCCTTCGAACCAGATCATCAGCCTGGCTGAAGAAAGCGGGCTGGTCTTTCCGCTTGGCGAATGGGTTTTAAAGACTGCCTGTGCCCAGGCCAAAGCCTGGCAGGACGCCGGGTTCCAGCCATTTCGCATGTCCGTCAACCTCTCAGGACATCATATCCGTCAGTCCAATTTCATTGACCGCATTGAAGCAATCCTAAACGAGACAGGGATCGAGCCCAAAACTTTGGAAATTGAACTTGCGGAGAACTCGGTCATGAGTCATGTCAACGACAGCATCATGGCCTTGACCGACCTGAAAGTTCGAGGCATCAATCTCGCGATCGACAACTTCGGCACAGGGTATTCATCGTTGCTGTACCTTAAGCACTTCCCGATTCACCGCATCAAAATCGCCCAGGAGTTTATTCACGACATTATTCACAAACCCGACTACGCCGCCATCACCGAAGCGATTCTGAGCATGGCTCGCAGTTTGAGCCTGTCGGTTACCGCTGTGGGTGTTGAGAACCATGCGCAGTTGGAATTTCTACGCAAACGCGGTTGTCTGGAGGTCCAGGGACACATCTTTGGCGCAGCTTTGAGTGCAGAGGATATGACGCTCTTTCTCAAAAAGTCCGGAGGCATATTCCTGACGGCCAAAGGACTGCAAGGCAAGCACGAGTCAAACTTCTTGCAATCCAGGGAAATTCATTAGGAGTGGATATTGGTTTTTAATCGGGCTGTTAGTTGATTGGAACACTCTCTCCAGAAGTATACAAAGCGATCATCTCCGGTGCGGCAAGGAGATTCAGGACTGCCGAACTTAATCGCTTTGGCCGATGATCAAGCCCCAGGTATTCCAGTGCCCAACCCAACTCACAGTAGACAGTTTCGATCAGCTTCTTCTGGAACAGGTCCATCTCAATGTTTGGTGCGCCATCCAATGGAACCATCGCTATCGCGTCACGGCAAAGTTCGGGATCAGTGGATGAAATGGCACGACACAAGAGGGGACGAACAGTGTGAATCATACAACTGCCGCGCTCATCCAGGAAGGCACAGGGCTTTCGCAGGTAAAGGCGTTCTTCATCATCCAGCCAGCGAGTCAGCCTGCGCAACTCCTGCAACCGGATTCGGAGTATTTCAAGCTCCTCTGCGGAGAAACGTCTTTGCAGGAACCAGGTGATCGCGACCGCTTCCGGCATCAGGATCGAGACGTTGAGAACGCAACAGGCTCCGCATCCCGGACCGCAGGCGACACGCGAGGTTTCGGGTGAAGCACCAAAACGGGCAAGGTCTCTTTCCGCAGCAACGGCGAGAAGGTGCATGCGGCCGGAAATTTGTACAACATTGCGGCCGGAGGCCATCAACGCCCTGCAAAACTTGCGGACCTGTTGCCCATAGCTGGAAAAATCAAATTGATCCTGCATGGTCGTCTCCCGGTGAAAAGAGTACACGCCTGCAAAGAAGAGTTGTCAATATACCTTATTAATGCTGCACTGTCACATCTTCAGCATTGTGTGTTCAGCATTGGTGACAGATTCGGAAAAATATATTAGGATGAGCTTCTTTTAGTGTTTTGCTGTTATCTTTTACCACTTACCGCAACAGGGAAGTCATTATGTGGCGCATTGTTCTTCTGATCATCGTAGCGCTGGTTACAACTATGTCGGTTCATGCAGAATCAAAAAAGCCAAAAGAAAGCAGGGCATCGCGGGGAGATGTCCAAAAGCAGCTTGACGCTGCACGTAGAGACAATTTCAGCCCTGCAGAACGCAACATGATTCGCGCAGTGCTGATTGGTCAGAAACAGACGGCTGCGCCACAACAGCAGCACAGGAACCTTCCTCCCGGTCTGCAGAAAAAAGTTGCCCGCGGGCAAGCGCTGCCGCCCGGCTGGCAGAAGAAGGTCACCCCGGGGCATAGCCTGGATTATCATGTCTATCGTCAGGGAGAGAGCCTTCCCTCGGTGCTTTTACGGCGGCTGCCGCCACCGCCGGTCGGCTCGGAAATCCTCCGGATTGAGAATAAGGTCGTCCGGCTCAATTCGGCGACCCGAGCCATTCTCGACGTCTTTGATCTGACACCTGCACCCTGAGGCAAAGGGAAACCATTACATGTTGCAGAACACCCATACCCCCCTGATCGGCTATCTTCTCTGGCTGTTCGGCTTCACCGGCTCGCACCGCTTCTATTACGGGCGACCGATTTCGGGAACCATCTACTTCTTTACACTGGGGCTGTTTTTTATCGGCTGGCTGGTTGATCTGTTTCTGATCCCCGGCATGGACCGTCATGCCGACCTGCGTTTTACTACGGGTCCGATCGACTACAATGTCGCCTGGATCCTGCTTACCTTTCTGGGGCTTTTCGGCATACACCGAATGTATATGGGCAAATGGCTGACCGGTATCCTTTACCTGGTAACCGGCGGCTTATTTGGCTTCGGTTATATCTATGACTACTGGACTCTCAATGAACAGCTATCTCAACTCAATGGTTGAGCTCAGCACACGGAGCAGAGAATGATTACTCACGTCGTACTTTTTAAATTCAAACCGGAAGCAACAGAGACTGAGATTCAACACCTTGCTGAAAGTCTTGGCGGCCTGCCTCAATTGATTGAAGAGATTCGCGAGTTTCGTTCAGGTGCCGACGTGATACGCTCCGAACGTTCCTATGATCTCGGCCTGGTCTCCAGCTTTGATGATCTTGACGCACTGCAGCGCTACCAGGTTCACCCGGAGCACCAGAAAGTCGTAGCTCAGGTCAAAGCAATTGCCTCGAATGTCGTTTCCGTAGATTTTGCAGGTTGATGACTTAACCATTTGTAACTATTCAGCACATAAGCGAGAGCATGTGGTCTGCAGCCATTGCCTGCGTCCAACGTTTTCACTTAACTTCCCGCAAGCAACAGCTGCAGCCCACATGCTGTGCCGTTGAATAAGGGAACTGAATAGTTACAAAAATAAATCATCCGCTAAGACAAACGTGACTTTTGAAAAATCTGACCATTGCGTCT
>JBPPMD010000046.1:0-10161 GCA_051305875.1 Desulfuromonadales bacterium | reverse complement strand
AGGAGGCTGGAGGACTATCCATGAACCGGCGGCAAATTCGGCTGTATGGCCCATATTTCAGCTCCTTTTGGCTCTATAGCTACGGCTATGGAGCTGCAAACGAGCTAAAATCTGTTCTCAAACATCCAAATTTTCGCTTCGGTCCGTATAGTCCGACAGACTCTAGTCAATCGGTCGAGGCGCAGGGCGGAGAAATCAACACAAAACGGGCTCCATTGAGGGGCGCGTATCAGTGTTTCACTGTTCTTGTCAGATTAGTTGGTGAATGGTGACGATTTGAGGAAAAAAGCTTTGACATGCTTCGTGAGGATTCATTAGGATAAGCGATATTTTTCCCCCCTGGATTCCCCATTATTATGGATTCTGTACTCAAACTTTTAAATGACGAGGTTCGTCGCGTCGAAGAACAGTTTCGCGAGGACCTGGCATCGCGCGTGCCGTTGATCCGCAAGGTCGGCGAATATGTGCTGGCCAGCGGCGGCAAACGGGTGCGCCCGATGATCCTGTTGCTCAGCGCCCGGCTTGCCGGCTATCAGGGTGACGCTCATATTGGCCTGGCCAGTGTCGTCGAGTTTATCCATACGGCGACCTTGCTGCATGATGACGTCGTAGACAGTGCCGTACTGCGCCGTGGTCAGGATTCTGCCAACGCCGTGTGGGGTAATGAAGCCAGTGTCCTGGTAGGTGATTTCCTTTTTGCCAAATCCTTCTCAATCATGGTTCGTGCCGGTAACCTGAATATTCTCAAAACCCTTTCTGACGCAACCACCCAGATGGCGGAAGGGGAGGTGTTGCAACTTATCAGTACCAGTGATGTCGAACTTGACGAGGAGCGTTACATCGAAGTTGTCCAGAACAAGACAGCTGTGCTGCTGGCGGCCGCGAGTCGTTGCGGTGCGATCCTGGGAGACTGCTCTTCCACTGAGGAAGAAGCTTTGGCTGCCTATGGGATGGATCTCGGGATCGCTTTCCAGTTTATGGATGACGCTCTTGATTATGTCGCGGACCAGAGTAAATTCGGTAAAGAGTGTGGTCATGACCTTCTTGAGGGCAAGGTTACGCTTCCCCTGATTCACACCCTGGTTCATTGTACTGCCGGGGAACGGAAGAGGGTTGCCGCTATCATCGAGCAGGAAGTCCTGCCAGACAAAGATCTGCAATATGTTATCAGTCTGATTCATTCCTATGACGGTATTGGTTATACCCGGGACCGGGCAAAAGCCCTGGTGGAATCAGCCAAGAATCAACTTGCAGTATTCGCCGAATGCCCGGCCAAGGAAGCCATGAACCGGCTTGCCGATTACGTTGTCAGCCGCAACCATTAGGAGCCTGCCTGACCACAACAGCTGATTCTCTGAAGGGTTGAAACCATCTCTTAAATGGCCTGGTGGCCTTTCCAGTTCAAGTAATCCACCGACCTTTTGTCCTGCTGTTCCGTCATCTCCCCACTTGTTTACCGTGTTTTAGCTTTTTAAATCATTTCCATCAGCATGTTTCTCATAAATACGGAACTTTCACGGTTGGCGCGAAATTTGCTCCTCCCAAGTTGTGGCATGTTGCCTTCATTTGGTAAGTTGGAGGTCTCGTGGAGAACATTCAATTGGTGCACAAGCTGCTGTGTGACTTCGAGGGTTGTAAATACCTGATAGAGGTTTTCAGCCGATCCAATGGCAGTCATTTTGCGCGCACGGTCTTCAGCCCGGAAGATGTGATCATCAGTGACGGTCTAAGCCTCGAGGATGCTCTTCTCAAGCAACAGGAGTTACTGCCTCTTGCAATACATTCGAGACAGATGTACTTCTCGTCGCGACTGATCAACTAGTACCCTGTAACCTATAGGATTTCGCAAGATTGCGCTGGGATTTGCCGGGTCAGCAAGGCGCGCCTTCAGCTGCCCAGCCGTAGCTCCTCAGCTGAAGGTGCAACGCCGCTGACGCGGCAAAGAACCAGCAAGATGCGATAGTTTATGGGTTACAGGGTACTAGTTTTCGTCCGGAATCTGCGGATGGACATTACTGCTTACGGTTTTATGTAAAAATCCAGGTATCCGATCCGATCCCCCTCCTGCTATACTGCCAGAATGCCTCGATTGTCTTTTCATAAGAAAGTCCTTTACGTTTTCTGCGGTCTCACCTTGGTGCCGTTGATCATTCTTGCGATTTTTGCTGGCCAGAGTCTGAATACCGTTGAACAATTATTGCGTGTCAGCGCCATAGAGGCTCTTGATGACCAGGCCGCGGATGCACTCGAATTGCGAGCTATTATGGTCGCAAATGAAGTGCGGACCCTGCTGCATCGGGTTGAGAATGATCTCGGTGCATTGGCACAATTGCCCGTGGATCCAAAAACCTATCTCTGGTTCAGCCAGAGTCACAACCGACCAATCTGGATACGCACTGGAACCAACGCTGATCCTCGTGAAGAACGTCCGACTATCCGACTCTACAGTGAACTCGCTTTCATCGGACCGGATGGCATGGAGCGACTGCGCGTTGTCGATGGTGTTTTGATTGAAGCTTTACGTAATGTTTCCGATCCTGCAAATACGACTTATCTTACCGAAACTTACTTCAATGATGCACGAGGACTTCCGCAAGGACGAGTTTCGATTTCACATGTGACTGGCTGGCACGTCAGCAAGCAGGCTCAGCTTGCCGGGGTAGAAACACCTGAAGAAGCGATTGAAGGGGCATCCTATGAAGGCGTTATTCGCTTTGCACAGCCTGTTTTTACGGAGGATCACCAGCTGAAGGGAGTTGTTCTTCTGTCACTTGATCATCGTCACCTGATGGAGTTTACCCAGCATATTTCGCCTACAGATGAAAGATTTGTGGTCTTTCCGTCTTATCAGAGCGGTAACTACGCCTTTATGTTCGACAATGAGGGCTGGATCATAACTCATCCGAAGTTCTGGGATATCAGGGGGTTGGACGAGGACGGGCACCTGGTACCGCCATACACAACAAGCTCCAGCCCGGAATCTATTGCCAGTGGCAAGATCCCCTACAATTTACGCGAAGCAGCGTTCATCCATCCCAATTATCCCAAAGTTCATCATGCAGTACTCGCTGGTCGCTCCGGAGTTGTTGATGTCACCAATGTTGGCGGATCTCAAAAAATCATGGCGTTCGCACCGATCTTGTTTGATTCGGGACCCTATGCTGAAAAAGGTGTTTTTGGCGGCATAACGATTGGTGCCGAGGTGAAACAGTTTCACAAAATGGCTGAATCGGCGTCGTTGAACATTCGTCTTCTTTATAAGGCGTTTCTGACTGGAGCCTGGGTGTTGATAGGTCTGACGACCATGCTGGTTGTGTTTGTTGCCTATCGTCTTTCGCATAACATCACCGGCCCATTGTCTACTCTGATTGCCGGTACCCAGGAAATGGCACGAGGCAAGCTGGGGACGCAGGTGAAGATTGAGAGTCCGGTTGAAATCGCTGAATTGGCTGCGGCATTCAATACCATGGCCTGGCAACTCAAAGAGCGTCGTGAAAGGCTGCTGAAGACGTTGGCCGTTCTGCGTCGTTCGCGGAAAGAAATCAAGCAGGAGAGAGATTTCAAGCAGACGATTGTAGAAAATGTTGAGGTCGGGATTCTGACTCTCGATAGCAGCCAGTATGTGACATCACTCAATGGAGCAGCACGTGACATCCTGAAAATCAATGAAGAGTCAGTTGATCCCTTGCCGCTCAATGTGACGCTGAGTCATTTTCCCGAGCTGTACGAGGCCATTCCTCAAAGTGTGCAATCTGAGCGTTGGAGTGAGTATACTTCGCTGGAGAGAAGCGGTCGATCACTGACCTATAGATTAACCCTTCATCCGCTTTCATCCGGACGGGAACACGGCCACATTCTGACTATCGAGGATTTGACGGAACGCGTCAGTTCTCGCCAGCAAATGGCACGCCTGGAACGTCTCGCTTCATTGGGGCGCCTTTCGGCCGGAATCGCCCATGAGGTTCGCAATCCGCTGACCGGAATCAGCCTGTTGCTCGATGAGCTGCATGACCGCATGCTCGCTCGCCCGGGAGATCAAGGGCTGATTCAGCGCGCATTGCAGGAAATCGAGCGCTTGGAAGGGCTGGTTAATGAACTGCTGAATTTTGCATCCATGCCGGACACGCGGTTGGTTCCGGGTGACCTTGCTGTTGCCCTGCGCGACACGCTGTTCCTGGTGAGTAAGCAGTTTGAAAAACAGCGGGTTTCCCTCCACGAAGATGTTCCTGTAGAATTGTTGCATCCACGCATGGACAGTGATCGTCTGAAGCAGGCGATCCTGAACCTGCTGACCAATGCGTTGGCTGCCATGCAGCATGGCGGTGAACTGTGGGTTGCCGCACAGCGCGTCGTGAGCGGTATCCGGTTGACCATTCGCGACACTGGGCAAGGAATTTCTGCTGATCGTCTCGCCCTGATTTTTGAACCTTTTTATACCACCAAGGGGGCCGGGACCGGTCTGGGCCTCTCTATCACCCACACCATCGTTACCAGTCACGGTGGGCATATCGAAGTGCAGAGTCGCGAGGGTGAAGGAACAGAGTTCAGGATATTCCTTCCGGATAGTGGCCAAAAATAGCCTGCAAGAGAAGTCCTCTACTTCTTGTCTCCAGAAAAAACATCGTCTTTGGCTTTTTTTGGCCACTTTTCTGTTCTCTTCCTGCCTGCTTGCCGTTATTATAACGTTGTTTAAAAAGGTTGTTCTGCGCGGAACGGGAGGTTGTTTTATGGAACGCATTCTGATTGTGGATGATGAGGCATTTATCCGCGAGAATCTCGAAAGGATTCTTGAGGAAGATGGTTATCATCCCTATTCCACGGATAATGGCAATGACGCAGTCAAGGAAGTCAGTGAGGCTGATGTCGACCTGGTCCTGCTCGACCTGAATCTTGGTGCCCAGAGCGGTCTCGATGTCCTGCGTGCCATGCGTGAGGTTGATCCCGCAGTCCTGGTGATCATTATAACTGGTTACGGCACCGTGGAGAGCGCTGTCGAAGCCTTGAAGATGGGCGCTTATGATTACATCAAAAAGCCTTTTAAAGCTGATGCGATCCGCCTGATAGTCCGGCTGGCGCTGGAGACTCAGAACCTGCGCCGGGAAGTTCGCCACTTACGTCGCGGCAGCCAGGCCAGGGAGGTCTCCGGAGACAACATCATGGTCGGTACCAGTGCCCCGCTGACCCAGGTTTACCGGCAGATCCGGGAAGTTGCCAAACATGAGACCTCGACGGTTTTAATTACCGGTGAATCAGGAACCGGCAAGGAGCTGGTGGCCAGGGCGATCCATCAGCTGTCACCCCGTAAGCATAAGCCGTTTGTGGAAATCAACTGTGGTTCTCTGCCATTCAATTTGCTCGAGACAGAACTGTTCGGACATGAACGGGGTGCCTTTACTGATGCCAAGAATCGGAAAATCGGCCTGTTTGAGGAAGCCAACGGCGGCACAATCTTCCTTGATGAGATTGGTGAGATGGACTCCAATCTTCAGGTCAAACTGCTCAGAGTCCTTGAGGATCGAAAAATCCGTCGGTTGGGTGGAAACCGGAATATCGATATCGATGCCCGCATCGTCGCCGCCACCAATCTTGAACTTAAGGAGGCGATCGAGCAGAAGACTTTTCGTGAAGACCTTTTCTATCGCCTTAATGTGTTTCCCATCCATGTGCCACCGCTGCGAGATCGTCGCGAAGATATACCGCCATTGCTTGATTTTTTCCTCAAACACTACAACGAAGAGTTTCGCAAGAATGTTCGCGAGATCTCCCGCGCCGCCCTGGATCTGTTGATGCGTTATCACTGGCCGGGCAATGTGCGTGAACTGCGTAATGTGATGGAGAGGATCTGTATCATGCATAATCAGGAGACAATTACTCCCGATTGCCTGCCCCGTGAAATTTGGGGAGACAAGCCAAAGGATGAAGCCTCTTTTGATTGCCTAATCCCTCCTGAAGGTATCTTGTTCGAGGAAATTGTCGGGCGACTGGAAAAGGATTTGATTGCCCAGGCGGTCGGCATTACCGGTGGCAATGTTGCCAAAACAGCACGCCTGCTTAACCTGCCTCGCGGGACCTTACGCTATAAAATGGAAAAATATGGATTAGACGAAACCGTCTGACCAACCCTTTAACATATCGACGAAAAACGGCCATTACTGGCCGTTTTTCTTTTTTGCGGAACAGAATCTTTTATCTCCCTGCTGATGAAACCGTTTGGAGGAGAGCCGGTTTGCCGGAAGAACTGCTGATCGGCGATATCATTTCAACCAGACCGGGCCGGTCGCCAGGTCTTGCTGATGATTTGAGCCAGCACCTCATGTCTTTGCTGGCAGTCACCTGAAATTTTTTGAGACTGCATTTTCTGCCGGTTTCCGATATTCTTCATGCAAAGAGTCTGTCGGATTCTTACAGTTGCGACAAAAATCACGGAGCCTGCTGACAACACAATCCCGCAGGCTGTCGTGATGCATACTGCAAAGACTCTCCTTTTCATCCGTCGGGAGATTATTTATGCAAAAAGTAGATTGGACACCGCCTGATCTTCTGGAGATGTCAGGCAGTTACTGGAATTCCTGTGCGCTGCATGCCGGGGTCAAACTGGACCTGTTTACTCCTTTAAGCGATGCTCCGGCGTCGGCTGCAGAACTTGCCAGGCGACTCAGCCTGAATGAACGCGGCCTGGGCATGCTGCTTGATGCTCTGGCGGCATTGGGACTGCTCAACAAGGATAGGCAAAGCTATCAGGCAACTCCCTTTGCATCGCAGTTCCTCTCGACAGATTCATCCGGCTATCTCGGCCACATCATTTTACACCATCATCACCTGGTCGACAGCTGGGCCCGTCTGGATGAAGCCGTCAGCTCCGGGCAACCCGCCCGCCGCAGAGTTTCTCATGGCTCTGATGAGAAAGAGCGGGAGAGCTTTCTGCTCGGCATGTACAACCTGGCGACGCTGCTGGCCCCACTGGTCGTGAAACGGGTTGACCTTTCCGGTCACAGGCACTTGCTCGATCTCGGCGGTGGTCCGGGCACTTACGCCATCCATTTCTGCTTACAGAATCCGGAACTGCAGGCGACTGTTCTCGACCTGTCGACTACCCGGTCAATCGCTGAAAAGACGATCAGTCAGTACAACTTGCTGGAGCGTATCAACTTCATTGCCGGTGACTTTCAGGATGATACATTGACCGGTTGCTACGATGTGGCCTGGCTTTCTCATGTGCTGCACGGTGAAGGGGAGGCCGGATGTGCCATCATGCTGCAGAAAACCGTCGAAGTGCTGGAGCCCGGCGGGCGGTTGCTGGTGCAGGAGTTTGTCCTCGACGATACTCGTGACAGCCCGCTCTTCCCTGCGTTGTTCTCACTGAATATGCTGCTTGGTACACCGCGGGGGAAAGCCTACAGTGAAGGGGAAATCAAAGCTCTGCTTGAGGCGGCCGGATTGGCGCACATTGAACGCTTGCCTATGGATCTGCCCAACGGAATAGGGGTGATCAGTGCGCGCAAGCCAGGCTGAAGCGGCACCGGATAAGGAATCCCATTGCAACGTCAGAGAATCATCATAGAAGGTATTGTGCAGGGAGTCGGTTTCCGTCCGTTCATCTATCAATTGGCCGGGCGGTTCGGGCTGGACGGATCCGTGTGTAACGACAGTCGTGGGGTGACGATCGAAGTCGAGGGGGAAGCAGATGTCCTGACCCGGTTTGTGGCCGCCGTTCGCAGCGAAAGACCACCGCTGTCGATTATCCAGTCTGTTGACATCCAAGCCCTTGCCGTACAGGGAACAGCCGGTTTCACGATCCTGCAGAGCACTCTTGATGAACGCCGCCGCGCCCAGATTTCCCCTGATACTTTTGTCTGCGACGATTGCCTGAATGAGCTCTTCGATTCCGGCGATCGCCGCTATCGCTATCCTTTCATCAACTGCACCAATTGCGGCCCGCGCTACACGATTGTTACCGGTATACCTTACGATCGGGCGCTGACCACCATGGCGGATTTTCCACTGTGTGCAGACTGCCGGGCCGAGTATGAAGATCCGACTTCGCGTCGCTTTCACGCTCAACCCAATGCTTGCCCGGCATGCGGTCCGCAGCTGCAGATGTTTGATGCCAAGGGAGAGCCTCTCGCTGTTGATGATCCTTTATCCGGGGCGATCCGCCGCCTGAAGGAGGGGCAGATTCTGGCGGTCAAGGGAATAGGTGGCTATCATCTTGCCGTTGATGCCGGCAATCAGGATGCAGTGCTCGAACTCCGCCAGCGCAAGCGACGTGACGAAAAACCTTTTGCCCTGATGGTTAAAAGCCTCGGTGCAGCGGAAAATATTGCCCATGTCGGGGTCGATGAGGCCGGTCTGCTGCAGGGAGTCGAACGGCCGATTGTGCTGCTGCAGAAGAAACCGGACTGCACGCTTGCCGCAAGCATTGCCCCGGCTAACCGCTATCTCGGGGTCATGCTTCCGTACACGCCGCTGCATCACCTGCTGTTGCACGATGATTTTCCTGCCCTGGTGATGACCAGTGCCAACCTTTCTGATGAACCGATCGCTTACGAGGACGACGAAGCACGCCAGCGCCTGACAACGGTCGCCGACGTTTTTTTGAGTCACAATCGCCGCATTCATACCCGTACTGATGATTCGATTGCCCGGGTTATGGCAGATCGTCCCCTGCTGCTGCGCCGTTCACGCGGGTTTGTACCGCGTGCGATTGCTTTGTCGGGCGAAAGCCTGCCGGTCCTGGCGGTCGGTGCCGAATTGAAGAACACTGTCTGTCTGACCCGTGGCGACCGTGCTTTTCTGAGTCAACATGTCGGCGATCTGAAAAATATTGAGGTTTATGACTCTTTCAAGCAAACCATCAAGCATCTGCAGACGATTCTTGAGGTTCGCCCGGAACGGGTCGCTCATGATCTGCACCCTGACTACTACTCTACGCGCTATGCCCTCGAGGAAAGTGGCCTGCCGGCCGTCGCCGTGCAGCATCACCATGCCCATATGGCGAGTTGCCTGGCCGAACATGGTGTTGAGGATCCTGCCATCGGCGTCATCTTCGACGGTATCGGCTATGGAACAGACGGCCACCTGTGGGGAGGCGAATTTCTGGTCGGTGACCTGCGCAGCTGTGAGCGTGTCGGGCATTTCCGCTACCAACCGATGCCCGGGGGCGATTTGGCGACCAGAGAACCGTGGCGCATGGCCTTGAGCTACCTGCAGGCGGCTTACGCTGAGCTGCCTGTTGATTCTCCGGCATTCAATAACATCACACCTGCCGACCTGGGTCTGGTTGCTCAGGCTGTGTCCAGAGGGATCAACGCTCCCATGAGCTCGAGCTGCGGCCGGCTGTTTGATGCCGTTGCTGCTATGCTCGGCCTGCGCCAGAGGGCCTCTTATGAAGGCCAGGCTGCTCTTGAACTCGAAATGTCTGCTGATCCGCACGCTAATCAGCGTCTCCCCTATGAACTGCACAATGAAGGTGGCCAGATCATTTTCGATCCGTTGCTTATGGTTCGAGACATCTTTGAACAGCAAAAGCAAGGTGCCGATCCCGCAACCCTTGCCGGGCGCTTCCACGCATCCCTGGCAGCGATGACTCTGGATGTCTGCGAAGAGCTGCGGTCACGGACAACACTGCAGAGAATTGTGCTCTCCGGTGGAGTGTTTCAGAACTGCCTCCTGACTGAGATGACTCTGGCACGGCTTGAAGACTCAGGCTTCGAAGTTCTGATGCATTCGCTTGTGCCGCCCAATGATGGTGGCCTGGCATTGGGGCAGGCGGTTGTTGCGGCCCGTAATCCTGTCTGATCTTGCTCTGATCGGCCTGCATGTGAGCAATAATGCCGGCTGGTTACGACAAGTGCCGCATGGTCTGGTATCATTAATTCGCGTCCATCCGGAAACTCCGGACGAAAACTAATTCCATTCAGGACGGTTACAATACCCATCGCTGCCGGCAGTTTATTCAGGGGTTTATGAACGAAAAGCTGAAAAACATCCTCGATCTTCTGACCTTACAGAAAATGCTCGACAGCCTGTGGCGTGCCACTGGAATTCCTCTTGGCATCATCGACGTGCAGGGTGAAGTCCTGGTCGAAACCGGCTGGCAGGAGCTCTGCAGACAGTATCACTGCAAAAATCCTGATGTCGGCCAGAGATGCCTGTTGAACT
>JBPPMD010000045.1:0-2059 GCA_051305875.1 Desulfuromonadales bacterium | reverse complement strand
TGGAGGCTGGAGGCTGGAGGCTGGAGGCTGGAAGCTGGAGGCTGGAGGCTGGAGGCTGGAGGCTGGAGGCTGGAGGCTGGAAGCTGGAGGCTGGAGGTTGGAGGTGAATACCTGCTTTACTTGGTGGCGTGCTATGCAGTATATTCATTTCCATTTAATTTCCGATTGTTACGACATATTGTGTCCCTGTGATATAGATGCTTTTGTGAAGAAATTATGAGCCTCGTTGGTAACCTTGAAGATCTCGGTCTGGGGGAAATCCTCCAGATTGTCAGCCTGAGCCGCAAGTCCGGTGTGCTGCAGTTAAACAGCGGTGAGCGGGAAGGGCGTGTCATCTTTCATGATGGCCAGGTCATCCGTGCCTCCGCTTCGACGTTTCCGGAGAACATCGGCGATCTCGTCCTGCGGGCGGGCCTGGCAGACATGGCGACCCTCAAAAAAGTTCTCGTCATTCAGCAGAAAAGAAACGACAATCGTCGTATCGGTGACGTCCTGGTCAGTGACTTCGGGGTTGACCGTGAGGCGATTGAAAAGGCTGTTCGCGAGCAGGTTGAAAAGGTCATTTACAGCTTCTTCAGCTGGGATGAAGGATCTTTTTCTTTTGAACTGGGCGATCCGGGCGAGATGGCGGACACCAACCTGAACCCGTTGCAATTCATGCTCGACAGCGGCCTCAACCCTCAGTGGCTGGCCATGGAGGGCAGCCGCCTCCTCGACGAAAAGCGGCACCGTGGAGAAGATTTCGAAGAGGGCAGTAAATCTCTGGTCGACATAGATCAGTTGCTGGCCGAAGTCAATGGCGAAGCGTCTACTGGCAAACCCATTGCTGAAGATGCGCAAACGCATGCGACAGCTAAGCTTCCCGTTCGCAAGTTCATCGTGGTTGACGATGATCCGGGGACAGCCGAACAGATTGCCAGTCTGTTGCAGGAACGCAGAGCCCAGGTCCATGTTTTTACCAATTATCATTCCTTTATGGAGGCCGTAAAGGTTGCCGACCCTCAATCGACCACCCTGGTCATCGATCTCATCATGCCGCGCCGCGACGGCAGTGGTGTCCTCGGCGGGCTGGAACTTCTTCAGGAAGTTCATAACAGATATCCGGACTTCCAGGTTCTGGTCATGTCGGATCATCCCAATCAGGAAGCGGAGCAGAGTGTACGCAAATTTGGTGTGCCGATACTTTTCCCCAAACCGAAGAAGACCGATGTCTTTGATGAGCGCGGTCGTGATAGCCTGATTGCTCTGGTTGATGCAATTATCGCCCTTGGCGACAGACCCAATGACGATCCACCGGCAAAGCAGGACATGTACAACATCGGGGCGGAGCTTCTCAAGGAGATGGGGGAGGTGGCAACCGGCGCCTCGCCGCAGATTCCTCAGCAATCTCCGGGGCTGCATCTGTTGCGCGGCATGCTTCAGGAATTGAACAATCCTTCTCTCGGTGGTGGTATCATTCTGCTGATTCTGCGTTTTGCCAGTGAATTGATGAATCGGGCCGTGATTCTTCTGGTCAAGGAAGAGGAAATTGTCGGCCTTGGGCAATTCGGCATTGAAATGGATGGAGAGTCCGCCGACATTCGGGTGCGTAATACCAGACTGCCGAAAACAGAAAAGCATGTATTCACCGAAGCTCTGAAATCTTTTGCACCCTGCCGCAGTGAGCCACAGGGAACAGCGTGGAATGATTATTTCTTCACCCACCTGGGAGGCAAGCGTCCTGATGAGGTTTTCGTCGGTCCGTTGATCAGTGAAGGCCGGGTGGTTGCCGTTCTTTATGGTGATAACCTGCCTGATGAGAAGCCGATCGGGGATACGGAATCACTGGAAATATTTCTTTCCCAAGCCGGACTGGCGATGGAAAAAGCGCTCCTTGAGCGCCGCATGATGAGTCATCGAAACAATGTATAGCAGTCTGTCGGACTATTCATGAGCCGGCTGCAAATCCGGCTGTTTGGCCCATATTTCAGCTCCTTTTTGGTCCATAGCTACGGCTATGAACCTGCAAATGAGCTAAAATCTGTTCTCAAACATCCAAATTTTCGCTTCGGCCCGTATA
>JBPPMD010000015.1:0-5343 GCA_051305875.1 Desulfuromonadales bacterium | reverse complement strand
TGAGTCTTTCCGAACCGGAACCGGGTCCAGTTGAGCCGGCACTGCCGGCAACGGGTTTGTCGCCTCTTCCATGATCTTTTCTCCGGACTGTCTGAGAACCTCGGCTGTCAACATGCCAGCCTCTGCTGCCCACTTGGCCAGCTTGTCGCAGCGCTCATTGAAAGGATGCCCGGCATGGCCACGCACCCATTGCCAGGTGATTGCATGTTTGTCAGACAGAACTGCGAGCTGCTTCCAGAGATCCTGGTTAGCGAGGGCCTCCGGGGTATTCAGCCGATCGTTGCGGATCCAGCCATGAATCCATTGACTCATCCCCCGTACCAGATATTGCGAATCGCTGAACACGCGTACGGTACTCGGGTTATTCAACGCTTCCAGTCCTCTGATCGCCGCCAGCAGTTCCATGCGCTGAGAGGTGGATTTTGGCTCGAAACCGCTCAACTCCTTTTCATGTTCGCCATAGCGCAGAATGACACCATATCCGCCGGGTCCCGAGACTCTGCCCGAACCGTCGCTGAAGAGTTCGACCACGCCCGCTGCCGGCGGGGTAAAGGCGATCTCGAGAGCCTCGAATTCCAGCTCACGCAACAGGGGAATCAATGTCGACAGGTTCGGAGCCTGTCTCTGCAGTTCGACAAGGGGGATCTCCAGGGTGACGTCATAGCGGACGGTTGCCAGGATTTTCGAGAGCCGGGCCTGGTCTGCATAGGTATGCAGATTCTGCCTGCGCTTCTGACCACTAATCAGGCTCTTCCACTCGAGAACGCCTTCCAGAGAGCCGAAACGCCTGATCAGCTCGGCAGCAGTTTTTTCACCGATCCCGGGTACTCCGGGGATGTTGTCCGAGGTGTCACCGGCCAGTCCCAGAACATCCGGCACCAACTCCGCGGGGATGCCGAAGCGCTCAAGGACTTCTTGAGGCCCTGAACGTTTATCTTTCATAGTGTCGAGCAGACCAATCCTGTCGTCGACAATCTGCAGCAAATCCTTGTCGCCGGTGACGACTGTGACCTGGACTCCTTCTGCGGCATAACGGCGGGCCAGTGTGGCAATCACATCGTCGGCTTCAAACCCGGGAGCTTCCAGGGCAGGAATATTGAGAGCCTGCAGGATTTGTTTGATATAGGGAATCTGGTGCGCCAGATCTACGGGCATATCGTTCCGATTGGCCTTGTATTCGGGATAGATCTCCCTGCGGAAGGTCTCTTCCCTGGGGCGATCGAATACGACGGACAGATAATCGGGACAGTGCTCCCGAAGCAAATCCAGGAGCATTTTGGTGAAACCGAAGACTGCATTGGTCGGCATCCCGCCAGAGGTGGCAAGGTCCCTGATGCCGTAGTAGGCGCGGTAAATGTAGCTGGATCCATCCAGCAGATACAGCTGCGGTGACGATTTCAAGTGTTCCTGGAGTTCTGATGGCTTCATAGTGGGGCTAGAATCGCACATCCTGGGAATTCAGCAATGACTTTTTAACTGCATGTGCGGATTTTGTAAAAACGTCCTTTGATCTTGTTTGTACTCAGGCGGGTCAACGCGAGTCTGGCGCTGTCCCGGCGAATTGCGACATAGGTGTGAAAATCGAAGACATTGATTTTGCCGACTTCGCTCCCTGCTATCCCAGCCTCGCCGGTGAGGGCACCGAGGATATCGCCGGGGCGTACCTTGTTTTTGCGGCCGCCATCGATGCAGAGGGTGACCATCGGCGCTTCGAGAGCGGCGGACGACGGCATGCTCAAGGTCTCCAGGTCGGCGCGGTCAATGCTGGCGCCAAGATAATCTTCAATTGCTGCAACCCGTCGGCTCTCCGCTGCTGTCGCCAGACTTAAGGCCAAGCCCGGCTCGCCGGCGCGACCGGTGCGGCCGATGCGGTGGATATGTACCTCCGGGTTGCGAGTCAGTTCATAATTGATGACGGCGGTCAGTTCCTTGATATCGATGCCGCGCGCCGCGACATCGGTGGCGACCAGAGTTGAAACGCTCTTGTTGGCAAAGCGCGCCAGCACCTGGTCGCGCTCGTTCTGCTCCAGATCGCCATGGATTGCCAGAGCCGAAAAGCCGCGTGCCGTCAGGGCGTCGGCCACACTCTGACAGTCTTTTTTGGTGTTGCAAAACACCAGGGCCGATTCCGGACGGTAATGACCAAGAATCCGCGCCACGGCGGCAAGTCGTTCCCTGCTCTCCACCAGAAACAAGAGCTGCCTGATCTGCCGGCTGTCATGGAGCGCCTCGACCTTGACCGTAACCGGCTGACGTTGCACCGTCGCGCTCATGGCGGCAACCGAGTCTGGGTAAGTGGCTGAAAAGAGAAGAGTTTGTCGGTTGCCCGGGGCGGCGGCGACGATGGCGCCAAGATCCTCCTGAAAGCCCATGTCGAGCATGCGATCGGCTTCATCGAGGACGAGCATGCGCAGGGACTTGAGGTTGAGAGTCCCGCGCCTCAGGTGATCGAGAATCCGGCCAGGAGTGCCGACCACGATGTGAGCACCATGTTCGAGGGAGCCGATCTGGGGGCCGAAGGGGACACCGCCGCAGAGGGTGAGAATTTTGATGTTGTCGGTAAACCGGGCGAGGCGCCGCAATTCCTTGCCGACCTGGTCAGCGAGTTCTCGGGTCGGGCACAACACCAACCCCTGTACGCTGAAGCTGGTCACTGCCAGCCGTGATAAAAGGCCGATGCCGAAGGCGGCGGTCTTGCCGCTGCCGGTCTTCGCCTGAGCGATCACGTCAGTCCCCGTCAGGATCAGCGGCAGGCTGTGGGCCTGAATCGGCGTCATTTCGCTATAGCCGAGGGAGGTAAGGTTCTGGATCATCGAATGGTTTAATGGCAGGGTGGCAAAGGCTGATGGAATCATGGCATGCTCTTCTTTATTTATGTAATGGTTGAAGGACGAGACAGTTCGTCCACCTTAACAGAAAACCATATGTGCTGCTTATCTGTTAGAATAGTTGCCATCAAGAAACTCCAGATAACACATGCACAGCCGACAGGATAACTCTTGAAATACCCACCACTGGCCAACGATATCGATCCGCCTTCCAGGCATTTTATAGACGTTTTCCGCTACAGCCGTCGTGCCCTGGAGCTGGTCTGGTCGACCAGCAAACGGTTGGCAACGATCTTTGCCCTGTTGACCCTGATTGCCGGGGTGCTCCCCGCAGCCGTGGCCTGGATCGGCCAGTTGATTGTTGACGGTGTGGTAGCAGCGATGGGCCAGCACCAGCAGACCGGCAGCGCTGATACCAGCTACGTTTTACTGTTTGTCGCTGCCGAAGCGGGGGTCGTGGCTCTGATTGCCGGCACGCAGCGCGGCATCTCGACATGCCAGGCTTTGCTGCGGGCGCTGATGGGGCAGCGTATCAACCTGATGATCCTGGAAAAAGCTTTGACTCTCAAGCTGGCACATTTCGAAGATTCGGAATTCTATGACAAGCTGACCCGCGCCCGGCGTGAAGCATCGACCCGCCCGTTAAGCCTGGTGACGCGAACCTTCGGCCTTGTGCAGAATGGCATCTCGCTGGCAAGTTACGCCTTCCTGCTCGTGCAGTTTTCACCCTGGGCAGTGCTGATCCTGATTGTCGGTGGTATCCCGGAGTTTTTGGCTGAGGCAAAATTTTCCGGTGACAAGTTCCGCCTGTTCCGCTGGCGCTCGCCGGAGACGCGCATGCAGATGTATTTGGAAACCGTACTGGCGCGTGAGGATTACGCCAAAGAGGTCAAATTGTTCCGCCTCGGTCCGAAGCTGCTGCAACGCTACCAGGCGATTTTTGCCAAACTGTTTGCCGAGGACCGCCAACTGACCCTGCGTCGCGACAGCTGGGGCTTCATCCTCGGCCTGCTCGGTACCATTGCTTTTTATGGTGCCTACGCCTGGATTGCATTGGCGGCCATCCGCGGCACCATCAGCCTTGGCCAGATGACCATGTACCTGATGCTGTTCAAACAGGGGCAGTCGGCGGTTTCGGCCAGCCTTTCTGCCATCAGCGGCATGTACGAAGACAACCTCTACCTGTCGAACCTGTATGAATACCTGGAGCAGCCGGTGCCGACTGCGCAAGGGGAGCTGCAGCAGGGGCCTGCGCCGGGGGACGGCGTGCGTTTTGAACAGGTCAGCTTCGCCTATCCCGGTAGTGAAGAACCGGCCCTTCAGCAGGTCAGCCTGCATATCAAACCGGGCGACAGCCTGGCGCTGGTCGGTGAGAACGGTTCCGGGAAAACCACCCTGATCAAACTGTTGACCCGTCTCTACCAGCCTGGCGCAGGGCGCATCCTGCTCGACGGTCTCGATCTGCAGCAGTGGCAAGGCGACGCCCTGCGTCAGCGCATCGGCGTCATCTTCCAGGATTTCGGCCGCTACCAGTTCCTGGTCGGCGAAAATATCGGCGCCGGCGACATGAGCCACTTCGAGGATCGGCAGCGCTGGCAGGAGGCCGCCGAGAAGGGCATGGCGCATGAGTTTATCGACAAGCTGCCGCAGCAGTACGATACCCAACTCGGCAAATGGTTTAAAGGCGGGCGTGAACTGTCCGGCGGTCAATGGCAGAAGATCGCGCTGGCCCGCGCCTTCATGCGCAGCAAAGCCGACCTGCTGGTGCTCGACGAACCGACGGCCACCATGGATGCTGCCGCCGAGGCGTCCATTTTCGAACACTTTCGCGAATTGAGCCGGGGCAAAATGACGATCCTGATCTCGCACCGTTTTTCGACCGTGCGCATGGCCGATCAGATCGTCGTTATCGACAAGGGGCGCATTGTCGAGCAGGGTAGCCACGAACAGTTGATGCAACTGGCTGGCCAGTATGCCTATCTCTTCTCGCTGCAGGCGCAAGGCTACAGATAAGAGCCGGGCAACCTGTCGTTGCGATTCATCTCATTCGACTTACTTTTGTATGACAGAAAAATGGCCAAGTTGTCACGGCCAGTGAGGGTTGAGTCTTAAATGCCAGGATTTGTAGGAAACACTGAATAATTGCAGTAAAACAGCGGGAAAACATATGGAAGAACAAATAAGACTGTTTTGCGCTCCCTTTTTCGCCCAAGATTTATCGCCCACCCCCTGGAGGACGCGGCGTTGTGCCCGTTACGCCGGCCGTCAAGGTAAAGCGCATCGCCTCCTCCATGCTCATATCCAGGGGGCGGACCGCACTGCGTGGCATCAGGACCGCATAACCCCCAATCATATAACTCAGGGGTAGATAAACCAGGATGCTATCTTCTTCTCGAAAATCTTTCGGCATGTGTTCCGAAATCGCCTGAGTGACAAAGCCAATCACTTGCATGCCGGTGTCCCCGATAGAGACGGCCACCACCTGCTTGAATTCTTTTTTTCGCGTCGGAGAGAA
>JBPPMD010000381.1:0-4731 GCA_051305875.1 Desulfuromonadales bacterium | reverse complement strand
TGCATACCACAAAAATGATGACTGCGACAAAAACTTGACCTGACAAGCAGAGAGCAAACGTTTAGGCATTATTAAGTATGTAAATGGTACACCTTAGCGTTTTACACGTGTAATACAATGATCTGCTTGACGGTTTGTCGGCCGACATTTTTTTCTTTTTTTTTAGAAACAGCCTGACATCTCCGGCACATCTGGAATGACTCTTGCTCAGCATTGTCTGAATGCTTTTTAATATGAATTATTAATTTTTTGTGGGGTGATCAGTGAATACAAATTTGATGCGCATTCTCGCCGTCGATGATGAACAGCTGCTACTATGGGCTCTGGAACGGGCCTGTAAAGGACGCTTTCTCGATATCAGAACCGCGGTAACAACCGAGCAGGCCATCGAGGCAGTTGCGGGCTGCGATTTCGATCTGTTTCTGCTCGACTTCGACCTTAAAGATCCGAGTCGCCTGGAACTGCTGCAAGCCATCGATAAATGTTGTCCTTATGTTCCGATTATTATCATGACGACGTCCGATACGAAATCCAGTGAGCTGAATGATATTATCAGGACAACGCGAAAGCATGGCGCCTGGCATCTGCTTGAGAAGCCTTTCAGACTGGACAGAATGATTGGCCTGATTGAGCTGATTTTTAAAGATCAGAGCAATGTAAAGGACGGCCTGAATACACTGATAAACAACTTTGAGCAGGAAAAGCGGCACACGTTTCGTCGACCACATGTGCAGCCGGTTAATTTTTCCTATGAAACCATCGCCAATGGCGTTTCAACACGGGTTTCATCTAGAGGGATTCTCACAGACATCAGCCACGGTGGTTCGGGTATGCTGGCTCACGAGCCGTTGCAACCGGACCAGGTGATCAGCTTTGAGGATGAGACGTTGCAACGCTGCGGGGCAGTCTCCTGGAGCGTGATGATTGCAGAAAATACTTACCGGTGTGGTTTACAGTTCTGCTGAAAATTTAAGACATGGTTCAATAACCCATTGCCACCAAGCTTGATGGCTAATCTTTTCATACCCCACTTGAGTGAGGCGCATGTCCACTCAAAGTCTGTTTAAATCGCCATCGCGATCCGCGCAAAAAGATTAAAATCTTTGCTTTACACCCGCCGATTATTATATACGTATCTGTGCTATCCGGAATCCCCGGATGCTACAAACACTTGTTTTTGCCACTAAGTCACCAAGACACCAGGAAGTGCATTATAGATTACTTCGTGTCTTGGTGACTTCGTGGCTAACCTTTATTCTGGTTTTAAGTCCGTTATTTTTTCACTATCGTTTCAGACACCACTTTCACTATTGAGCAATAATCTGCCGATGATCCCACATATGCGACAACCGTTGACCTCTAGTTTGACTGGATTGAGTTTATTTTGCCTGCTCTGTCTGTTTCTGGCCGGATGCAACCAACAGGAGCAGGCGTCTCCGGTGCAGCCGCCAAATCCCGGCATCGGCAAACTGACCATCGGCCTGATCCCGGAGCAGGGCATTTTCAACCAGAAGAAACGCTATGAGCCATTGCTGGCTTACCTGTCGCAGAAACTAGGCGCTCCTATTGAAATCAAAATCCTGCCGAGCTACGGCAATGTCATCGATAATTTCAATGACCTCGGTTTGGATGGGGCTTTTTTCGGCAGTTTCACCGGGGCTGTAGCAAT
Organism: Desulfuromonadales bacterium; assembly: GCA_051305875.1. GTDB lineage: Bacteria > Desulfobacterota > Desulfuromonadia > Desulfuromonadales > BM103 > M0040. The sequence goes on along the minus strand of JBPPMD010000381.1, from coordinate 3,062 downwards.
CAGCAAGTTTGGAGTGGAGCCTCTGGCCAGGCCACAATATGTCGGCGGTTCATCGACTTATTACGGGATGGTTTTTGTCAGAAAGGACAGCGGCATCAAAACGGCTGAAGACATGCACCGTAAACGCATGGTGTTTGTCGACAAATCGACCACCGCCGGCTACCTGCTGCCCCTCAACTACTTCAAGACAATCGGCATTAATGATTATAAAAAATGGTTCCAGGAATATTACTTCAGTGGCACCCATGAAGGCGCTATCAATGATGTATTGAACGGCGTCGCCGACATAGGCGCAGCCAAAAACACCATATTTTACCAGATGTCGACAACGGACAAGAGGATCCTGAATGAGCTGGAAATCCTCTCGACATCTCCCCATGTCCCTGCCAACAGTCTGGCGGTCCGACATGACTTGCCAGATGAAGTCAAGCGTGCCTTGAAACATCAGTTATTGACGATTCATCAGAGCAAGGAAGGCCGGTTGATTTTGAGCGCGATGAATATTGACAAATTCATCGAAACAACTGTGGGTGACTATCAGCCGGTGTTCGACTATGCCGAACACAGCGGATTCGATTTGAAAACGTATAGCAGTCTGAACAACTGACAGGATAGACGCTTATGAGAAAACAGGTCCTGCTCGGCTTAACCCTGATGCTCTGCTGTTTTATCGCCGGTGGGGTCTATATTGTCTTTTCCATTCAGGACGTGACCAGAAAGCTGGAACAGGTTATCTCCTTTCACGAAGTGGAGTTCCTTCGCAAAAGCCTGGGACACCATATCAAGGCAACCCAGTCGGATCTTCTGCTGCAGGGTTCACCACACTTCAGGGGTTTTGAAGCCTCGATTGCGCTCATTGAAGCCATGGAAGACTCGGCAGACATCTGCCTGAGCTGTCACCATTCGGAAGAGACCAAAAATCGACTGGTAAAGTTAGGAGACAACGTAGACAACTACATGAACCTGCTCAGCCAGACCTGTCTCTTATACACATCTCCGAGCCCACGAGACAGGCAGAAATCTGCCTGAGCTGTCACCATTCGGAAGAGACCAGAACTCGACTGAACAGGCTGGAAGACAACGTTGACAACTACATGAACCTGCTCAGCCAGACCTTGACCATCAGGGCCAACCCTGAGCATTTGGAAAAGGCCCGAAGGTCGGCTTTTTCAGAAGGCGAAAGCCTGCTGAAGAACGTGGAGTCCCTGTCGACCGCATCTGCTGCAAAAATTTCCGAGCGCATCACTAAAATCAACGCAGACATCAACTCCACCAACCATTTTTTGATTGCCTGCCTGGTTCTCGGCCCGCTTGCCATCATCATCATTACCAGCTTTTTTCTCAAGCGCTTTACCGGATCGGTCAGCTCTCTCGTTCATGCGGCACAAGCTCTGGAAAACGGCGATCTGGATTATCGCTTTGACACCAACCTCAAGAACGAATTTCGCACCCTGGCCGACTCGTTCAATGGCATGGCATTGTCCTTAAAGACTGAACAGGAAAAGTTCCAGTCGGTGCACAAGCTTTACCAGACCCTGTTCGAAAGTGCCGGTGACGCCATCATGATTACCGGACTGGAAAACCAGGATCTGGGTCGGATCGTTTCTGCCAACAAGGCAGCTGCCAATCTTTATGGTTATGAGATCGACGAGATGATCGGCATGGATGTCACCGCGTTGGTTCGTGAAGGCAAGGAGCAGAAGTTTCGTGAGCGTATGCTTAGTGTACCTTCTGATGCATGGTCGCACAAAAGAGTCAAAAGGGTAAAAAAAGACGGCAGTCTGATACAAGTGGCTATGAGTATGGGACCGTTGTACATCGGGGAGAAGAAACATCTGCTCACCTTCTGTCGGGATATCACCGAGCAGCTGCACGCAGAAGAAAAACAGCAGCTCGTCAATCAGATGGCGCTGGTCGGCCAGATGGCCGCCGGACTGGCACACGAAATCAAAAATCCGTTGGCAGGTGTCAAGGTTTCCCTCGATGTTCTCGCTGATGAGCTGGAATTGCCGGCTGAAGACAAAGAAGTCTTCGCCAGGATCATCAATGAAATCAACCGAATGGAAAAACTACTCAAGAACCTGCTGAACTATGCCCGGCCGCCGCAACCTCACTTTGACCTGGTTGACATGAACCGGTTACTCGAAAACTCGCTCAAGAATGTAGAGATGGTCTCCAGCAAAAATGCCGACTTTATCATTCATTTCGAAAAAGATTTCGCAACAGAACTGCCGCAGGTGGAAATTGATTCTTCACAGATACAGCAGGTTTTTTTGAATATCTACCTCAATGCCGTCGATGCCATGGAAGCAGAGGGAAACATCACCACGACCACGGCCATGGACGGCGAGGACTGCGTCTCGATCAAGATTTCCGATAAGGGTAAAGGCATGTCAGAAGCATCGCGCGCGAATATTTTCACCCCCTTCTTCACGACCAAGACCAAAGGCACGGGGCTTGGCTTGTCCATTTGCAAACGACTCGTTGAACAACATGGCGGCAGCATTGTTGTTCACAGCCAGGTCGGCATCGGTACTTCATTTGCAATTACACTGCCATTGACACAAAGGATACAGGAGTAGCTGCATGAGCCAAAAAGGTCGTATTTTTCTGGTGGATGATGATGAATTGATCATCAGCATGCTGTCGAGATCGCTGCAGAAGGAAGGCTACGAAACACAACTGCTCAACAGCTCGCTGGGAGCGGTCGAGAAAATCTGCGCCTGGCAGCCACACGCCCTGCTGCTGGACAACGATCTGGGCGAAGGGCCGAACGGACTTGACCTGCTGGAGATGTTGCAAGCGCAAGGGATCGGTTTTCCGGTCATCATGCTCACGGCCGACGACTCTGCTGAATCCGCTATCCGGGCTATGCGCAACGGCGCGGCCGATTATTTGAACAAACCATTCAACGTCGAAGAAGTCAAGATCGTCCTTGAGAAGCTGCTGGCCAGCACCCGTTTAAAGAACGAAGTCGAATATCTCAAAAAATCAAAAACGGCAGATCTCGGCAGAACCTTTATCGGCGAGTCTGCCATTATCCGCAAACTCCTTGACGATGC
>JBPPMD010000380.1:0-9119 GCA_051305875.1 Desulfuromonadales bacterium | reverse complement strand
GTAGTACGGGAGACTTTATATGCATGAAAAGAATAAGTTTACTTTTGATGACGACGACGATTTTCCGGAAATCAATCCTGACGACCAGAATGAAACTCCAGAGTCAGCTTTGAGTGATGATAATTTCCCGGGGCCCAGTCTGGGCAGTCAGAATAAGTCTCAAGGGTTGGACTTGAATGATAATGACGACTTTCCGGAAACGGATTTGAACGCAGCGTTTGTAGATGGTGAGCACACAGTTGAAGAGTCGGCGCAGGATGAGGTTGAGCTTAAAATTAACAGCGACGGCAATTCCAGAACACGGATGCTTCTGATGGTTCTGTTGCTGTTTATTGGAGCGGGTGCTTATTATTTCATTGGCTTGGGTGGTACAAAGCCTCCGGCACCGGCTATACCGGCCCCTGCTCAGACTAACATAAAGTCTGTTACTTTGCCGCCACCACCTGCTGAGCCAATTACCAGGGTTGCTGCCGACAAACAGCCGGAAGCTGTGATAAACCCACCGACTATTCCTGCGACGGCATCTGAGGACAAGGTGGCTGAAGCAAAGTCGCAAGAGGAGCCTGTTGAGCAATCGTCGACCAAGGTTGCAGATGCCAGACAGACAGCCGAAGCTGGTTCAGCTCAGCAGAACGTTGCAGCACCTGTTAGCGTATTGCCTCAACCCGCCGATTCGGCAAAACCTGATGGATCAGCCCTGCAAACGGCAGGTGGCAATTTTGCTCTGGACGCCGGTTCCTATCTGCTGGAATCAAATCGCGATGCGCTGGTGATGAAAATCAGGAAGCTTGGTTATGAACCTCTTATTACACCGGTCGATGCAACCTTGAACATGACGCGTCTGCGTCTTGGAACCTATAGCAGTAATGACGTTCAGGAAGCCCTTGATTTTGCACGATCGATTGAGCCGGGAGCTTATAGCGCTCCTGCCGGAGATCGGTACGTAATCTATGCAGGGACGTTTCTGGAAGCAAACAGTGTCAAGAAACTGAGTCAACGTTTTCTCGAGCAGGGAGTTAAGGTCTACGCCGAGCCGGTTCAGGTTGTAAAAACCTTGAGTCAGGTTCGATTCGGCAGCTTTGCAACGAAGGATGAGGCGGATACCGCTGCCCGTGAGGCTGGCGAGACAGGGTTGATGACCACAATTATTAAATCCAGATAGTGCCCGTCCGAAACTCTGAATGAAGCTGGATTCTGAGAGATGTATTGATTTATGGAACAAGTTCAGTCAACCATAGTGCGTTTGAAAGTCTCACCCGAGAGCGCACGGATTGTTGCACCTGGAGCCCCCCGTGACCTCCAGCTAGCGGCCGCGCGCGGTACTCTTCCCCTTGCCGGCAAAGATTTATTGACAGTTCTCTTCTTCCTTTGTCGCAGCAGTGATGTCGAGATCAGGAAGTCAGCTGTTAAAAATTTACGGGAGGCACCTGCAGCGACCCTGATTGAGATTCTCAAAGATGATTTGCTGCACCCGCAGCTGATCGATCTGCTTGTCAGAGCCAGAATGAAGGATGACGAACTGATGAGAGTGGTCGTCATGCATCCGGCGACCACTCTGAATACACTCCTCTATCTTGCCGGGAAAGCACCATCTGATGTGCTGGAGCGTCTTGCCGACCATCAGGAACTGCTGTCTCAGCACCCTCAGCTCATTGAGATCATTATTGCCAACCCCTCTGCAGAAAAGGACTTGAAGTTCAAGTTGGGGTGGCGGGAGCCTGATCAAGTTGACCAGGAATACTCATCCCGGGAGTTACACCAGGAAGGTGGCGCTGAAGCAGACGCGGATGCCGATGGGGAGAGTCCCGGACAAACAGAGATTGAGTCGTTGATGGAAGAGGCGGAGCGGAGCGGTCTTTCGAAATATCAGATCGCCCTCGACCTTAAAGTAGCAGAAAAAATCAAGATGGGGCTGACCGGCGATAAGGAATGGCGTACCATTATGATGAAGGAGTCGAACAAGCTGATTCAGGGTGCGGTTATGAAGAATCCAAGAATCAGCGACGGTGAGGTTCTCATGGTGGCCAAGAACAAGACGTCCAGCGATGATCTGATCCGCATGATTCTGCTTAACAAAGATTGGGTGAAAAACTACGAAATCAAGAAAGCCCTGATCGTACATCCGAAGACACCGCCTCCAAAGGCTTTACGCTTTATCAGCTACCTGACGATGAAGGATATCAAGGAGTTGGCGAAGAGTCGTCAGGTCTCAAATATTGTGGCGACTGCCGCTCGCAAGGAACTGGAACATCGAATCAAGAAAACCGGTGGATAAATGAAAACAGTCAACAAAGAAATTATTGCAGTTTGTATCAGCAAGGCCAAGGGTGAACGCAAAACCGATGTTGGCCAGGGGGAGTTACAACAAGGCTTTGGCTTGGTCGGTGATGCCCATGGTGGCGACTGGCATCGTCAGGTCAGCCTGCTGGCCGATGAGAGCATAGAAAAAATGCGTGCCGCCGGACTGAATGTCGGTGCCGGTGATTTTGCCGAGAATCTCACAACACGAGGGATTCACCTGTATTCCCTGCCTATAGGCACAAGGTTACGGGTCGGGGCGAGTGCATTGCTGGAAATCACCCAGATCGGCAAGGTTTGTCATGATCGCTGTGCCATCTACCATCAGGCCGGAGATTGTGTCATGCCGCGGGAAGGAATTTTTGCCATCGTGTTAGAGGGAGGCCCGGTGAAAACAGGTGATTCTGTAGAAATTCTTGAGCCGATTGCCGTCGAAGGTAGCCAATGAAAGCAACAGATGCGTTACGTATCGGTGTCCTGACGCTGTCAGATAAAGGCGCCCAGGGCCAACGGGTTGATGAGAGCGGCCCTGTTGTTCGCGAATTGCTCGATGCCGTTGGCCAGGTGACTCATATTATAATCCTTCCTGACGATATCAAATCAATTGTCGAAATCCTGACTGCCTGGGCTGACCAGGAGCAGCTCAGCCTGATTGTGACGACGGGTGGCACCGGCCTGACACCCCGTGACGTGACACCCCAGGCAACCTTGCAGGTGATTAATTACGAAATTCCAGGGATGGCGGAAGTGATGCGCATGCAGAGTCTCCGTAAAACGCCGCACGCGATGCTGTCGCGTGCAGTCGTCGGTGTGCGAGGTCAGACGCTGATTGTTAATCTGCCCGGAAGCCCCAAGGCCGCGCGGGAAAACCTGGAAGCTATATTACCGGCATTACCACATGCTCTGGCAAAGTTGGCCGGGGATCCGAGTGATTGTGGACAGAAGGAATAAGGGGATAAAGTCGGAGAGACGTTGGAATTCGGGGACATTCGATATTGAATGTCCCCGATTCGTTTTCAGGTGAACATAAATAGTTTCCATCCTGAAACTCCAGACAACACAGGCACAGTCCTCAATGAGCCAGAAAGCCGGCCAACCAGGCGAGCAGGATGCCGCCGCAGAGGGCTAAGGTCGCAGACAGGCCACGGCTGCGATGGGATTCTGGAATCAGGTCTGATGCGGCGATGTAGATGAAAGAGCCGCCGGCTGTAGCGAGCAGGTCGCCGAGAAGTGGTTCTGAAAGGTTATTGACCAGGGCAAAGGTAAGGAAGGCGGCTCCCGGAGTCGCCAGTGCGACGAAAGCTGTCAGTTGAATGGCTCTCCGGCGCTGCCAGCCGTAGTGCAGCAAAATGGCGACCATCGCGATTCCTTCAGGGACTTCATGCGCGATGACCCCCAACGCAGCCAGCAAGCCAAGGTCCTGACTGACTTCAAAGCCGGTCCCGATGATCACACCGTCTATCAATGAGTGAAGCCCCATGCCGACAAATGCCACCCAGCCCATGGGATGGGGGTGCAAACAGCAACCATCGTGACAATCAGCAATCTCCAGGTTGACATGGTGCTGCTCTTCATGTCCCGCGTGGATCAACAGGTGGTGCTCAAAGAAGTAGAAAAGAATGAACGCGAGGAGGATAAAAAAGGGCGCCCTGGTGGTCATCTCCATGGCTTCCGGGAGAATATGAAGAACTCCAACGCCAAGGAGAACACCTGCCGAGAAAGAAACCAGGACTGCAGAATAACGGCGGCTCCACTTCTCGAAGGCAAGGACCATCGACATCCCCGCTAATGTGGCGGCTCCAGCAAAGCTTCCAGCAAATAATACTTGCCACCATTGTCCAGACATCAATACTTCTCCCTTGGTGAATAAATGCCGCAGTATAGGATCAAAGTCTATCGAGGGCAAGTGTGTCCGTAGGCACTGTCATGCTTTACGTGAGGGCAGTACGATAGTTAGAGTCATAATGTTCTGTTTTCTGCTGATATCGAACAGTTCCTGCAAACGGAATCTTCATGATCGTTATCCATGGTATTGATCCTGCCGACTGAACACATCTGTCCGGTTTTTTGTAAGGGGTAATCGACTTGAGTCAATTATCAATTATTTAAAATGATTTTCCGCCTAATGTTGTGAAAATTTTCATTTGCGATATCTTTTAATTGTTTTCAAAAGTTTTTTTGCAACCATGTAAAAGATACAGGAAAGTAGAAAAAAATTTCACACCGGTCTGATAACCATCAATTCGAGTGGGAGGTATTCCGTATGAGAAAAAATTTGGTTTTGCGGGTGGTTCTGATGGCTGCTCTGCTGTTGCTGACGGCGGGAGTCAGCCTGGCAGCTTCAGACAGGCTTTCGGCAGAAACTCAGGCTTGTCTGGGTTGCCACGAAGGTATGCCCGGTATTGTCAGTCAGTGGGAAGACAGTGCCCACTGGAACGCCGGTGTCGGTTGCTATGAGTGTCACAAAGCAGACCAGGGTGATGTAGATGCTATGGATCACAACGGTTTCTCGGTTGCGATTATCGTCTCACCGCGTGACTGTGGCCAGTGTCATCCCAAGGAAACTGCAGAACAGGAAGGCAGTCACCATGCCAAAGCTGGTGACATCCTGAACACTCAAGATGGCATGCTTGGCCAGACGATCGGCGGTGAGCCGGCGGTCGCCGTTGGTTGCCGCCAGTGTCATGGCTCTCTCGTTCAGGTCAATGCTGATGGTTCACTCGATACGGATACCTGGCCCAATACAGGCATCGGCCGTGTCAATCCGGACGGTTCCAAGGGCACATGTTCGGCCTGCCATACACGACATCGTTTCAGCAAAGAGCAGGCACGAAAACCGGAAACCTGCGGTAAATGTCATCTCGGCCCCGATCATCCCCAGAAAGAGGTCTATGAAGAGTCCAAGCATGGCATTCTCTATCGGGCTTTCGAAGAGAATCTGAATATGGACAAACCCAAGTGGGTCGCAGGACAGGATTACTATGATGCGGCAACGTGTGCCACCTGTCACATGAGTGCCACAGCCAATCAGCCTGTTACCCACGACGTGGGTACCCGTCTGGCCTGGGACCTGCGTGCACCGATTTCAAAACGAACGGAAAATTGGGAAAAGAAGCTGGCAGACATGCAGGATGTCTGTTCCGCCTGTCACAGCTCGTCGTTCGTAGGAGGTTTCTACAAGCAACTTGACAGTTTTGTCGCTTTGTACAATGACAAGTTTGCTGTCCCGGCCAAAGAGATCCGGGAACTCCTGATGGAGAAAGATGTCATCTCCAAAGATAACTTCGATGACAAGATCGACTGGATCTACTGGGAGCTCTGGCACCATGAAGGTCGCCGTGCTCGTCATGGCGCTGCCATGAGCGGCCCGGACTATGCCTGGTGGCACGGCATCTACGATGTGGCCAAACATTTTTATACGGGACTTCTTCCTGAAGCGAAAGAAGCCTGTGAGAAGGCTGGCAAGCCTGAAGTTTACGAGCAGATCATTGCCAAGTATATTGATGGTCGCAAAGAGCACGAGTGGTATACCAAGGGCTTTGATCCCAAGCGTGTCGAAGAGATGAAGGCTTACTACAAAGAACGTTATCAGCAGGAAGTGAAATAGTCTCTGCTGAATTCCAGAAACGCATCCGGCCGGGTATTCACCCGGCCGGTTTTTTGTAAGATTTTTGTGAGGAATTGTATACAGTCCACAGTTGCCTGTGGATAGATATGTGGAAAGAAAGGGAGAGTACGAGTGAAACACCTTAGAGGTATACCTTTTTAGCATTTTGCACAGAAATAAATCATTACCAGATCAGATCGAATAATCAAGCGGCAGCTGTGATAAATTTATTTGTCTGCAAGGTCTTTTCCTGGTGATTGCTCAGATTTATTTGTGTTTGATAACTATGCTGTTGTCATTGGTCTGCATAAAAGTCTATAAATAACAATGGCTTATTTCAATGACGACATTTTGGTTTGTTTCCCGGACTGATTTTCGTTTTTTTTGCATACAAGCTATTATCTTCAAATTGTACCTTGTAAATCAATGGGTTTTACTCTGTATCTAATGTATAGTTTATGCTTTATGACTCTGCTGCCGCTGACATCTTCCAAGGAGAATGGGAAATGCGTATAACCCCTGCTTCAGAACTGAAGACTCGTATTGCAAAGCTGCAAAATGAAATGGTTATCCACAGCCTGAATGCGGTTCTTATGGTGCAGAATGCCGATCTCTTTTACTTCACCGGAGCAATTCAACAGGGTGCGCTGTATGTCCCGGCCGAAGGTGAGGCGCTCTATCTGGTGCGCAAGGATTACGCACGGGCGAGAATGGAGTCGGGTTTGAAGGAAATAATCCCTTTCAAAAGTCCTCGTGATATCCCGGGTGTCCTTGCAGACTTCGGTTATACCATGCCGGAGACGGTCGGCATGGAGCTGGACGTCGTTCCTGTAGCCGTGATGCAGAGATTCCAGGCAGGACTTGGCGGGTGTGCCATCATTGATGCGACGCCTCTGATTCGTAATGTGCGTGCTGTTAAGTCTGCCTACGAAATCAACATTATGAAGGATGCTGCACTGATCCTCGATAAAGTCTGTAAGCGGGTGCCTGATGTGATCTGTGAGGGACTGACAGATCTTGAACTGGCCGCAGAACTGGAATTCGTTGCCAGAAAAGCCGGTCATCAAGGGTTGGTTCGTATGCGTGGTTTTAACAGCGAAATATTTTTTGGACATACTTTTTCGGGGACCGACAGTGCAGTCCCGACCTATTCGGACACGCCGTTGGGCGGCGTCGGCCTGAATCCCTCCTTTCCGCAGGGAGCGAGTTATAAGAAAATACACAGGAATGAGCCGATAACTGTCGATTTTGTCGGCGTTTTTGACGGCTACATTGTTGACCAGACTCGCATGTTCAGCATTGGTGAATTGCCGGAAAAGCTGATGAAGGCTTACGTTGACATGGTTGTCATTCAGGAGCATGCCAAACAGGCAGCCAAGCCTGGCGTGGCTTGGGGGGACTTGTATGACGAATGCCTGGCAATGGCGTGTGATATGGGTTACGCGGACAACTTCATGGGCTCGAAAGGTGCCCAGGTGTCCTTTGTCGGGCATGGTGTCGGCGTGGAACTTGATGAATACCCCTTTATCGCCAGGGGGCTTAATGACCAAAAATTACAGGAAAACATGACGTTCGCTTTTGAGCCAAAGGCCGTCTTTCCCGGGCTGGGAGCTGTTGGTATCGAGAACACCTTCCGGGTCGGCGAGAATGGCCTCAAACATCTGACTTTCTCGAATCAGGAGCTGATCGTTCTCTGAGAAAGATTACGTATAAAATGTTTATGGGCCTCCCCGGCAACGCGGAGGCTTTTATTCTTGCCAGGATTTGTTTCTAGTACCCTGTAACCCATAATCTTTCGCATCTTGCTGGTTCTTTGCCGCGTCAGTGGCGTTGCACCTTCAGCTGAGTAGCTCCGGCTGGGCAGCTGAAGTCGCGCCTTGCTGACACGCCAATTCCCTGCGCAATCTTGCGAAATCCTATAGGTTACAGGGCACTAGTTTTCATCCGGAAACAGTCCTTTTTCTTAATCCCTGCTTCAATCTGCGGATTTGATTGTGCGGCGTAGAGGGCTACGCCTCCAATCAAATCCCTGACATCTTTGACCTTGTGAAAAATTGTTTCATTCCCAGATCGAAAACAGCTGATATATGCAGAATAATCCGCTATGCACTGTCCGATATCCTACAAATCGCGCTGTCTGAACTAAGGGCATATGTTCACAAAAACCCTGCAATGACGAGATTTCAAGCGATTAGCATGTTTTGCATGGTTTGGCATGAAAGTTGATCTGTTAATCAGAATTCTGTCCGCTGTTGTCAAACAGTAACCATCAACATAGACGAGTGGTGACTAATGATTAAACGTCCAAAACTTTACGTGTCGATCAGCCTGGTAGGTGTAGCTTTTGTTGCTGCTGTCTGGATGTTTTACTCTTCAGGAGTCAATCCGGCCAACGCTGCATTGGCTGAGTATCAGATCGCAAAAATGACCTGTGGTTCCTGTGTCGGCAACATTAAAAAGGCCTTGTCCGGTCTTGATGGCGTCGGTTCTGTTGATATCAACCTGACCAGCAACCGTGGCCGCGTGACTTATGATCCCAATGAGATCGACAGTCGGGTGATCGCCGAGGCTATAACGGGTGCCGGTTATCCTGCGAGCCTGCGCATGGAGCTGGAGCCTCAAGATTATGCCGCATTGCAGCAGGAGCAATCCCGGCTCGGCCAGCAGTATCTGGCGCGTATCGGTGACCGTCTGCTCGCCCGTAGCGATTTTGAGAAACTTGTCCAGCAACGTTCCGCGGGTGCTGCGGAGCCCGAGCAGAATGATCTACTCTGGCAGGCCGTCTGGAAAGATGTCCTGCAGCGAGAACTTTTGCTTGCTGCCGCCGAACAGAATCAGATCATCATTCAGGATGGTGAGGTTGATGTTCGCCTGGATGAACTGCGGCAAGAGCATCAAGGACTAGACCAGATGGTGACGGAGCGTTATGGCAGCATGGACCGTTTTCGTGAACGTCTACGTGAGGACATGATTATCAATCGTAATATCGAGGACCATGTTTATGCAGGCATTAACAGCCCTGGCGAACGGCAGGCCAGGTTCCAGGGATGGTATGCGGAACTGAAGAAAAATACCGAAGTCATCATTTTTGACCCGCGCCTCAAAGCACTCGGGCAGGGTGGCAGCGGCTGTGCCTGCTGCAACAGTTAGTTTCCGGATCGAAAACTGCGTTTGTTCCTTCCAGGATATCCGGGAGGCGTAAACTAAAAATAAC
>JBPPMD010000330.1:0-6274 GCA_051305875.1 Desulfuromonadales bacterium | reverse complement strand
CACACAGAGAAAAAAAACAAAAAGTCCTGATGTTTTAAAAACAACAGCTTGGTGCTTTCCTCAGTGTTCTCTGTGCCTGTGGTGAGTTCTTTTGACCTTGAACAAAGCCGGACAACCAGTCAACGATTTGCTGACTATGCAAGGCTCAAAAATACCGGCGTAAATCAGGCGCCCAGCTCCCGGCTTCTTTTCTCCAGAAGGTCGAGAAAGGCGGCTTCCAGAATTTTGCTGTTTTGTATTTGCGGGCTGGGGAATCGTTCGCTGAACAGACGCCTGGCCTCTTTGATCTCGGTAGCCAGCAGTTCCGACCAGTTGCCTTCGAGAATACCCTCATCAATTCGGTCCTGATGATAAAGCGAGATATCGGCAACAATAATGCGGGCAAGCCGTTCGGCCCGCTCACGCTCGGGAACACTCTCTGCGGATATTTCGTGGTTTTCGGCAGTTTGTATTTTCTGGTTAATCGAATGAATAAAATCGAGAGCTTGCGATGCTCCCTCGGCAGGTGACAGTTGTTGTCCCGACTCTTCGATCTCACCAACGCCACCGGGAGTATCGGCTTCGGCAGCACCAACCAGCAGACGGTTGATCTTGAGGATCAAATCATCGGGGATATGATGCTTTTCAATATAATCATCCGCCCCATAAAGCGAGTACGGCTGACGTTTATAAGCCGCCTTGTTATAAACCGATGACAGGAGAATAATCTTGACGTTTTCGAGCCCGGGGCGACTTCTGACTGTATCGACCACTTCAAATGCATAGAGCCCCTGCAAGGCGACGTCTACAACAGCGACCTGGGGACGTACTGCATCCATGATCGCAAGGACCTCTGCCCCGTTATGTCCGGGGACACCTTCATATCCAGCGCCTGCGAGGATATCATTGATCGTGTCACACAGCTCGCGATCACTGTGGGCAATCATCACACGCACTTTCTTTTCAGCCTGAAGCGGAGTGTTATGCGGTAGTTCGACTTTGAAGGGGCTGCGACAGCGTGCACAACGCAGTGTAACCCGCTTCCCGGCAAGTTTTTCACGCTCCAGATGGAAACGCGCATCACAGGCAGGACATTTTACAATCATCAATAGACCTCAAAAGGGAGACTGGCGGCTTCCGGCGCAAACGTATTCAGGCCAGGCCAATCGTATTTTTATTCGTGATTCAACTTCTGCAGTTCGATTTTTTCGTCATTTGAAAGGACTTTTTCCAAGTCAACCAGCATGATCAGTTCGTCATCGCTACGGGCAACTCCGAGGAAATAATCAGCCTGCGGGCCCTTGATAAATTGAGGAGATGGCGATATCTCCTTCCGGGTGAAACGTTTCACCTCAGTCACTTCATCTACCAGCAAACCGATAATCCTGCCGGCAAGAGAACAGACTACGATACGATTTTTGCGATTCTCTTTACTGATCGGCTGGTCAAAACGCTTGCGCATATCAGCAACAGGGATGACCTCGCCGCGCAAGTTGATGACACCTTCGATAAAGGAGGGCGCTTTGGGGATGGGAGTCAACTTTTGCGGACGGATTATTTCTTTGATCCGCATGATGTCCAGAGCATACGATTCTGATCCGACTTTGAAGCATGCGAGCTGAATTTCCTGGCGCAGCATTTTGTCGTCAGGGGTGGCCAAAGATATTTCACTGCTAGGTGTCGACATCATATTCAATCTATAAATCTCTGTATGGTTTCAATGACCATGGCCGACTTGAACGGCTTGGTGATGTACCAGTCAGCGCCGACCTGTTCACCGCGGGCCATATCTTCACGACTCTTTTTGGCTGTCAGCATAATCACGGGAATATGCTTGGTCTCATCATCCTCTTTAATGCGCCGGCAAACCTCGAAACCGTCTATTTCCGGAAGCATGATGTCCAGCAGCACCAGGTCTGGCTTGGATCTGGAAATTGCCTCGAGTGCTGCCCGGCCGTCACCAACACCCTGGACGTCATAGCCTTTGGACGTCAGCAGAATGCTTTCCAGCTTCAGCAAACTCTCTTCATCTTCAACGATCAGAATCTTTTTCCTGGCCACGGCGACCTCCTTATGCAAGCCTCAATTCAACTCAATATTCAGGGCACTATGTAAATTCAGCAAAATGATCATATGACCCTGACTACGACCAATTCCGGTAACCATTTCACGGTCCAGACCGGAGAGAACCGCTGGCGGCGGCTCAACGTCACCATCGCTGAGCTTGACAACCTGGCCGATTCTGTCAACAAGCAGACCCACGGTCATGTCGTCGAGCTGGCACACGACGATACGCGAGTTCGGTGTCAGTTCTGACTCACCAAGATTGAGTCGTCGACGCAGATCAAAAACCGGTACGACAATACCACGCAGTGAAATAATTCCCAGAATAAACTGCGGCGTTCCAGGGATGTCGGTAAATTCTCTAACCTTGATTATCTCGCTAATTCGAGTGATGTCCAGCGCATATTCTTCAATACCAAGATGAAAAACAAGATATTTACGGCCGGATTGAGTATCAGAGCCTGCCTGATTATCCAGAATATCCGCATAGGACGCTTCCGTTTCCAGGACAAAATCATCAGTGGCATAAAACAGTCGATCTATGCCTTCATTGGCTCTCTGGGTCGCAACGACATTATCCTCGGGGACAACCAAAGATTTCCGGGCTGTTGCGGTGCTCGCGACCTGGCTCGACCGCTCAACAGGCTCGGGGTCATGCTTTTGCACGCAATCCTGCTGCTTTACAGGTTCAATCACCTCATCACCAGGCCTGGATTGGGCTTTTGCTTTTTTGCGTATCTCTGCAATATCCATAAGTGCTATCCACTTCGCTCCAGTGGTACTCCCAGGTTCTGAAAACCATTCCACCCGCCGTTCGTCTCTCTGACTCTGTGGTGAACGTTTTTTCCCGGGCAGTCATCAATTTGAGTAAAAGGGAGAATCCGGTTTCCGCATTCATCTCAACGCGTTGTTATCCAACTCCAGCATGACAGCATCAATCACCACTTTTTCAACCCTGGCTTCTCCCCTGCCGAAACATTCAAGCAGAGCAAGTGAGGCCGCGTGATTGATCATGCGCGGTATTCCAGAAGAATAGTTATGGATAGCCTCAACTGCAAACGCACTGAACAAGCCGCTTCTCCCACCGGCCTTGACGATTCTGAAATCGAGATATTCAGCAGCTTCTTCCAGGCTGAGCGGCTTCAGCTCATACTGCATGCCTATCCGCTGTCTCAGTGGTTCATAAGCACGATGCATGAGTCGGCGCTTCAGCTCCGGCTGTCCCATGAGTACAACGCTGATCAGGTTGCGGTCATCCAGCTGAAAGTTAGTCAGCAGCCGGATTTCGTCAAAAGTCTCTTTGTGCGGGACCAGCTGCGCTTCGTCGATAACCACGACCGGCGTCGTGCCGTTTTCATAATATTCAAAGAGAGTCCTGCCTATCTGTTCAAGCAGATCCACCTTGAACCGGGCAGGCTCGACTACCCCGAGATGACGTGCCAGACTGTTCAGGAATTCCAGCGGCGTCAAGCGCGGGTTGATCAGACAGACGACCTTGAAGCTGTCATCAAGAACATCCATCAGCGCACGCGACAAAGTCGTTTTGCCGCAGCCTATCTCGCCCGTCAGCAAAACCAGATCGCATTCCTCAACCGCATATTGCATGCGGGCCAGAGCCTCACGATGACCGCGACTCAGGAAGAGGAACCGCGGATCCGGGGTTTTGCTGAATGGTCTTTCACGCAAGCCGAAATAAGCCTCATACATTTGATGAAGACTCACCACGCAAGGCGTCGCTCACCAGTCCGGCAACATCGAGAACCAGGATGGTTTTCTGATTGCCTAATTCAGCCGCGCCGGCAACCCCTTTGACAAAGCCAAGCGCCTTACCGAGGGATTTGATGACAACATCCTGCTGTCCGAGGAGTTCATCGACGACAAACCCCATACGCTTTTCCGCCATGCCGACAATTGCGACAAAAAGACGATGATCATGACCTTTATCGGACGTTGTCAAAGCAAAGGCCTGTTCAAGACGCAGCAAGGGTACCGTACTTTTCCGCAGTTCGATCACTTCCCGTTTCTCAATACTCTGGATGGTGTCGGCTTCGATCATAAGAGTCTCAAATACGGAGTTGATCGGGATTGCATAGGTTTTTTCACCTACCCGGACAATCAACGCTTTGATAATCGCCAGGGTGATCGGCAGGGTAATGATCATGCTGCTGCCCTGCCCCAACTGACTTTTAACCTCGATCATGCCGGAGAGTGCCGCGATGTTATTCCTGACGACATCCATGCCGACTCCGCGACCGGAAAGGCCACTGACTTCATCGCGCGTTGAAAATCCCGGCATGAACAGCAGATCATACACCTCCTCTTCTGTCAGTGTCTGGGTATTGGTGATCAGACCTTTTTCAATCGCTTTGCGGCGGACCTTGTCGGTATCAATTCCGCGACCATCATCATGGACTTCGATAACGACGTGATTACCTTTCTGCGAGGCCCAGAGCTGAATCAGCCCTTTATCGGCCTTGCCGGCTTGACGGCGCTCGTTCGGTGATTCCAGGCCATGATCAATGGCATTGCGGATGATGTGCATGAGCGGATCGGAAACGTCCTCGATGATCAACTTGTCGAGCTCTGTGTCCGCGCCCTTGATATCAAGGTCGACTTTCTTGCCTTGTTCATTGGCAACCCGTCGAACGATCCTGGTCATCTTGTCGAACAGTTGGCCGACCGGAACCATGCGTACATCCATGACGCCTTTTTGTAACTCGTGCAGACGGCGCTCCAGGATACGCGTGGATTTACCAAGCTCCACCGCCAGCTCTTTTTCTGCAGTCCCCTTCAAACGGTCGCTGATATTGGCTATTGCGCTTTTTGATAGCACCAGCTCGCCGACGATGTTCATCAACAGATCAAGCTTGTCGATATCGACTCTGACCGTGCGGCTGATCGACCGCAATGAACCACTGCCGCCATCCAGATCTTCAGCCATTGCAGGCAAAGAGGAATCAGCTGTAAACGTATCAATCGCCGTCTGCTCTTCAAGAAGAAAGCCTTCCGGCTCAGTAACTGCAACTGCGTCACCGTATGTGCGAAGATCAAGTCCCTCACGATTCAACTGCAGTTCGATGTCTGCCTGGTTTAGATCGCTGCCATAAAGAATCTGAAAAGCAATCCGCTCACTATCAGCACCGACAGACGGCAAGGTACTGATTACCTCACCCTGCTGCTTGAGCTGCTGAGTGATTTCAGCAAGATCAAGGTCGAAACTGGCCAGATCAAAGTCCATGCGCAAAAGGTGAAGGCGCCGTCCCTTGCGTACGTTTTCGATTAATCGGTGCTCTTCATACTCGGTGAGCACGTTCAGTATACCTGCATCAAGCCCCAGACCGGTCAGAGGATTTCCCGCACCGGGAAGCTCAGCTGCGGCCGCCTGATTGATCTGTGCCAGGATAGCACTCAGATCAATGGTAAAATTCTCATCGCGGTTTTTGCCGTCAATCAGATTGATTAAAACATCAAGAGAGCTGAACAGGGTGTCGACCAAAGAGTGCGTGAAAGGCACTTTGCCAAGACGCAGACCGTCCAGCAGGCTTTCCATGGAATGAGACAGCTCTGAGAGGTCATCAAAGCCGAACATGCCGGCCAGACCTTTGATCGAATGAGCGCCCCGAAATATGCCATTGAGGACATCAGGGTCGCAATCACCGGAATCAAGCGAATCAGCCAGCTTGAGCAGGTCAAGATTGAGTGATCCGATGATTTCCTCGGTTTCACTGACAAAATCTTTGAGGGCCTGTGATGTGTTCTTGTCGGACAAAATTGTCTCCATATCAGTACCGGGTCTGTCGGGCTCCACAGAACGTTTTAAGTCCGTCAGCCCTCCAGGTAATCGCGTAATAACTGTTGAAGCTGGTCGGGAGCAAATGGTTTGACCAGGTAGGCATTGGCGCCGAGAGTCAACCCCTTCTCCCGATCACGTTCACTGCTTTCGGTGCTGATGATAATAAGCGGAGTGTTCCGATAGTTTTCGTTATTGCGGATAAAGCTGATCAGCTCAAGACCATTGATATCCGGCATATTGATGTCGGTAATGATCAGGTCGACCTTTTCGCGCGGCAGAATGCGCAAGGCTTCAAAGCCATTGCCCGCCTCGACGGTCTCATAGTCGCCCATCGCCTCGATCGTTGAAACAATCAGCGAGCGCATGGTCAGCGAGTCTTCAGCTATCAGAATTTTCTTACTCACCGCAGCAAACTCCTAGCAGTCTGTCGGACTATAC
>JBPPMD010000262.1:0-27607 GCA_051305875.1 Desulfuromonadales bacterium | reverse complement strand
GACCGAAGCGAAAATTTGGATGTTTGAGAACAGATTTTAGCTCGTTTGCAGCTCCATAGCCGTAGCTATAGAGCAAAAAGGAGCTGAAATATGGGCCAAACAGCCGAATTTGCAGCCGGTTCATGGATAGTCCGACAGCCTCCTGGGTGGCCTTTCAGCAAGCAAAAACGGGGGCAGACTCTATCTTGAGTCTGCCCCCGTTGCATTTCCGGCAAGCATTGAATCCCCTCAGATCAGACCATGCAAAGCTCCCCCTGCAGCACCGAGAGCATCGACCCGACGCGCAACAGCAGGGTCTTCTTCAAGAGCTGGAGCATGAAAGGACTTCATTCTGGCATCAATGACCAGGCTGCCATGGCAGCCCCAGTGCTTAACATGGCAGAAGGACTCAACCCCTTCAATGTCACTGGCAGGAGCGGAACGGGTAAAGGTCACCCAGAGCAGATTCTCAAGATTGCGTGCGACAAACGCTGCGTCATCGACAATCACAATCAGGGGGAAGTCGTTGATCTCATCGTCCCGGGTGTAGGAACGGCAGAATGCAAGCAGGTCTGCGGACGATACGCCGCGATCTCCCTGCCAGGCCTCACCCTGCAGGACGAGCACGCCCGGTGCAGCGAGCTGGGCTGCGGAGAACCCTGCCGGCAAGCGCAAATCTCCTGAAATCCGGGTCGGCAGGCTGCGCCGGATCGGTCCGGATGCCGCCATGACCACCTTGGAACCAGCATTCAGGGCCGACCCGGAATAATCAAGCGTGTCGATCGTGGTGCATGTCTGGAAATGCAGATCCCGGCGCCAGTCAATTCGGGACAGCAGAGAATACAAAAACTCACCGACATCATGAATATCCAATTCCGGCTGATCAGACTCATTGACGATCATCAGGTACTTGGCCAGCGACAGCTGCCCTTGACCGAGCAAGGCATTGGCCTGGGTGAGCAGTTCCTGTGGCCCGGCATTTTCAACATAGGGTACATAGCGCTCACTGCCGACCGCCAGGAGGAGGGGATGAACACCCGCAACATCTACGGCATGAACAGCCCTGACCCCCGGCACCAGATCCGGGATCGCGGCAC
Organism: Desulfuromonadales bacterium; assembly: GCA_051305875.1. Classification (GTDB taxonomy): domain Bacteria; phylum Desulfobacterota; class Desulfuromonadia; order Desulfuromonadales; family BM103; genus M0040. Next base: position 26,531 of record JBPPMD010000262.1, on the reverse strand, counting down.
CGGTCATTGCATGGATCAAAGCGCCGAAGGTTGTGTCCTCCTGAGGAGGTCGCCCGACCGTGGTAAAAGGCCAGATCGCACCGGGCCGATGAAACACCTGTGTGACCTTCATCACAGGAAAGTCATGGGCCAGACTGTAGTAACCCAGGTGATCACCGAAAGGGCCTTCCTGCCGGGTTTGCCCGGGAAGAATAAAACCTGTCAGACAAAAGTCCGCTTCTGCCGGAGCCAGCAAACCATTGGGCGTCTTTACCACTGACAGGCGATGCCCACCAAGAAGGCCGGCAAATGCAAGTTCCGGCATACCTTCAGGCAGAGGCATGACTGCAGCCAGGGCCAGGCTCGGTGGACCACCGACAAAAACGTTAACCGCCAGGGGCTGGCCTTTTGCCAGAGCAACCGCGTGATGCACGCCGATACCGCGATGAATCTGATAGTGCAGTCCAGCCTCGTCTGAAGCATATGCGCCACCGGAAATCTGCACCCGATACATACCAAGGTTGGAGCCCCGCCAACCGGGCTTGTCGAGGGACTCAGAATAAACCTGCGGCAGGGTTACAAATGCGCCACCATCCTTGGGCCAGGAAACCAGTTGCGGCAATCCGGCAAGCGTCGTGGTGTGTTGCAACAAAGGGCCATTACTCGCCGACTTCGGCAACAGATGCCACGCATGCCGACTGAGCATAAGCGTGGAGCCCAAATTGCGAAACGCCAAACCGGGATCAACCTTCAGAGCAACCAGTCGCTCTATTGCCGGCAGCGTATCACGAAACAGGTAACGGGCTCGCTCAAGGGAACCGAACAGGTTCCCCAGCAACGGGAAATCACAACCTTTGACCCTGGTAAAGAGCAGCGCCGGGCCACCGGCGGCGTAAACCCTGCGCTGTATGGCACCGACTTCAAGAAAGGGATCGACTTCGACGTCTATGCGCTTGAGCTGCGCCGATTTTTCCAGATCGGCAACAGTATCGATTAAATTGCGATAACCCATGATAAATGACCGGTCTCATATGAGGTTGCCAGGGACAGCCGGGAACTCTACCCGCTCATTGTACCCAGAGTCTCAGGTGAAAACAAAAGCTTTCTGAAAAACTCCGGGCACTGGCAGTGGCAGAAAGCAGGATGATCACTTATACTGAGGAGAATGAACAATGAATGGCAAAAGCAGATAAAGGCTCCCATCGGCACCGGCCTGCAAAGGCTGGCGACGATCGTTTACGCCCTGCAGGCGGTCAGCCTGTTTACCGGCACCCTGACCCTCTTCGCCGGCGTCATCATCAACTACGTTCGCTGGGAAGATGTCCAGGGCAGCTGGATCGAAAGCCACTTTCGCTGGCAGACCAGGACCTTCTGGTACACGCTTGTATGGATGGTGATCGGCGGCATCACGACTATCTTCCTGATTGGCTGGGTTGTTCTGCTTGCGGTCTCACTCTGGCTGATATACCGGATCGTCAAGGGCTGGGTTTATCTCAGTGAACAGCGGCCTATGCCCTCCTGAACATCAACTGCGCAAGGCAAGATCCTGCTTCTCCAGGAGAAGAACACGATCCCGCAGCTGCGCGGCTTTTTCGAATTCCAGGTCAGCGGCAGCGCGCAGCATTTCGGATCGCAAACGCTTGATATCAGCGGTTAACTCTGCGTGAGATCCGTATTCGGCGAGAGCCTCGGCGACCAGGCTTTCTGTCGACGTTTCTGACTTTCCGAGCACATCCAGAATCGTCCGGAACGATTTGCGGATCGTCTCCGGAGTAATCCCGTGCACCTGGTTATAGATCAACTGCGCAGCACGTCGCCTCCCGGTTTCATCGAGGCAGGCCTGCATGGAGCGCGTGGTCTTGTCGGCGTACATAATCACCCGGCCATCGATATTACGCGCCGCGCGGCCACAGGTCTGGATCAAAGAGCGGGTACTACGCAGGAAGCCCTCCTTATCGGCATCCAGAATGGCAACCAGCGCAACCTCCGGGATATCAAGGCCTTCGCGCAGGAGGTTGATGCCGACCAGCACGTCAAAGATCCCCTGGCGCAAGTCACGGATAATCCGTATGCGTTCGACAGTGTCGATATCGGAATGCAGGTAGCGAACCCGGATGCCGACCTCATCCAGATAGCCAGTCAGATCTTCGGCCATACGTTTGGTGAGAGTGGTCACCAGAATCCGGCCTTTTTCTGCCACAACCAGGCGGAGCTCATGAATCAGATCATCGACCTGATTACTGGCCGGACGAATTTCAATCGGTGGGTCGACGAGTCCGGTCGGTCGCACAATCTGCTCGACAACGACGCCGGCAGACTGGGTCAGTTCGTAATCTCCCGGCGTCGCTGATGCGTAGATGGTCGGAATATTCTTGGCACTGAACTCATCGAACGTCAGCGGCCGGTTGTCAAGCGCTGAAGGCAGGCGAAAGCCGTATTCAACCAGGGTCTCCTTGCGGCTGCGATCACCACGGTACATCCCCCCGACCTGCGATACGGTCACATGGCTTTCATCAATGAAAAGCAACGCATCATCAGGGAAATAATCAAAGAGTGTCGCCGGAGGCGTACCGGGCGGACGTCCATCCAGATATCGGGAATAGTTTTCGATGCCCTGGCAGAATCCCATCTCCTCCATCATTTCTATATCGAAAAGCGTGCGCTGTTCAATTCTCTGGGCCTCCACCAGGCGATTCTGGCCGCGCAGGAGCTGAATCCGTTCGCAAAGTTCCTCCTGTATCGCATGAATAGCCCGCTCCAGGGTCGGCTTGGTGGCGACGTAATGGCTGGCAGGAAAGATTGCGGTTGTCGTCAGGCGATCGATGACCTTGCCACGCAAGGGGTCGATCTCGCTGATCACCTCGATTTCATCACCGAAAAATTCGATGCGCAAAGCACGATCTTCCTCGTATGCCGGAAAAACTTCCACCGTATCACCACGCACCCGGAAACTGCCGCGATGGAAATCGATATCATTGCGACTGTATTGAATATCGACCAGGCGGCGCAACAGCTGGTTGCGTTCCAGCGCCATCCCCTGTTCAAGTCGGATCAGCAGGCCATGATAAGCCTCCGGCGAACCAAGTCCATAGATACAGGAGACCGAAGCGACGATCAGGACATCACGCCGGGTCAGCAGGCTGCGTGTAGCACTGTGACGCAGCTTGTCGATCTCCTCATTGATCGACGAATCCTTTTCTATATAGGTGTCTGTTGTCGGAACGTAGGCTTCAGGCTGGTAGTAGTCGTAATAGGAGACGAAATACTCGATGGCATTGTCAGGGAAGAGTTCTTTGAATTCGCCGTAAAGCTGGGCAGCCAGAGTTTTGTTCGGGGCGAGCACCAGGGTTGGTCGCTGAACTTCATTCACCACATTGGCCATGGTGAAGGTTTTGCCCGAACCGGTCACGCCGAGCAAAACCTGGTGACGGTCACCGCGGCGAAGACCTGCGATCAGTTCAGCGATGGCCTGCGGCTGATCACCTCGAGGTTGGAAGTCGGTCTTGAGATCAAATTTTGCCATACATCAGGCCGGGAATGCTTGATTCGTTGTTAATCAGGTACCGAGGACAACCTGCAGAATGGTCTTCAGCTGAACCTCTTTAACCGGTTTACGCAGGAAAGTGGAGATGCCGACCCGCTTGGCTTCAGCAATTTTCGCCGCATCTTCTTCCGAGGAGAGCATCACAATCGGCACAAATTTACAGTTCGGCATCTGCTTGGCGGTTTGCGCAAAGACGATACCGTCCATAACCGGCATGCTCAGGTCGGTAATGATCAGGTCGTAACGGATGGTTTCGAGTAAATTGCAGGCCTGTTTGCCATTGCTGGCCGCAGTGACTTCATAGCCGAGGTCGTCCAGCATATCCTCAAGAACAGCCAAAACCGAGGGTGAATCGTCAACAATCAGAATCTTTTTCGCCATAACAAACTCCAATGCAGGGTACACGCGTTCACTTCATCTTCCAGGTCGTCCCCTCCGGACCGTCCAGCAACAGCACACCTTTGTCAGCGAGTTCATCACGAATCTGGTCCGCGCGGGCAAAATCTCGATTCGCCCGTGCTTCGCGGCGTTCCAGGATCAGCGCTTCAATATCCGCCCCGCTCAACCCGGAATCGGCCAACCCCTCTTGAGCGCTGCGAGCCAACCAGGCCGCAGGATCCGAACCGAGCAGCCCCAGGACCGCGCCGAGCCGTATCAGGTCATCGTGCCCTTTACTCAAGATTGCCAGCAATTGCCCATGCAGATCATTTTCTTCAGCCAGGATTCGGTTAATCGCCCGTACCGCATCAAACATGTGACCAATTGCCTGAGCAGTATTGAAATCATCATCCATGGCGCTGCGAAAACGTTCTTCAAGCCGGACCAACCTCTCAACCGGCTCGGCCAGCGCCTCGGCGACAGAATCTTGCTCTTTGACGGTCTCGGCCCTGGCGAGGACTTTGTCGAGATGCGCTAACGCTTCGTAAAAGCGGGTTAGACCGATGCGTGCTTCCTCCAGATTCTGGTCAGAAAAATCGATCGGCGAACGGTAGTGGGCGGTCAGAATAAAGAACCTGACAACCTCAGGGTCATAGCGTTTCAAAATATCGCGAATCGTAAAAAAGTTGCCCAGCGACTTGCTCATCTTCTCCTGGTTGACATTGACAAAGCCGTTGTGCAGCCAGTATTTGACAAAAGGCTTTCCGGAGACACCTTCCGACTGGGCAATTTCATTTTCGTGGTGAGGGAAGATCAGGTCGCGACCGCCGCCGTGGATATCAAAAGTTGCACCGAGCAGGCTTGAGCTCATTGCCGAACATTCGATATGCCAGCCAGGCCGTCCGGAACCCCAGGGGGACTCCCAGCTCGGTTCGCCGGGCTTGGCGGCTTTCCAGAGTGCAAAATCCATCGGGTTGCGTTTCAGCTCACCTGGAGCAATCCGCGCGCCAGCCAGCATTTCCTCCATATTGCGCTTGGACAGCTTCAGATAAGAGGAAAAGTTATCAACACTATAATAAACATCACCCTCTGATTCATATGCCATCCCCTTGGCGATCAACTGTTCAACCAGGGTGATGATCTCGGCTATATACGCAGTCGCTTTCGGCTCATGAGTCGGCTTGCGCAAGCCCAGAGCCGCCATATCTTCGTCAAAAGCCTGAATGAATTCCTCGGAAAGTTCCTGACTGGAAATGCCGCGCTCGTTGGCACGCGCGATAATCTTGTCATCAACGTCCGTATAATTGCGCACGTAGGTCACGTCATAGTTGCTGTATTGCAGATATCGGTAAACGATATCAAAGACAATATTGGCCCTGGCATGACCGATATGGCAATAATCGTAAACCGTGACCCCGCAGACATACATCCCCACCTTGCCGGGGACAAGTGACTGGAATTCTTCTTTTTTCCCTGACAGCGTATTGTAAACACGTAACGGCATATACTCTTCTCCGGAAGCTTTGTCAGTCTTACTGCGTAGCGTGACCGTCTTTCATATCACAGAACAGCCGGCAGGAAAAGCTTTCAGCGAGAAGTCGGACTATGCGGGACGAAGCGAAAATCCTGCTCATGGTTAGTCCGGATGGACACTAATGAGGAAACAAGCGACAGACGAATTCCGCAATATGTTCCAGAGGCAATACCCGGGATGCAGCACCGCGATCTATCGCCGCCTTAGGCATACCGAATATCGTACTGCTGGCTTCATCCTGGGCGATGGTATACGCGCCCTGTTTCTGCAAGGCACCCAAGCCGGCGGCACCATCCGTACCCATACCTGTCAAAAGCACCGCCACCGTTTCCGCCGCCAACTGCTGGCCAACCAGAGAGTGGAACAAGGCATCCACTGCCGGACGGCAGTTATGCAGGGGTGGCGAATCTTCCAGAGCAATCCGGTTTGACTTGACTGTCAGATGAGCCTTGTTGGGAGCGATTATAACCGTACCGGCCTGCAATTCACTGCCGTCCACGGCCAGACGTACAGACAGGGCTGACTCACGATTCAGCCAATCGGCAAACCCTGGGGCAAAACCGTCGGCAATATGCTGGACCACCAAAACCGCGGCAGCCAGGTTTTTGGGGAGCTCCTGAAGCAGCTGCAGAACGGCCTTCGGCCCACCGGTCGAAGCGCCAATCGCCAGAATTCGGCGTGGTCCTGCCGATACAGGAGCCACCACACACTCTCTCTTGGGGCGTTGGGTACGATAGTGGTGAATAACCTTGATACGGCTGAGGCTTTTGACCTTGGCAATCAATTGGCTGGCGATCTGCGAAAAGGCTTCTGTCACTACGCCGGAGGGCTTTGCCATGACATCGAGAGCACCGAGCTTGATCGCGGCGAAGGCACTGTGGTTGTCTTGCGCATCGGTATTGGCGGAGAGCATCAAAATTGGCGTTGGCGTCGCCGCCATGATTTCTGCAACAGCGTCCAGGCCACCCATTATCGGCATCATGACGTCCATGATGACAAGGTCCGGCCTGAACCTGGCCGTCATCTCTACCGCCGCACGCCCGTCGCTGACTTCACAGACAATTTCAACATCGGCATCCTGCGACAGGAGGTCGCGCAGGACAACCCTGGTCAACTCGGAATCATCGGCTATAAGAATTCGAATCATGATGTTTAAGAGATCAAGGTCTCTACAGTTTCCAGCAGAACGCCCTGCTTGAAACTGCCTTTGACAATATAGGCCTGGGCTCCGGCTTGCATTCCCTGTCGCCGGTGATCATCGGAGGCCAGAGACGTGACAATGATAACCGGCAGATTGTGGGTATCCTCACGCTGCCGAACCTTTTTGGTCAGCTCAAAACCGGTCATCCCCGGCATTTCCACATCACTGACCATGAGGTCAAAGCTGCCGGTATTCAGTTTATCAAGGGCATCAAAACCGGACACGGCAACCACAACCTCATAATTATTTGTTTCCAGGATATTCTTCTCCATGGTTCGGGTGGTGATTGAATCATCCACCACCAGCACTCGGCCACGTTTGGCTTTTTTCTGCTCTTTTTCATAAGTCGCACGCAGTGGTCGAACCTGTCGACGCGGGCTGGCCCCGAACAGATCCGCGACCGAGACAATCAACGCTGGCGTGCCTTCACCAAGGATTGTCGAACCGGAGAAATATTCGAGGCTTTTCAGCTGACAGCCAAGATCCTTGACGACGACCTCCTGCAAACCAAGTGTCTGGTCAACCAGCAACCCCATGGTTTGTTCTCGAAAACTTAACACCAGAATGGTAAGCCGACCGGCAACCTTGGCCACCTGTTCCTGTTCCAGAAGTTGAGACAGGCTGTTTAAAGGGATGGAGGCACCGTTGAGACGCACGACTTCCCGGCCCATCTCTTCAAGGATGTCCAGGGGTGATATTCGCAACACCTCGACAATATAATGCTGCGGGAAAACATAGGTTTCGCCACAACATTCAACCATCAGCCCGGTAAAGATGGCCATGCTTGCAGGCAGCTTTAAAATCAGCTCCGTGCCGACGCCCAATTCGGAGCGTAGGGTGAAATTCCCCTTGACCTGATCCAGGTTCGCCTTGACCACATCGAGGCCAACACCCCGCCCGGAAACATCCGTTATGAACTCGCGTGTGGAAAAACCCGGCTCGAAAACCAGATAAATCACCGCATCGTCCGACATACCCGCGGCCGCCTCGGCGGAAAGGAGGCCACGTTTAACCGCCGTAGAGCGAATCTTTTCCGGATCCAGCCCCTGACCATCATCACGCACGACAATCTGGATAAAACTCCCTTCATATTGAGCATGAAGCGTTATCTGCCCGGCTTTTGGCTTGGCCAATCGTATCCGGGTGTCGGGGGCCTCGATGCCATGATCGATTGCATTATTGAGAACATGCAACAGCACTGGCTTGACCGCATCAAGGATGTTGCGATCAAGCTCAACGTCTTGCCCCTGAATAATGAAGTTTACTTCTTTTTTGAGATTGCGGGCCAGAGTGCGCAGTGACCGTTCAAAATCGTCCGTGACCGTCGCCAGAGGCAACAGCCGCAACTCCATGGTTCTCTGGTAAACATCTTCAGCCTGATAACCAAGCTGCAGCCGATCTCGCTCGAAATCATTGATCAGGCCAACCATATTTTTGCGGAAAGTCTGCAATGAATGGTCGCCAGCGCCCCGCAAATGCGCCGTCAGACTGTCTAACTGATGGAGCAAATCGGTCATCTGCCGTTGACGCGCAGCCATCGACTTCTGGCTGAGCAGGATTTCACCCATACGGTTGACCAGCTGGTCCAGGCGCTCCACACTTGCCCGTACCGAAGTCCGGCGTTCAGTCCCCTGGTAGTCCGGAGCGACTTCCGTTTTCGCTTGCTCTTCAGCAATGGAGCCGGATTGAAGAGCTTTGACCACCGTATCGACATTGACGCTGATTCCGCCACCGGCTTGAGCTTGCGCCATCAGGGCTTCAATCGCATCAGTGGCGACCAGCAAAACATCGATCAGGTCGGAGCTGAATTCCTGCTCGCCGTTTTGCAGACCTTTGAGGATGTCCTCCATGCGATGAGCAATTCCGGCAAGCTCGACCAGATCGACCATGTTGGCCGAACCTTTAAGGGTATGGGTACTGCGCAGCAGCTCATTAAGCTGCCCTTCGCTCACGCCTTCTTTTTCCAGGCAGAGAAAGCCGCTGCGTAACGCCGCAAGATGTTCCTCGGCCTCGCGAATAAATATTTCGATGTACTTGCTTTTTTTCATCTCACTCGCATTGTTATGGGTCAGTGGGTTCCGGGAGCAGTATTTCAATCAATCCATCTGGTAACCGATCCTGAAGCCCCCCCAGTGCCTGCCCTTGACGAAAATCGGGGCGCTGATGTCCCACATTTTCTCCCCGGTATCACGTTCGTAGACCTGTTGCAGATAACCGTTGCCATCAGCACCTTTGTAGTGAGCGGCCCTCAGACCAACAGGATCATCAAAGATTCGTTTGGTACGGTTGCCGGTTTTGTCTTTTTCAACGTTTCCGGTCATGGGTTGGGTAAACCTGGTGTTGTGCGTCGGCAGATAACCATTGCGATCCACCAGAACGGCATAAGCAACCATTGGATTGTCGAGGAATTCATCCTGGTAATCCCTGATTGAATCATCCAGGTAACTGTCATAGCGGGTGTGATATTTTTGGGGATCGGTTCCGGGAATTGGTTGATAATTCTCATCAAAGAGATCCTCCAGACTGAATCGTCCGCCGTTCACCGCCTCCGTCAAAACCCGCTCAAGTTCGCGCGCGCCAGACAGCACCCGGTTTTTCGCCTGCGAGAGGAGATCCTCCTCAACCATATCCTGCAGACGCTCAGCCAGGGCCGTCAGCTCAGAAATAGCCTGCGTTGTCTCCTGAGAACTCGTTGCAACCTGAACGGCAACATCACGAACCTCGACAATCGTCTCCGTCATCTGCTCGCTGGCAGTCATCTGCTGCTGCGTCATCATCTTTATCTCACTCGCTGCACTGGTCGTCTCGTCGACCGCGTCGCTGATCTTCTCGAGGGCCTCAGAAATGTTCGCCACCAGGCTGCTCGCCGCATCGACCCCCTTCGAACCTTCCTCAGTCAGCATGATCGTACTGTTGGTCGCCTGCTGAATCTGTACAATCAAGGATTTAACCTGGTTGGTCGCATCGGCGGTGCGATCCGCCAGACGCCGCACCTCGTTGGCCACCACCGAGAAGCGTTTGCCGGCTTCACCGGCTCCGGCCGCCTCAATCGCGGCGTTCAGCGACAAAAGGTTGGTCTGGTCTGAGATCTCGTCAATGATATCGATAATCCCGCCGATCTTCTGTGAATTCTCACCCAGTTCCAGCATCGCTTCAGCGATTGACCGGACCTGATCCCTCAATTGGGACATGCCGTCAACGGCAGCAGAAACGGCTTCCTGTCCGTCAGTACTCGATGCGGCAGCATTACCGGCCAGAGCTTCCACGCGCCCGGCATTTTCCGACACCTGCCTCGCAGTCGCGGCAATTTCTTCCGAAGTGGTGGTCGCCTGCTGAACCGCTGCAGCCTGTTGTGCCGAGCCGGAGGCTTGTTGCGCAGAAATGGCCATCAGCTCATTGCCGCTGGTCGAAAGTTGCTGAATCGCCTCCTTGACGCTCATCACCATGCGGTTGCTTTTGTCGATCTCGCCCTGCAGGTTCTTCACAATCACCTGGGTCATGTTATTGAAGGCGCCGGCCAGCTGGCCCACTTCATCACGTGACTCCACCTTGATCTGCTCTTCCAGGCTGCCTTCGCTGATGCGCTCCGCAGCCCGGGTCAGATCTTTCAGGGGACGCATCATCCGTGACACCACCAGCAGGCAGGTGACTGAAGCAAACAGCAGAACCAGAAACATCGAGAAGGCAAGGGTATTGCGCAAGGCTACAATCGCCGCATCGGCCTGCTGCATCGAAAAACCGATCCGGAAGCCGCCCCAGTGCTTGCCACGCACATACACCGGTGCCGACACGTCCCACATTGTTTCCCCCGTATCGCGTCGGTAGACCTGACGCAGAAAGCCCTTGCCATCTTCGTTATTGTACCGGGCCGCGGCAAGGCCCACCGGATCATTAAACAGTCTTTTGGTCCGGTTGCCGACCTTGTCTGCTTCCACATTGCCGGTCAGAGGCTTTGCGTACTCGCTATTGTGGGTTGGCAGGTAACCATTGCGATCCACCAGAACGGCGAAGACCACCATCGGGTCAGAAGCAGCAAAGGTGTCCTGAAAATCCTTGATTGTCATATCCAGGTAAAGATCGTAAGCCGTGCGATACTTCGGAATCGTCGAACCGGCAAGAGGACCGTCGGTGATCTCCTGATAATCGGTATCAAACAGTTGCTCTTCAAAGAACTGTCCGCTCGACAAGGATTGCTCCAGAACCCCTTCCAGGGCCTTGGCGCCGATCCTGGCAAGGGAGCTCGCCTTGACCAGGAGCTCCTCACGCAGTACCTGCGAGCGCTGCTCCACAATCAGCCAGGTCGATATCACCATGATCACGGTCAATACACCGATCAGAGCCGTCACTATTTTTACGCTGATTCGATTCATCATTTTCTTATCTCTCTCATTTTTATCTATGGAATCCGGTTAGCCGTCATCCAGCAGATCAGTTGTTGACTTCGGCTTTTTCTTTCTGATCGACAATCAGCTCTGGCCGCCCTAGAAGTTTTCCCAGGTCCATAAGCACAAGGACTTCTTCACCTTGCATCACTTTGCCAAAAACCAGGTCGCGAAACCCCGTTCCTGACCCTTCTGCCAAAGGCTCGACCTGGCCCTCTTCGATACTGACCAAACCCTCGGTGAACTCTGCCAGCAGAGCAGTCTTGATCGAGCCCGCTTCAATAACGACCAGGCGAAACCCATCATGAATCACCTGCGCACCCTGGCCGAGAAGAGGACACAAATCAGTTACGACCACAATTTCGCCGCGCAGGTTAAAAATGCCGCGCAGGTGCTCCGGCAGTCGGGGCACACGAACCAGGCGCGGCATTTTGAGGACTTCGCGACAGTTCGCCGCCAGCAATCCGTAACGTTTCGTACCGCAACGAATGACCAGGTATTCGCTTACCGATCCGCCGCCGACATCTTGCACTGCTTCCAGGTTGCGCCAGTAATCAGTACGCATTTCCTGTAAAATTTGCTCGATCTCGTAACTTTGGCCTTCGTGCATGAGCAATCAACTCCACGGACAGGGCTCAATGAACTTCTCAAAAACTTCTCAAAATGGGCGAATGCAGCAGAATATAACGATGTTTCACATTTGTCAAACAATGCGAAATTAATAGATTTTAGTAATTTACACCTTCACTCCTCACGGATTCAGGTATTTGTATTGGGATCTCGCACAGGACATGCAGGACAGGGCAAAACGAAAGATATTTGATTCAGCGACGAGGGATTTCTGCCAGCTCAGAACGTACGATTTCGAGAAAAACCCCACGCGAGAGTCCCCCGGAAAAAGGGATGAGTGACTGGTCCGCCGTTTGTTCAAGAGTCCGCACGGTATTCCGCAAAGAACGCAGCTTTTTCTCGGCATCAGCCAGGCGTCCATGAACCTTCGCGGAGAGATAATGAGCCATCACAAAAGCAGGATCGAGCCACAAGACTTTCTGGTACTCAACCAGGGCACGCTCGAGAAACCCCTCCATGTCGAGAATCAGCCCGCGTAACAAATAGGCTTCCGGCAAAAGGTCGTTCTCCCTGATTGCACGGGCACAGCAGATTCGGGCGTCACTGTAATTACCCTGGTTAGCCAGCAGCAAACCCTTGCCGACCAGAGCTTTCGGATTGGTTGGCTGCTGCTCAAGCACCTGCTCAAACAATTTTGCAGACTGATCAAATTTCTCATGATCAAAGGCAGTCAAAGCGTCGCGATAGAGTTGACCAGGATCGCGGCGGGCGATCTTTTCCGTTTCAGGCAGCGCGGTCTTTGTCGCCGCGACTTCTGCCGCAATCGTGGTTTTTCGCACTTTTGCAGACACCCTGGCAGCCGTTTCGGTCGACAAGGCACGTTTTGCCAGCATCTCGTCGCTCACACTCCTGGCCGCAACAACACCCTCTTTTCGTTGGTAGAAGAACGCATTGTTCTGATGGTGCCGCTGGAACTGATCGGAGACATTCTGCATCGTCTCAGCATGCCCCATGAAGAGATATCCTTGCGGCTTTAAGGCCTGACTGAATTTTTCAACGATCCGACGAATGGTTTCGAGTTCAAAGTAGATGAGCACGTTGCTACACAACAGCAGGTCAATGTTACCGGTTGCGTTATGCTCTGCCGGGAAATTATCGGTTTGCAGGTTGAGGTAATCGAACCGCACCATGCGCTTGACGTTTGCAGAAAGCAGAAAATAGTCGTCCACCTTCTCAAAATAACGTTGCCGCAACGAATCCTCCATCGTCCGCAGCGAACGCTCGCCATAAAGACCCTCGCGCGCCTGACGCAAGGCCCGCTTGTTAATATCTGTCGCCAGGATCCGGATGTCCCAGTCAACCAGTTCCGGAAAATTGTCCAGCAGCATGATTGCCAGCGAGTAAGGTTCCTCACCGGTGGAACAACCGGCCGACCAGATGCGCAGCTTGCCGTGAGATTTGTTCTGTTTTACCAGCTTGGGAATTACGTAGTTAAGGAGGGCTTCCCGATGAGACCGGTAGCGGAAAAACGAGGTCTCGCCAACGGTCAACAGGCCAAGCAGCTTGTTCATTTCGTCATAGTTGACGGGGGTTGCCGTCAAAAAGTTAAAATAAGCCGGCAACGATTCCATGCGCAGAGCCTGGATGCGTCGCATCAGGCCTCGTTCCAGGATGCGACGATTGTGCTGACTGAAGTGCAGGCCGCTGTGTTCAAGAAGCAAGCGCTTGAAAGCCGTCAGTTCAACCTCGGCGAGCGAGGATACCGGCAGATATTTGCTGCTTCCCGACAATCGCTCCAGGCAGACATGCAAACGTTCACGATCAAATGGACGTGTCTGGAAATCGAAAGCGTCGAGCAATTCGTATTCGAGACTGGCATCATCACTGACAACAATCATCGGCACCTTGTGCAATTGTCGATGATTGTTGAGCCTCCGGTAAATCTCCATGCCTTCACCGGCATAACGGGCCATGGCCAGCACGATCAGGTTCGGCTGATACTCCACAAGAGTATGTATCAGTGTTCGTCCGGCAGGGCTGCAGGTCACTTCGTGATCGGCTTGATTCAGCCAGCTCCGCAGGTCCAGACAGAGTTCCGTGGTGTCATCAATGACGTATATCTTCAGACGATGTGACATGAGCTAAGGCTGGTTCCCCTTAGTCTCCGGCTTTGTCCAGGCGTCACGCAAGGTTACAGAGCGGTTGAATACCAGCCTGTCCGGTTGAGAGTCTTTAGTGTCAACACAGAAATAACCCAGGCGCTCGAACTGGAATGACTCTCCGGGAGAGGCCCCGGCAAGTCCTGGCTCCACAAATGCCTGCGCAAGAGCTTCAAGGGCTTCTGCATTGAGCAGTTCGCGGTAATCACGGTCTTTGACTCCTGCCGGATTGGCGATACTGAACAAGCGATCATAAAGTCGGACTTCGACAGGCAAGGCATGCGCCACGGAAAGCCAATGAATAATCCCCTTGACCTTCTTGCGCCCTTCCGGCAAGGCGCCACCACCTGTTTCCGCATCGTAACTGCAGCGCAGCTCGATCACTTCACCGTTGACCGGGTCTTTGATCACGTCATCGCAGTGGATGATATAGCCGTAGCGGAGACGGACTTCACGTCCCGGCCCGAGGCGGAAGAACTGCTTGGGCGGGTCTTCCATGAAATCATCCTGATCGATATAAATCTCGCGGCTGAAAGGGATCGTGCGATTCCCCATGGCAGGATCTTTAGGATGCCTGGCTGCGATAAACTCTTCCGTCTGTCCTTCCGGGTAATTAGTAATCGTCACTTTAAGCGGGCGCAACACACCCATGGCGCGCGGTGCAGTCTGGTCGAGATGCTCTCGGACACAGTCTTCAAGGACACTCATATCAATAACGCTGTCACTCTTGCCGACACCGATGCGTTCGCAAAAAGTGCGAATTGCCGCGGGAGGGAAACCGCGGCGGCGCATCCCTGAGAGGGTCGGCATACGTGGGTCATCCCAGCCTGAGACATGCTTTTCATTGACAAGTTCCAGCAGGCGCCGCTTGCTCATGACGGTATAGGTAAGATTCAGTCGAGCGAACTCGATCTGCTGCGGATGGTAAATCTCCAGTGCCTCGCAGAGCCAATCATACAGGGGGCGATGGTCCTGAAACTCAAGAGTACAGAGCGAATGGGTGATTCTTTCGAGAGAATCTGACTGGCCATGCGCAAAATCGTACATCGGGTAAATGCACCAGGCATTGCCGGTGCGCGGGTGTGTCGCGCGCAGGATACGATACAGAATCGGGTCGCGCAGGTTCAGGTTCGGTGAAGCCATATCGATTCTGGCGCGCAACACCCGGGAACCGTCGGCGAACTCACCGGCCCGCATACGCCGCAACAGATCGAGGCTCTCTTTGCTGCTGCGATTGCGGTGAGGACTCTCCTTGCCAGGGGTTGTCAACGTGCCGCGGTACGCACGCATCTCCTCAGGGCTCAAGTCACAGACATAGGCAAGGCCCTTTTCCACCAGCGTTTCCGCGTAACCGTAAAGAGCCTCAAAATAATCCGAGGCATGATATTCGTGTGCCCCCCAGTCAAAGCCGAGCCAGCTCACATCGGCTTTAATGGCATCGATATATTCCTGCTCTTCCTTAACCGGATTGGTATCATCGAAGCGCAGGTGGCAACGCCCCTGATAATAGCTGGCCAATCCGAAATTGAGACAGATAGATTTGGCATGGCCGATATGCAGATAACCGTTCGGTTCCGGCGGAAAGCGCGTAACGACGGTCTTGTGTTTACCGCTGGCAAGATCCTCTTCGATAATGTTGCTAATAAAATTGGTGGCCGGCGCTACAGTGGCATGACTCATGTGACAGTTACTCCTTGTGGCTTTGATTTATACTATTTTTCTGCTGCTGCCATCAGCACCACTGCATAGGCGGAGATCCCTTCACCGCGCCCGGCATAGCCAAGCTGCTCAGTGGTCGTGGCCTTAACATTCACACAGCCACTCGGAATCTGACAGGCTCTGGTCAGGTTGGTGACCATCTCCGTCACATGGGGTGCCAACTTGGGGCGCTGGGCAACGATGGTCGTATCAAGATTGCTGACCCGGAAGCCGCGAGCCTGTGCCATGTCAACAACATATTCAAGCAACAGCATGCTGTCGATTCCCTTGTAGGCCACATCAGTGTCGGGGAAATAACGACCGATATCGCCCAGGCCAAGGGCACCCAGAATCGCATCGGCGACCGCATGCAGCAGAACATCGGCATCCGAATGGCCCAGCAGACCGTACTCGTAGGGAATCGTCACGCCACCGAGAATCAGAGGGCGATCAGGAACCAGGCGATGAACGTCAAAACCGTGGCCGATTCGCATCATGTCAGACTCACCTCTCCAGCCGCGAGCAAGGCCCTGGCCAGAGCCAGGTCTTCCGGCGTCGTTATCTTGATATTGTGGGGATGCCCGGTCAGAACGGCAACGGGCCAGCCACACCATTCAATCAGCGAAGCATCGTCGGTTCCGACATAGCCACCGCTGTAAGCCCGCTGATGGGCTTCGCGAATCCGTTCACAACGAAAGGCCTGGGGCGTCTGCACCTGCCACAGCAAGCGGCGATCAAGCGTTGACCGGACCAGGCCGTCAAAAACCTCTTTGATCGTGTCCTGTGTCGGAATAGCCAGCAAGGCTGCCCCTTCAATAGCGGCCAACTGAACCAGAGGTCCGATCTGATCTTTCGGGAAAAAAGGCCTGACACCATCATGAACCAGGATGACATCCTGACTCGCTGCGCCACAGACTTCCAGGCCCTTGCGCACCGAGTCCTGACGTTCTGCTCCGCCGGCAATCACACCGCCAATTTTTTCCAGCCGGTAGTGATCAACCAATTCAACGCGGCAGAAGGTGACATCCGCTTCCGGGACAATCAGGTGGATAGCCGTAATCTGAGGATGAGCAGCAAGACGCGACAGCGTATGCACCAGAACCGGCCGGTCTCCCAGTTCCAGATACTGTTTCTTGGTATCTCCTCCGATTCTGCTGCCGCTGCCTGCGGCAGGAACCAGAACGTGAACATTCATAAAGTATTCCTGCAAGTGGTCGTTAACAACAAGAGTCTCAGTTTGCGGTGCTATTTCGTGACTATTCGGCTTCCTCACTCAACGGCACAACATGTGGGCTGCAGCTGTTGCTTGCGGGAAGTTAAGTGGCAACGTTGGACGCAGGCAATGGCTGCAGACCACATGCACTCGCTTAGGTGCTGAATAGTTACGCTATTTCTAACGTATTTACCGGCGTTTGAAAATCATTATTAACTGCGCGACAAACAAAAAAGCCGAGTGCATATCAGCACCCGGCCTGGAATCATCATGGATCAGCTCGTATCAGTTGACCTTCCTTTCGAGGCGCTCTGTGACCATCTCTTCACCTATTCCCTCAGCAATAGCAAGTTCCTTGACCAGCAGCCTTCTTGCCAGCTCGAGCACTTTCTTCTCTCCGTAAGAGAGTTCTTTCGATTCTTTTATCAGGTAGAGCTCACGCAACACTTCGGCCACATCCTTGGGGTCACCCGTCTTGATCTTGTCGTTGTATTCCCGCTGTCGCCGGCTCCAGGAAGTAATGGCCAGAGTACCAATTTGCTTTTCCTCGAGGACGTTGTATATTGTCTCAACCTTGTCTTTGCTGATGAGGGTTCGCAAGCCAACCTGGCGGGCGTTGCCCACAGGAACCATGATGGTCATATCGTTGTCGATAATGCTCAGGATATAAAACTCGTGGGTTTGACCGCAGAACTCTCGGGATTCAATCTTTTCAACAACGCCAACTCCCTGTGCAGGGTATACAGCTCGGTCGCCAATTTTAAACATTATATTCATTTCTCCCATGGAAACTCGAATATTACCACAAATAACCTCCTCGGTCAAGGAAATCCCCCGATTATTCGCGGGTTTGTTTCCGGGAATGCTCTCAACAGGCTGCCAGCCACGGCACTCACTGCACAGCGACGTTACGCACTCCCTGCGGCCGCCAGGTTGGGAGATCACAGGCTGCCTTTGTCCTTCTGCCCAAGCAAACGACCGTACGTGACATTAAATTCACCATATCGATCATGACCCGCATGCCAGCTACTCCAGAACACGGCAGAGACCGGTGACCTTGCCGATGACAGTCACGTCCTGCGTATCGGCGGCCACGTATATCGGCTGCAGGTCATCATTCTCAGGCTGCAGGCGAATGCGGTCGCCTTCATGGAAAAAACGCTTCAGCGTCGCGTCACCATCAATCATGGCGACCACAATCTCGCCATTCTCCGCGGTTGACTGCGGGCGCACCACGACCAGGTCGCCCTCAACGATCTGCGCCCCGATCATCGAATCGCCTTTGACGCGCAACAGAAAAGAACCTTTTGCCTTGACCAGCGAACAATCCACAGCGATGTGCGCTTCAATCTCCTCGATTGCCAACTGCGGCAGACCAGCCCGCACCGAACCGACCAGCGGCAGGACCACTGACCCGGGCTCGACGCCGCCGACCAGGGCAATTGCGCGTGAACTGCCGGGATTGCGGGTAATCAGACCTTCGCGCTCCAGCGCCTTGAGGTGACGCAGCACGCCGAGGTTGCCGGAAACATGGAGGTGCCCGGCAATCTCCTGCAAGGTGGGTGGGTAACCGTTTGCGGCAAGATACGCCGTCAGAAAATCATAGACCTGTTGTTGACGTTGGGTCGGTGGTGACATCAAAACCTCCGTTTCTCTGTGTTACTAAAAAGTAACTATCACGATATTTGCCGGAAGTCAAGCAATCAGGGGTGACGTGAAGCCGACAATTTGCGATGATAGAGAAATCATGCCCGATACGCCCATCGACATAATGCTCCCGGACCAGAACTCTGAGGACTGGCGCCCACTGCCATCACGGCTGGAGGATTCTTCGGGCAGAATCCTGTCGCGGTTGCAGATGCGCAACTGGTCGCTGGTTCTGGAATCACGTCACATCCCCTGGCGGGCCGAACGGCATGTCTTTGGCTGGCAACTGCTGGTTCCCGCAGACACGCTGGCGAGGGCCAGCAGGGAGCTGCGCCAGTATGAGAGCGAAAACCGTGGCTGGCCGCCTGTGCCGCCGCAGGAGACGCCGCTGGTCGACAATCGTGCGACAACCATCTGGGTTCTGATTGCCATCGGCGTTTTTTACAACCTCACCCTGCACAACATCAGCCTCGCCGGGCACCAGCCAGTCGACTGGGTCGGCCTTGGCAACGCCCATGCCGGCAAGATCATGACCGGCCAGTGGTGGCGACTGATCACCGCTCTCACCCTGCATGCCGACTGGCAACACCTGCTTGGCAACCTGGTGATCGGCGGCGTCTTCATCTCCAGGCTCTGCCGCGATCTGCGCTCAGGACCTGCCTGGCTTCTGTTGCTTGCAGCAGGCGCATGCGGCAACCTGATCAATGCCTGGCTGCAGAACCCCGCCCATCGTGCAGTCGGCGCTTCCACCGCTATCTTTGGCGCCGTCGGTTTGCTCGCGGCCATCAGCATGGTGCGCTACCGCCATAACCTGCGCCCACGTCGCCGCTGGACCTTGCCGGTCGCCGCCGCCCTCGGCCTGCTTGCGATGCTCGGTGCCGGTGGCGAGAATACCGACCTCGGTGCTCACCTGTTTGGTTTTCTCTTCGGGCTCCCGATTGGCTTTGGCGCAGAGCTGGCAGTGGAGCACTGGGGACGTCCGGGACGGAAAATTAATGCCCTGCTGGCGCTGACAGCCATTGGACTCGTGACCGGAGCCTGGTGGGCAGCCCTATTGTGGGGAGGTTAAGATTTTGCTGTTGACTGTCTGCTGATGAACGTTATTGTGTTAATGGTCATCTAAGCCCAGAGCCCTGGAGACAAACACCATGAAAAATTGGCCGTCCTGGATTGGTTTCATAGCTATCGGTGCCATTATCGCGATTGCTTTCTGGATGTTTTATCGCCCTGAGCCACTGCCCCTGGGACAGATTTCTGTACCAGCTCCGGTCAGTGGACCACAAGCGGAGCCGGCGATCCAGCATCCGGTCACCACGGATCCCGCAAAGCTCAAAGCCGCCGAGCCGTTTATCGACCTGGAGCAACCGTTGCCCACACTGAAACAAAGCGACACGCCGATGGCAGAGATCCTGGCCAGGCTCTTTGCTGACCAGAAGCTGGATCGTTTTTTTATCCTCGAACATTTTATCGAGCGTTTTGTGGCGATGGTTGACAACCTGCCAAACCCGCAACTGCCCACGGCCAGCCGACCAGTCAAGCAAACACCGGGGCACTTTATTGCCAACGGAGAACGCGGCAATCAGACCATCGACCCGGCCAATTACAAGCGTTACACACCCTTGGTAAAGATGCTGGCAGCACTCGACACACAACAGGTTGTCGCCGTCTACAAACGTTTCTACCCTCTCTTCCAGGAGGCATATGCAAAGCTCGGCTATCCGGACGCTTACTTCAACGACCGGCTGGTTGAAACCATAGACCATCTGCTGACCACCCCGCCGGTCTTAGGGCCAGTTTTCCTGGTTCAGCCTAAAGCCCTCTACCTATACGCCGACCCTGCTCTGGAAGGGCTCTCGGCCGGACGCAAAATCCTGCTCCGCTGCGGACCGGAGAATGCCGCGCAGATCAAGGCAATGCTGCACAGATACCGCCGGGCGCTGACCGCTGCCAACGGGTGATCACAACGGGTGACGACACATCGGGGCCAGGCCTACACATTCCACAAAAAATGCACGACCACGGCAAAGGCGAAGGCTCCAGACTTGCGTCTTTTCTCTTTGCCAAAGAATTCAGACTTAACGAAAAGGGCGGCCAAATGGCCGCCCTTTCTATGCTTATTTGAAAATCGAAATAACGGTCGCTGATCAGGCCGCCAGCTTTTTCAACAGGTAGCGGCCAACCCAGTTTTTGGAAAACTGGAAAGCTGTTCGTCCGCAGCGTTTGCTCTTGTCCCGCGACCACTTGATGGCTTCCTGCTCCAGTTCCTTCGACCAGGGGATATCGGTCTGCCGCTCGCGCGCCTGCCGCTCGATACAGAGACGCACGGCATCAAGGTAGCGCTCCTGGCTGAACACGTGAAAAGGGACCCAGAGACCGAAGCGGTCAGAGAGAGAGACCTTCTCCTCCATCGCTTCACTCTGCTGCAGCTCACCTTTGACGTATTTGCCGCCAAGATGGTCACTTTCATATTCCGGGAGCAGATGGCGGCGATTCGATGTGACGTAAATCAGCACATTTTCCGGGGCAGAATAGACAGAACCATCGAGGGCGCTCTTCAGCATCTTGTAACTTAGCTCGCCGACCTCGAAGGTCAAATCATCACAAAGCAGGATGAAGCGATAGGGCTCATTCTCAACTGCAGTAAATATCTCCGAAAGGTAGATCAGATCTTCCTTCTCTACCTGAATAATACGCAGACCACTGGCGGCGTACTCGTTGAGCAACGCCTTGACCAACGACGACTTACCGGTGCCGCGCGCCCCCCAGAGCAGCGAGTTGTTGGCCGGAAGACCAGCGAGAAACTGCCGGGTGTTGTTGATCATGATCTCCTTCTGCTCATCGACGCCAAGGAGTTCATCGAGAGTCGTGGTGTCGGTCACCTTGACAGGTTCGAGAAAACCGGAAAAAGAATGACGGCGCCAGTTGGCGGCGGAACAGGCCGCCCAGTCAACCGGTTTGCACACTTTGGGGAGCAACTGTTCAACGGAACTGAGCACACGCTCGAGCTGGGCAATGACTTCTGGTTTTAACATCATGTTGTCGACCTCTCTTTCTATATGGCAGCCAGAATCCAGCAGAAACCGGCGGATTAAAAGCGCCCCTGTATACGTTACCCCCCGGGCCGAAGTCAAACCTTATCCTTTTGGCGGGCTTTTGGGCCAGGGCTTTAGGGTCAGGTCTACACATTTCAGATTTTCTGCAGATAATGCCTTTTTTATGGAATGTGTAGACCTGACCCCTATTGCACGAATTCAGCGCGGAGGTTATTCTGCCAGGAGGAGAGCAATATGGATATTTTCGCCAAACTGGCCGTCGCCGCTTGCAGAGGCAATACCGAGGGTGAGCTGCCGGACTTCATCATGCCCCTGTTGATGAAAGTTGTCGACAACCCCGCGGATTTTTCCGGCCGCGAAGAGCTGGTTGCCGAGCTCGTGATGCGGGTGGAACAGTACGAGACCTGGTCCGAGTTGTGCTGCGAAAAGCAGGGCTTCAGCCTTGAGGATATTCACCGCACCCTGGATCGCCTCAAAATCAGATACTGAACGGACTCAGTGCCGGCCTGTTCGCAACCTCATGAGCCGACATCCCCCATGCAGAGCATACTCAACGAAATCAGCAGACACCTGCCGCACTCCGGCGAGACCCGCCGCCTCTTTCACGGTCGGGGGCAGTGCTTTGCAGGTTATGACGACCTGGTGATCGATTATTTTCCTCCTGTCGTCATGGTCATCCTTTACCGACAACGGCCTCAGAGCTGGCTGGATGACCTGACGCAATCTCTTGACACGCTACTTCCAGGCAAGCCCAAAGCCATTCTCTTGCAAGAGCGGTTCTTGCCCGGCGGCCCGAGCCGGTTGCTGCAGGGAACATTGTCTGTGGATTTAAATGCACTGGAAGCGGGTTTGTCCTTTCGGCTGCGCCTTGGCACAGCACAGAATGTCGGTTTCTTTCCGGATATGGCGATGGGTCGCAAACTGGTTCTGGAACGGGCGACAGGTAAACGTGTGCTTAACCTGTTTGCCTACAGCTGCAGCTTTTCGGTCGCCGCCCTGGTCGGTGGTGCGTCCCGGGTTGTCAATCTCGACATGAATCGCGGTGCCCTGGAACTTGGTAAGCTCAATCATCGCATCAACGATATCGACCTGCGCCAAGCCAGCTTCCTGCCACTGGAGCTCTTCCGCAGCCTCAGCAAGCTGCGCAAGCTGGGCCCCTTCGATTTAGTCATCTGCGACCCTCCAGCCTCTCAGGGGCAAAGCTTTACTGCCGAGCGCCACTGGCCGAAACTGATTCGCAACCTGCCTGGTCTGGTCAATCCCGGTGGAGAGATTCTGGCCTGTCTCAATGCGCCCGACCTTGGCCCGGACTATCTTGATAAACTCTTTGCCGGTTACATCCCTGCAGCCGAAAAACTGGGTCTTTTCACTCCGGGGCAAGATTTCCCCGAAGCACGCGCGGAGCGCGGTGTGACTCTGCACCATTATCGCCAGCCCTGAACCCATTCCAGGTTTTAATCTTAAAGGCAAAGTCAAAGGCAATAGGACGCTGATTAACGCTGAAAAAGCCGATTAAGAAAAATCTTAAAGCTTTAACTCCAGGTGTTAGGTTTGGCTTGATCAGCGTTCCTCAGATTTGATCAGCGTCCCATTAAGGTTTTGATCTTAAAAGCAAAGACAACATTAGCCTCGATGAAAATCTATCAAGGTCTATGGTTAAACCAAGAGCTAAAGCTTTTAGCTTTTACAGATTTTCATAGATCTTGATCGCGGCTAGATAAAAGGTTTAGGTTTAAAGCTTAGCTTGATCAGCGTTCATCAGATTTGCGTCTTTGCGTTGGCTTTTTGGGTTATAGAACCGTTATTTTTTCTCCCGGCTGTGTTAATCTGAGCCTCCTGCAGCATATTGTTTATTAAAGGATGGCATCACCTGTCATGACGACAGAGAACTCCCGGCTTTATCAGCTTTGCAGAATCACCGGTTTTTCCCTCTTGGTGTTGCTGGTTGTGGTCGGTTGCAGTACGTCAGGCGTACAGAAGCCGGCCTCTACACCTCCTCTCCCGGCAGCGCAGCACTCCACAGACCCGATTGCTGCGCTGCTTGGCGAGCGTGCGCCTGGCCCGCAGGAAGAGGCCCTCCTGCAGAAGATGGGTTACGCGACCCAGGTCGGCGCTTTCGCCGACCTCGATAATGCCGTGCGTCTTGAGCAGGCGCTTCAGGCGCGCGGCATCGACGCTTACTATTTCCGCCATGAATCGGGCCTCTACAAGGTTCGCTTTGGCAACCATGCCAGCTACCAGCCGGCGCGCAGCGAAGCAGAACTGCTGCAATCCCAGGGGCTGATCGATACGTTCTTTATCGTTTTCCCCGAGGATTACACCGCCGCCCGCATCAAACAGAGCGGCCGGGGAGATTTGCGCAGTGAGTTGGTCGAAACGGCCAGGCAATTTATCGGTATCCCCTACCACTGGGGCGGCACTACCGCCGAAAACGGCTTCGATTGCAGCGGACTGACCATGGTCAGCTACCGCCTCAACGGACTCAACCTGCCGCGGGTCTCGCGCAACCAGTTCGAGGCCGGCAAGCGGGTTTCCAAGGCACAACTGCGCCCGGGCGACCTGGTCTTTTTTGCCACCGAAGGCGGCACACGGGTCACCCACGTCGGCATGTATGTCGGCGATGGCGACTTCATTCATGCACCCCGCACCGGCAAGAATGTGCGCATTGAAAAACTCTCGAACAGCTTTTTTGCCAAAACCTACATGGGTGGCAGAACTTATCTTTGAGGCTGGAGGCTGGAGGCTGGAGGCTGGAGGGGTGAGGAGGGTTATTCATTGTCAAATCCGGATCAAGGGATTTCGCAGCGTGCAGAGGAATCACCGATGACTGGCCAGGTGTCCCGCTCTGCAACGCTCCTGGTCGTCTGCACCGCCCATTTCCTCATGCCTTTCATGATGTCGGCTGTCGGTGTGGCCCTGCCCGCCATCGGCCGCGAATTTTCCGCCAGCGCCATGCAGTTGGGGCTGGTGGAAACCGCCTACGTGCTGTCAGCCTCGATCTTCCTGCTGTCGATGGGACGCATGGGAGACATTTACGGCCGACGTCGCATCTTCCAGTACGGCATCGTCATCTTCACCATCGGCGGCGGCCTGCTTTCGCAAGCCTGGTCGATTGAGTCGATGATCGTCATGCGTTTTCTGCAGGGGATGGGTGGCTCCATGGTCATGGCGACCACCTTTGCCATCGTGGTTTCGGTCTTCCCGCCGCAAGAACGCGGCAAGGCTCTCGGCATCGCCGTCGCCAGTGTTTATGCCGGCATCTCTTGCGGACCATTTTTCGGCGGGATCCTGGTCAGCGCTTTCGGCTGGCGTTCGATTTTCTACCTTGCCGTGCCGCTCGGCATCATCACTTTTGCCATCACCTGCGCCAAGCTGCGTGGCGAGTGGGCCGAAGCCAGGGGCGAACCCTTTGACTGGCGCGGCAGCCTGGTCTACGCCGTAGCGATTCTGCTGCTGATCAGCGGAGCCTCCAATCTGGATCAGGGCCTTTGGGCCTGGCTGCTGGCATTCTGCGGGACCGTCGGCTTGATTTTCTTCCTGGTATTGGAATCGCATACTGAATATCCGGTGCTTAATGTCGCCTTGTTACGTAGCAACCGGGTGTTTGCCTTCTCCAACCTGGCAGCCCTGCTTAATTATGCCGCGACTTTCGGGGTCACCTTCTTCCTCAGTCTATACCTGCAATACGTTAAGGGCTTGAGCCCGCGCGACGCGGGTATGATCCTGATGATCCAGCCCATCATGCAGGCAATCTTTTCGCCGCTGTGCGGGCGACTTGCCGATCGCTTTTCCGCAGCGGGCGTGGCAACCATAGGCATGGGCCTTTGCGCGGCAGGCCTCAGCGTCGCCGTCAGCATTACCGCCACCACATCAATGACCCTGATCATGGTCATGCTGGCAGTCCTCGGACTTGGTTTTGCCCTTTTTTCCTCACCAAACGTCAGCGTCATCATGGGCAGTGTCGCCCCGCGCTATCTCGGCGTGGCGTCAGGCCTCAACAGCACCATGCGTACCCTGGGAATGATGACCAGCATGACGGTTATCACCATCACCTTTTCAATCTTCATGGCCGGTCAGGCGGTCACCCCGCAAACCCAGGAGCTGTTTCTCTTCAGCATGCATACGTCTCTGGTGATCTTCACTGTATTCTGCGTCATCGGCATCTTTTTTTCTATGGCCCGGATCCGCAAGCAAGCCGAAAAGCAGTAACCTGAATCCGTGAGGGTGTGAGGGGTTAGGTGTGAGGAGAAAAAACAAACACCACGTTTTATTGGAAGATTTACGCCTCACCCCTCACACCTAACTCCTCACCTGCCGGAAGCTGCAAAGCCTCTTGAAATCTGCAAAGGCAGGTCAAATTCACGAATTCAGGCGTAAGCCAGCGTTGCGGCATCGACACACAAACCTGCCGCGACAAAATTGCTGAAATTCGGTAAGATGCAAAGACAGCATCTCCCGACACTTTTACCATCGGACCAATGATGAACGATCAGCCCCGCGGCATATCACCACTTTTTCTCAGCCAATTCGAGGTCGATGAAGCGGTCCCGTTTCAGCGACACCTGAATCGTCTTGAAGTTGAAATCGGGCAGGAGGACTACAGTCAGCTGAAGCGTGTTGAACGGCTCGATGAAGTCCCTGACGACCAGACGTTCGCTGCCATGGTTGAGATCACCGAACGCCTGCTGAAAAACACTCAGAACAACTACAACCGGGAGCTGCTTAAGCGCCTGCAGGCGCGCATTTACCTCGATCCCGTTCACTATTCAATCTACTATCGTCTGCCTGGCAGCTGCCTGCGCTTTATTGCCACCTGGCGTCAAGCAGTGCTGCAGCGCTTTTTTGCCAAGGTGCCTACCGAGGATTCCGGCTGGCGCTCCTGTGGCCAGTCCCTGCCCGGGTTCGAAGGGCGCTTCCTGCCGGACACCGCGGGAGGAGCTCTGCTGCTGAGGCAGGAGCACGTCGACCTCCGTCATCAGCAGCCCCTGATCACCGCCAGCCATGGCCCCTACGACCCCCACACCCTGGAAGTGACCCTGTATTTCCTGCGCACCGGCAAGGGCGGTTCGGCGATCATCAATCTTGGCTTCGCCGGGCGGGAGCCTTTGACCGACGCAAACCTGGCGCAGTTGAAGGCTTGGGGCGTAGCGCTCAACCCGAGTAATATTGATGT
>JBPPMD010000259.1:0-5185 GCA_051305875.1 Desulfuromonadales bacterium | reverse complement strand
TTACCTGGTGATGAATAACGACGGAGACCTGCAGCAGTTGATCCTGCCGGTCCATGGCAAGGGACTGTGGTCGACCATGTACGGCTTTATCGCCCTGGCCGATGATTTGTCCACGATCAATGGCTTCGCCTTTTACGAACACGGCGAGACCCCCGGACTCGGCGGCGAAATCGACAACCCCGCCTGGAAAAAGCAGTGGCCAGGAAAGAAAGTCTACGGTCCATCGGGCGATACCCGTATCGACGTGCTGAAAGGTACGGTCGACAGGGCTTCGGCAAACGCCGTCTATCAGGTGGATGGTCTGGCGGGAGCGACTTTGACCGCACGTGGCGTCGGTAACCTGCTCCGCTACTGGATGGGAGAAGACGGCTATAAACCTTTTCTCGAAAAGTTGAAAGAGGGAGGCGTCAAACCATGAGCAAAGCCAAAGATGTTTTTCTGGACCCCTTATTCAACAAAAACCCGATCGGCTTGCAGATCCTCGGTATCTGCTCTGCTCTGGCCGTCACCTCAAAACTGGAAACCGTTGTGGCCATGTGCCTGGCGGTCATCTTCGTTATCACCGGATCCAACGTTTCCATCAGCCTGATCCGTCGGCAGATCCCGAGCAATATCCGGATCATCGTCGAAATCACGATCATAGCGACGCTGGTCATCATCGTCGACCAGTTTCTCCAGGCCTACGCGTTCGGCATCAGCAAGCAACTTTCGATTTTCGTCGGTCTGATCATTACCAACTGTATTGTGCTCGGTCGTGCCGAGGGCTTTGCCATGAAGAACCCTCCGGGGCTCAGTTTCCTTGATGGCGTCGGCAATGGCCTGGGTTACAGCCTGGTGCTGCTGTTGGTGGCGTTTTTCCGTGAGTTGCTCGGTGCCGGCAAACTGCTCGGTTTTACCATTCTGTCAACCACAATCGAAGGCGGTTGGTATCTGCCCAACGGTCTGATGTTGCTACCGCCGAGCGCCTTCTTTATCATCGGGTTGCTGATCTGGATTTTACGCACCTGGAAAACCGATCAAATCGAAGAGGAGAACTAGATAGATGTTAGAGCATTATCTGAGCCTCCTGGTCCGCTCGATTTTTATCGAAAACATAGCGTTGGCTTTTTTCCTCGGTATGTGCACCTTCCTCGCTGTTTCCAAAAAAGTGGACACGGCCATCGGCCTCGGCATCGCCGTAATCGTCGTGCAGACGATCACCGTCCCGGCCAACAACCTGATCTATCAATATCTTCTCAAGGAAGGGGCACTCTCCTGGCTGGGCCTGAGCGATACCGACCTGACCTTTATCGGCCTGATCTGCTACATCGGCGTGATTGCTGCGATGGTGCAGATTCTCGAAATGATTCTCGATCGTTATGTGCCTGCTTTGTACAATGCGCTGGGTGTTTTCCTGCCGTTGATTACCGTGAACTGCGCCATCCTCGGTGGCTCCCTGTTCATGGTTGAGCGCGACTACAACTTTACCGAAAGTATCGTCTTCGGGTTTGGTAGCGGCGCCGGTTGGGCGCTGGCATTGGTCGCGCTGGCCGGCATCCGTGAGAAAATGAAATATGCCGATGTTCCGGCCGGCCTGCGTGGGTTGGGGATCACCTTTATGATCGCCGGTCTGATGGCCATGGCATTCATGGCTTTTTCCGGTATTCAGCTCTAACGCTGTAAACGACAAAAACTATGACTGAGATAAGCTTAGGCGTACTGATATTTACCGGCATCGTGATGATTCTGGTCTGCCTTATTCTGATCACCAGATCCTGGTTGCTGCCGTCCGGTGAGGTCACGCTCAGTATCAATAAAGATAAAGAAAAACTGCAGGTAGAACCCGGCAGCAAACTGCTCAACGTGCTTGGCGAACATGACATCTTCATCCCCTCAGCCTGCGGCGGTGGCGGCACCTGCGGCCAGTGCCGGGTCAAGATCAAATCCGGAGGCGGCGGGATCCTGCCGACAGAGACCGCCCATATCACCAAGCGGGATGAGAATGAGGGCTATCGGCTGTCCTGCCAGGTCAGTGTGAAACAGGACATGGATCTCGAACTGCCGGCGGAAATCTTCTCCATCAGCAAATGGGAATGTCGGGTACGCTCCAACGTGAGCCGCGCAACCTTTATCAAGGAGCTGGTCCTGGAGCTGCCGGAAGGGGCCGATCTGGATTTCCGCGCCGGTGGATATATACAGATCGAAGCGCCGCCGCATGTTGTCGAATACAAAAACGTCGAGATTGCCGAACGCTTCAAAGAGGATTGGGATAAATACGACCTCTGGCAGTACCGGTCAGAAGTCGCTGAGCCGGTCATGCGTGCCTATTCGATGGCCAACTATCCTGAAGAAAAAGGCATCATCATGCTCAATGTGCGCATTTCGCCGCCACCGCCGTCGGCTCCTGAGGCGCCACCCGGGCAGATGTCCTCATACATATTCAACCTGAAACCGGGTGACAAGGTGACGATCTCGGGTCCTTACGGCGAATTCTATGCCAAAGAGACCGATGCCGAGATGGTCTTTATCGGTGGCGGCGCCGGCATGGCGCCAATGCGCTCACACATTTTCGATCAGCTCAAGCGACTCCACTCGCAGCGCAAGATCTCTTTCTGGTACGGCGCCCGCAGTCTGCGTGAGGCCTTCTATGTGGAGGAGTTTGACGCCCTGGCAGGAGAATTTGACAACTTTACATGGCACCTGGTGCTCTCTGATCCGCAACCCGATGATAACTGGGACGGCGCCACCGGCTTTGTCCATCAGTATCTTTACGACAGTTATCTCGCTGACCATCCGGCACCGGAAGACTGCGAATATTACCTGTGCGGTCCACCAATGATGAACAAGGCAGCCACCGAGATGCTCTTCAACCTGGGCGTGGAACAGGAAAACATCCTGTTCGACGATTTCGGACTCTAAGCCGCTTCAGGAGTTGACAATGCGCTACGAACAGACACGAACCGTTCTGCAGCATCTGGCGCCGGACTACCACCGTACGGTCAGCCATTACTACCAGGCGATGCAGGAGACCGGCGTTTCTCCGCGCGTACAGCTGATGCTCGACTACCTGATCGACCACGAACTGCATCGGGCGCTGGCGCTGGGGGAATTTTGCCGGGACGCTTCGCCCCACGTCCTTGATCACTGGTTTAAAGGCGTGGAGATCGCTTTTCCGCTAGCCGAGGCGGACATTCTTGACGAAAGCGCAAGAACTGATCTCGACCAGCTGGTGAAGGCAGCAATTACCTATAAAGGCAATCTGATCCGCTATTTTGCGCATCTGCTCGAACGCGCCAGCGATGCGGAGACCCTCCACCTTTTTCAGACCTTGAAAACCCAGGAAGAAAAAGCCATGAAGCGCATGATCCGTCACGCACAGGGACTGGCCGATCTTTAGCATGCCAAGACGACTTCGCTTTCTGGCCGGTTTTCTTCTGGTGGCGCTGCTTCTCGGCTGTCAGCAGGAGAAAATTATTGGGACCATCCATCTCTCCGGCCAGACCATGGGGACAACCTGGTCAGTCGCCATGCTCCCCACGCCTGACGGGACAAACACGGCAGCTCTGCAGCTGCTGTTGCAAAAGCGTCTCGATAAGATTAACAGCCTGATGTCGACCTATGACCCGATGTCCGAGATATCACGCTTCAACAATCAGATCAGTACAGACTGGTTTGCCATTTCGGATGAAACCGCACAGGTCATTGAGCTCTCTTTAACCATCAGTCGCCTGACCGGCGGCGATTTTGACGTCAGCGTCGGCCCCCTGGTGGAACTCTGGGGTTTCGGCGCTACAGAGCGAGGCAAGAAAATCCCCGCCGAGAACCGGATCAACAAGATCCTTGCCCGGGTCGGCTACGAAAACATACGGTTGCAAAGGCAACCGGCAGCCATCAGCAAACAGATTCCGGAGCTGCGTATTGATCTGTCTGCGATTGCCAAGGGTTACGCCGTTGACGCCCTGGCAACGTTGCTCGAACAACAGGGCATCAGTAATTATCTTGTGGAAATCGGCGGCGAACTAAAGATTTCCGGTCACCGCAGCGGCGGTGGCCCCTGGCAGATAGCGATCGAGAAGCCGCTGGAAGATACGCGCGAAGTTGCCACGATCTTCCCCCTTACCGAAACCGCTCTGGCTACGTCAGGAAATTATCGCAACTTTTATATAGAAGACGGCCAACGCTACGCACATACTCTGGATCCGGTCAGCGGCAAGCCGATCCGTCACAAGCTGGCGTCGGTGACAGTGCTCGATCAGAGCTGTGCACGTGCCGATGCGCTGGCCACGGCGCTGATGGTCCTGGGAGAAGAGAAAGGGCGCCAACTCTGCGAGACACATCAGATTGCCGCTTATTTTCTCATTCATGATCAAGCGTCAACCGTGGTTTATACCAGTCCAGCTTTTCAGAAATTTGTGGAAGAGGTAATGCAATGAATGTCTATTTTGCCGCGCTCGTGATTTTTTTGCTCGCCTTTGCCTGCCTGGCAACCGGTCTCATCATCAAGCGTAAAGGCTTGCGCGGCGGTTGACGCCCCGCTTCCGGCACCGACCGTGATTGTCGGTGTAAATCAGCGTCAGAATCAGACAAGCAGGTCAAAGATTAAAGGGTATTTGGAATTTACTGTTGAAATTGCTCCTGGCTCAACACTCTGTTTTTCCGCCATGAATGTTGAAAATGAAGGTCCTGTTAATCCTAAGGACATCTAAGAGAATTAGTTGCAGGAGTATTTATAAGAATATGTTCTGGTGGACTATCTAGAGTTATTGTTAGTCGTGATTTATAGGAAGAAAGCTAGAGGATAAAGTTACAATCATTATGGCCGAAACTTACTATAGATCAGCACGACACAAACTCAAAAGCTCAAAAATGTAACGCCCCAAAACTTTAAATGGCGGTGCTAACCGGTTTGATAAATGGCTTGAGTTTGAGTTGTCAGAAAGCCGGAATTCTGTCTTCGAAATATCAGGAATATCCCCCTCAGACCTCTCAAGGTCGGGCGCAAGACACGGCCGGGGAGGGCAGCGGCGGGGCGTGGCAGGCCCGGTCGGCAAAATGGGGCGCAATGATGACAAAAAATTTCGGTAAATTCATAGAGAACAGTACCGCGCTGGATCTGGCCGGACGAGTGGTCAGAGGGATCCGCAAGGATCACTGCGTCGGGCACGCGGCCGAGATTGCATTTTTCTTCCTCTTTGCGCTCTTCCCC
>JBPPMD010000326.1:0-7160 GCA_051305875.1 Desulfuromonadales bacterium | reverse complement strand
CCCCGGAAATCCGGGGCAGGAATTAGCACCTGACACCCACCTTCGCTTTAAGCTATGGCAGATCGGTTGCTGTGGCTTCGCAGGGCCTGTCCCTCCACCACTCTTGATAAAGACGCTGCTGTTAAGCAACTATGTGACTACAGAGATAAAGAATCACAAGACGAAAGTCAACCAAAAAAGGGATGATTAGCGTCCATAAATCCCGATAGCTTTGTGAGAATATCTCAGACTAAACCCTCGTAAAGTACGCTTGAAAGGTAGCGTTCACCCGAATCCGGCAGGATTACGACGATAGTTTTTCCCTTGAACTCCGGTTGTGCTGCCAGTCTTACCGCAACTGCTGCGGCGGCACCACAGGAGATGCCGACGAGGAGTCCTTCTTCGCGGGCCAGGCGGCGGGCGAATTCAATGGACTCGTCATTGCTGACCTGTTCAACGCGGTCAACCATGTCCAGGTCGAGCGTGTCAGGAATAAAGCCGGCACCGATGCCCTGAATCTTGTGTGGGCCGGGTTGCAGGGCTTCGCCGGCAAGTTTTTGGGTAATCACCGGACTGTCCTCCGGTTCCACTGCCACTGCCATGATCTGCTTGTTGCGGACTTGTTTGAAATAACGGGCAATGCCGGTGATCGTACCGCCGGTGCCGACCCCGGAGACGAGGACATCGACCTGGCCATCGGTATCATCCCAGATTTCCGGTCCGGTTGTCTTCATGTGAATGGCAGGATTTGCCGGGTTCTTAAACTGGTGCGGCAGAAAATAACGTCCAGGATCACCTGCAGCAATGGCTTCTGCCTCAGCGATCGCTCCGGACATGCCCTTTGCACCAGGTGTCAAAACCAGATTGGCTCCGAAAGCTTTCAGGACCTTGCGGCGCTCCAGACTCATGGTCTCCGGCATGGTTAAAGTAATCGGGATGCCGCGGGCTGCCGCAACAAAAGCGAGGGCGATCCCGGTGTTGCCGCTGGTCGGTTCGATCAGTTCCTTGCCGGGGCCGAGCAGCCCTTTTTCTTCAGCATCCCAGATCATCGAGGCGCCTATGCGGCATTTGACGGAATAGGCCGGATTGCGGCCCTCGATTTTAGCGAGGATGGTAGCGCCTCCATCTGCAACGACGCGATTCAGGCGCACCAGAGGGGTGCGTCCGATTGAGAACGAGTTGTCTTTGTAAATCTGACTCATGGCAAGCTCCTTTTGAATTGGATGAGTATTAACATTTTCAGTTTAATCCATCTGTAAATTTATGCACCTCTGCCAAAGTGAGATTCTCCAGGATGATCTGTCCCAGACTCTCTGCATCGTTTCTGTGTAGCATGTCGAAGCGTGGGCTGCGGGTACCATCCTCTTCGCTGACCAGTCGTCTGCTGATGATGCCGTAATCGGCCAGTTGCGGCTGGGAACAACTATTTGAACAACCGGAAACGGCCCATTTCCGGTTGCTGCCGTTTTCGCCCATGCCGGCGATCAGATCTCGGGCGATATCTCGAGTCGCTACCAGGCCCATGCGGCATTCATGGTTGCCGGGACAGATGCGAAAACAAACCTTTGCTTGAGCGTTGTTGAAGAACCCTTGTGCTTCAAGTTGTTTGCGGATCTCGCTGCAATCCTGACCAGCCAAGAGCGGCAGGGCTATATTCTGGTCGGCAGTGACTGCCAGAAAACCTGTTGCCGTATCTCTGGTGATAAGCGCGAGACGCAACAGTGCTGCAGCTTGCAGCTCTCCGGCAAATATCGGGACATTGATAATCTCGCCGCCCGACGCAACGGTCGGACCATCCAGGGTACTCTGCACCTGTGGCTGTGGGCGCTGTTGCCGATCCATATGCAACAACTTGCGAAACTCGGTTTCGCCTACCTGGTTGACCAGATATTTCAGTCGCTTGGGTGGTGGGGTGTTGTCCCGGTAAACCTGAACGACAGCCTCAATCAGCGGAATCAACCCACTTTCAGGGGTGCCCTGCTCCAAGAGGAATGCGGCCTGAGGTTCGCGGCCAAGACCGCCGGCACACCAGATATCAAAGCAGGGCTGGTCATCCTGGGAGCCGACAAGCACCAGGCCAACATCCTGGATCAAATGCCGGGATTGATCGTAGCCGGAATCAACTCCAATCTTGAATTTCTTCGGCAGCCCCTCAAAGTACGGGTTGCCCATGAAATGCCGGTTGAGCTTGCGAGCGACGTTCTGCACCAGGGGAAAGTCATGAGTGAACGTCGTGCTGCATGAGATGCCGCGGACAGCACCACCGCAGGCACCACGACTGCTCAGACCGACTGCTGAGAGTTGTCGGAAGATATCTGCAAGCATGTCATACTTGAGCCAGTGAAATTCGATGCTGCCACGGCAGGTCAGATGCAGGATGCCATTGGAATAACGTTCCGAGAGGTCGCAGATGGCTTCGGCCTGGGTCGAGGAAAGGACTCCGGCAGGGACTTTGACGCGCAGCATCAAATGCCCTTCCTTATCCGGTTGGTAGAGGCCGTCCAGGCGTAGTTTCTGGTAATCGATAGTCATCAACATTCCTTGGGTATGTTCGTGTCAGCGTAGCTCATTTCCAGATCGAAAACTGTGCTTGTGTTGTCCGGAGTTTCCGTATGGAAACTAGCTATCTTAACAAAAAACCAGCTCTCTGCTAATGGAAATATTGACGAACAATCTGCTCGGCCTGCTCCTCTGTCGGGGACTGTACGCCGGATGCACTTTCGAATTGATCCGATTTAATAGGCACTGCCGTAATATCCTGATCTGTCGGAACTTGCAGGGAAGTGTTAACCAGAACGATCAGGCCGGCATCAGCACAAATTTGTGCTGTTGCCAGCAGGCGGCGTTGTTCCTCATTGTGATTCTCCGTTCGAGAACCAAGGTCGCTGTTCAGGCTCTGTCGTAATTCATCACTGTCGAGCAGATAGGTATGTTTGCCGAGCGCATGGAGCTTCTGTTCTATCAGAGTGACCAGATTTGTTGCCGTTTCTCCAGGTGGAGGGCTGAACCAGAAAATGCGTGATTCCTGGCCCTTGAGTGCCGCTCGTGCCTGCCGATCGACATTGTAAGCAACAACAGTTGTCAGCAGTGGTTCTCTAATCATCCCGGCACCAACGGTGGCGTTGGTCATCCGGTCAATCAGAATAAAGCTGCCGCTCGCCCGGTTGTCGTGATAACTGTCAAAGGAGATTGCACGACTGATGTTGAGTGAACAGAAACCGACTTCGTTGAGATCAAGCTTGTCACCTGTCTCCTGCTGCAGAGTGTTGACGTTGATCTTGTAGCTCAACTTTTCAATTCTGGCCGGAGCAGTCGTGGCTCCAGCCTTGAGAAGATAGCTGCGGCCAGGCTGCATGGGTTCTTCATGCAGCCATACAAGTTTTGCCGAGAAGCGCTCGTTGTGAGCGGGGCACTTGCCTGCTGTCGACAGCAGATCGCCGCGGCTGATGTCGATTTCATCCTCGAGCGTCAAAGTAACCGCCTGACCGGCGATCGCTTCGTCAAGATCGCCATCCATGCTGACAATGCGCGCCACCCGGCTGGTCTGCCCTGACGAGGTGACCAGAACCTCATCGCCGGGACGAATACTTCCCGAGGCAATGGTGCCGCAGAAACCGCGAAAGTCCAGGTTGGGCCGGTTTACCCATTGGACGCGCATACGAAACGGCTTGCCGGCGGCGGTGTCAGCGACCTCCACGGTTTCCAGGTGCTCCAAAAGCGATGGCCCACTGTACCATGGCGTTTTGATGCTTGGCTCAATGATGTTGTCGCCGTTGAGGGCAGAGATAGGAATGGCGGTAATTTCGCCAAAGCCGAGCTGCGCCGCAAACAGCTCGTACTCCTTGCGGATCGTTTCAAAGCGCGAAGAACTGTAGTCAACCAGGTCCATCTTGTTGATGGCCAGCAGAACATGACGAATGCCAACCAGCGAAACCAGATAGCTGTGTCGCCGGGTCTGGGTCAGGATTCCTTTGCGCGCATCAATGAGGATGATCGCCACCTGGGCGTTGGATGCCCCGGTGACCATGTTGCGGGTGTACTGCTCATGACCGGGGGTATCGGCAACGATAAATTTGCGTTTGTCGGTTGAGAAGAAACGATAGGCCACATCGATAGTAATGCCTTGCTCGCGCTCGGCCTGGAGGCCATCGAGCAGCAGGGCGTAATCAATTTCTTCCCCCTGGGTGCCGACTCGCTTGCTGTCGGCCTTAAGGGCTGCCAGCTGGTCTTCGAAGATCATCTTGGAGTCCCAGAGCAGGCGGCCGATGAGGGTGCTCTTGCCATCATCAACGCTGCCGCAGGTAATAAAGCGCAGCAGCGACTTTTCTTCCTGTGATTTGAGATAAGCGTGGATATCTTCGGCGATCAGCGTTGATTGGTGAGCCATTTGGGAATCTCCGATTTCCAGGGGAAAGGTTCAAAGTTCAAGGTACAAGGCTTTTTGTTTCGGACCTATAAGCCAAACAAAGGCTATGGATAGCTAACGTAAAGATAACCTTTCTCATTTGGTAACTATTCAGTTCTTTTATTCAACGGCACAGCATGTGGGCTGCAGCCATTGCCTGCGTCCAACGTTGTCACTTAACTTCCCGCAAGCAACAGCTGCAGCCCACATGCACTCGCTTATGTGCTGAATAGTTACCTCATTTGTTGTGTTATTTATCCCTCGGATCAAAAATATCCATCTTGTTTCTTCTTCTCCATCGACCCGGCCTGATCGTGATCGATCAATCGTCCCTGGCGTTCTGAGGTGCGTGTCAGCAGCATCTCCTGAATGATCTCCGGAAGTGTGTCAGCGGTCGATTCAACCGCACCGGTGAGCGGGTAGCAGCCGAGGGTCCGGAAACGCACCGATTTCATCTGGACCTGTTCTCCGGGCTGCAGCTGAAGACGATCATCATCGACCAGGATCAGCATGCCGTCACGTTCGACCACCGGCCGCACTTTTGCGTAGTAGAGGGGGACAATGGGGATCTGCTCAAGGTAGATATATTGCCAGACATCCAGCTCGGTCCAGTTCGAGATCGGGAAGGCGCGGATGCTCTCGCCGGGATGGACACGCGCATTGTAGATATTCCACAGCTCAGGGCGCTGGTTTTTCGGATCCCAGCAGTGATTGGCCGAGCGAAAGGAGAAGATCCGCTCCTTGGCGCGCGATTTTTCTTCGTCGCGCCGAGCTCCGCCGAAAGCGGCATCAAACTTATATTTATCAAGCGCCTGTTTAAGTCCTTCAGTTTTCATGATGTCGGTATATAGCGCTGAGCCGTGAGTAAAGGGAGTTACACCTTGCTGCACCCCTTCCTCGTTGGTGTGGATCAGCAGGTCGAAACCGCACTCATGAGCTGTACGGTCACGGAATTCAATCATCTCCCGGAACTTCCAGGTCGTGTCGACGTGCATCAACGGAAAGGGTGGCTTCGCCGGATAGAAGGCTTTGCGGGCAAGATGCAGCATGACCGCAGAATCCTTGCCGATCGAATAGAGCATCACCGGGTTATCAAATTCTGCGACAACCTCACGGATGATGTGAATGCTTTCAGCTTCCAGCTGGCTTAAATGGGTCAGGGCGCGGCTCATAAATAACTCTCATTATCTGGAGATAAGGGGTCTGTGACAAAAGTTGCTTATTTTCTGTGCAGTCCACACTCACGATGTTCCGGGTCCTCCCACCACCAACGTCCTGCACGTACATCTTCGTCAGATTGTGTCGCCCTTGTGCAAGGTGCGCATCCGATTGATGTATATCCATTCTGATAGAGGGTGTTGACCGGAAGCTGATGATCCCTGGTGTAATCCCACAACTGATTTTCCGTCCAGTAGGTCAAGGGGTTGATCTTCAGCAAGCCGCCATTGACATGGTCAATCTCTAATGCTTGCTGATCTGAACGGGTCACGCTCTGTTCCCTGCGCATTCCGGTGATCCATCCGGAGGTTCCCTTGATTGCCCGTTGCAAAGGTTCAAGCTTGCGGATGTGACAACACTCTTTGCGGTTCTCCAGGCTGCTGCGAAAAGAAAAGAGGCCTTTCTCTCTCTCGAGTTTTTCCACGGCTTCTTTTCTGGGGAAGTACCATTCGATCCTGACGTCGTATCTCTGAGCGACCTTATCGGCGATTTCATAGGTCTCTTCGTCAAGGCGGCCGGTGTCGATGGCAAAAATCGTAAATTCAGCGAAATGTTTGCTTAACAGGTCAAGCAGAGCGACATCCTCTGTGCTGAAAGAACATGCCATGGTTAGCGGCCCTCCGGAAATATCTCTTCCAATGCGAAAGATTTCTTCGGGATGAGTGCCGGCATCGATGTTTGGTAATTCTGACAGTGTTCTGGCAGTGCTCATGTGAACCCCTTAGATGAAATATTCTGGTTGCTTCTGCTCTCGACCAAAGTCGATGCGGTTCCAGGTACGTTCATGGGCAAAGTAGATAAAAAACTTCACGACCGTATCAGTCAGGCCGATCGCTGCAGCAAGTTCCCACTGGTCCGTTATGCCCAGAGCGATGGATGCCGTGATGACGGTTGCCAGAAGGCGCCAGGAAATTGATTTTGCAATGCTGCGTTTTGTGGATTCCATGAATTGCGGTGCCCCTGAGATATAGTACTTAAAGCTGAAGTGTTTCAGACGATACTCAAATACGTTTCAACAGTCAAGTATAAATATTGTTTTTATTTTTTAAAGCACAGTAAGTTGTGTGTGTATTGTCTGGCGGTGATATAGGGAAGGGATGGAATAACTGTTTTTATGTGCTGGCGACGTCTGGGCTGATTGTGTTGTAAATACAAAAAATAACGGACCTGTAATTTAAGTAAAGGCTAACGCAAAGAGAACAAGTCTTTTTGTATCGTGATGTGGCATAGGGACAGTTGATGGTCTGTATAGGAGAGATGCAGAAATGGTGGGTTTTAGAACAAGTTAAAGCAGTAATCAGCCTCCCAGGTATGCCTTTTTGACATCGGGGTTCCCCAGCAACTCTTTACTGGAGCCTGCAGCGGCAAGCTTTCCGGTGTCCAGAACATAACCGCGGTGAGCCAGATGCAAAGCCAGATGAGCATTCTGTTCGACAAGCAGGATGGTCATACCCTCTTCGTTAAGTTTCTTGAGGGTACGAAAGAGATCGTATTTAAGGCGTGGGGCCAGACCCATAGAGGGTTCGTCGAGCAGCAGGAAGTTGCAGCCGGTCATCAT
>JBPPMD010000192.1:0-8635 GCA_051305875.1 Desulfuromonadales bacterium | reverse complement strand
TTCAGTGATATCAGTGTCGGTTATGATTTTTACCAACGCTTTCAAATCCTTGATATCCATCGGTGCTCCTCCTTTATCACCGGCGCTGACCTGCCAGACCGGGCTGTATGTTGAGTCAGTTTAACAGAATGTTGCGAAACGTTTTGGGGATTTTTGTCAGGGTCTGATGACCGTCTGCAGTCACCAAAACCATATCCTCTATTCTCACGCCACCGACTCCCGGCACGTAGATGCCGGGTTCAATGGTGAAGACCATACCTGTTTCAGCGATTGCCGTGCTGCGCGGTGACACAGTCGGGGCTTCATGCACCTCCAGACCGACACCGTGTCCCAGACCGTGACCGAAATAGCCAGCAAAGCCATTAGCCTTGATGTGCTCACGGGCAAGCTGATCCAGGTCTGCTAAGGCCACACCGGGAGCAACTGCCGCCAGAGCGCGATCATGCGCTTTGAGGACCGTGTCAAACATGCCGCGCAGTTCATCAGAAACTTCGCCAAGGGCCAGGGTGACCGTTTCATCAGAGTGGTAACCTGCCAGTCGACAGCCGAAATCGATTGTCACCAGTTCACCCTCGGCAAGCAGCTTGTCACTGGCAACTCCGTGTGGCAAAGCGCCACGCTTCCCTGAAGCGACAATTATGTCGAAAGCTTTCTCTTCAGCTCCCAATTTTCTTAAAGCAAATTCAAGAGCCAGGGCGATGTCCTTTTCCCTGACCCCGGGCTTGATCATCGCTGCAATTTCGGCAAAACCTGCAACATTCAAGTCAGCCGCGGCGGTGATAGCGCTGACCTCCTCCATGGCTTTATGCAGACGCAAGCTTTGCAGTTCATTCTTGAATTGCAGCCACAGCCAGTCGGGATCGCCCTGCTTCTGAAAGCCCTTAACAATGCCATAGGCAAGGCCAGCTTCAAAACCGATCCGTTTGACCTGGAGCGACGACAGCTGAGCAATGACGCCCTCTGCCTGGATCGTGTACTCGGCAACACGATCAGCCGCGACCTCTTCATGAGCCTGAGTGGTATAACGCGAATCGGTCAGAAAAACAAGTTGATCCGGTGTGACGATCAAAACGCCATCACTTCCGGAGAAGCCGCACAGGTAATGAAGATTTTCGGGTTGGCAGAAGATCAGAGCATCCAGGCCTAACGCCGAGATGAGTTCGACAGCCTTCTGCCTGCGCTGGGAATATTTCATGGTAGAAGAGGACAATTATGAAAGATGAGCGACCAGGCCGCGTAATGCCAGCAGATAACTCATTGTGCCGAAGCCACTTACCTGGCCGACAGCCACACCGGCAACGTAGGAATGCTGGCGGAACGACTCGCGAGCGTGAATATTGGACAAGTGAGCTTCAGCAACAGGAAGTTCAACGGATGAGATCGCATCACGCAAGGCAACGCTGGTATGAGTCAAACCGCCCGGGTTGATGATGATGCCGGCAAAGCCATCACCGCTGGCTGCATGAATACGGTCGATCAGGTCTCCTTCATGGTTCGACTGAAAGGCTTCGACGCCAGCTCCCAGCTCATCCGCAAGCAGAGACAGGGCTTGATTGATATCGTCGAGCGTTTGCCGACCATAAACTTCCGGCTCTCTCCGGCCAAGAAGATTCAGGTTAGGCCCGTGCAATACCAGGATACGGGTCGGCATATCAGTTCAGTGCCTCAGTCAGGTTAAAGTTTTCACGGCTTATCAAATAGCGGCCCTTGCCGAAGTTACCATCCTGATCGATGATCAGCGCTACAAAATATTCTTCATTAAGCATCCGGATCACGATAATGAAACGATCGGTCCGGATAGAGATTTCTTCCATTTCGCCGAGGCTCAGGATTTCAGCGGTTCTGCGTATCTCTTTAAGTACATTCGAGTATTCGACGACAACCATATGCAGGTCAATTTCCTCATCGGAGGTGAAGAACTGATCTATGGCGATGCCATCGTACCCCATAAGAACGGCACCGATTCCACCACCGGTTTCTTCAACAATTCGTTGCAGAATTTTTTTAAACATTTGCCCTCCCCTGTTTAATTGCAGTCAACCAGCGCTTGAGAACAGTCAATGGCGATCGATCAACAGGTGCGCTTTGAAGTTCTGAAGATATCATAGATGTTGCCGGGACCTGTTCGTTGGCTGACACTTCAGTCTTGGCGCCGATCGGTTGCTGCAGGTGCATGATCCGTTCACGTGCGACTTCATTACCCGGATTCTGTATCAGAATATCCTGATAGATTTTGATGGCTTTGTCCGTCAAGCCCTGCTTTACATAGATTTCCGCCAAAGTCGCGGTTGGAATAGGCTCTGCTGGTTCGTCTACCGCTGTTTCCAGCTGAGGAGCCGGTTCCTTGATTTGCGCGGCCTGCTTGATTGAAGACCACGGCGTGGGCAGGTCCAGAGCAACAAGCATATCTGTAATTTTTTCATCACCAGGATGGAACTCTTCGGCTTGCTTCAGGGTTTTGCGGGCCAAATCGCGTTCACCACGGCCCAGATGCAGGCAGGCCAGACCAATCAGGGCCGACTTGCTCTGGCTGTCAATACTGAGAGCTGTGGCATAAGCATTCAGAGCCTCATCTGTGCGCCCCATCTGGTCCAGGATACGCCCCATAGTTGAGAACCCCGGGCTGAAATGCGGCAGCATCTTCGTCCCCAGACGTGTGGCTTCCAAAGCATCATCCAGCAAGCCGATCTGGCGATATGCTTCTGCCAGAGGAATGAATGCGGTAGAACTCGGGTCCTTGGCAAAAATCTGCAGATAGCTGCCGATTCTGCCAATCAGGCTTCCTCCACTTTTTGCCGGATTCATTTTCCCTCTTCCCTTTTCAGGTTAGCAATTCGCCTAACATCTTATCCAGATCCTTGATCTGATGCATCGCGGCAGAACCTATGCCATGGTTCAAAACGACCCTCACCACACCATCTTTGACTTTTTTGTCACGCTGCATCACCTTGAGATAATCCGTGACCGCGAAATCAGGAGGCGTTACAGGCAGATCGAAGTAGGTGAGCAGATCAACAATCCGGTCGACATCAGCAGCTGAGCACAAATTGATTCTTTGCGAGATGCGGGCGGCCAGAACCATACCGATTGCAACCGCTTCTCCGTGCTTGACGACACCGTAACCTGCAAGGGTTTCGACGGCATGCCCGAAGGTGTGACCCAGGTTAAGGAGGACCCGTATTCCCTGCTCTTTTTCGTCATTTTCTACAACATTCGCCTTGATTTGGCAAGATTTCATTACGGCATGGACAAGCGCATCGGCAGATCTGGCAACAAGCGACTCGCGATGTTCCTCCAACCAGCTGAAAAATTTCAGGTCATGAATGATGCCGTACTTTACGACTTCAGCCAAGCCTGAAGCAAACTCTCTTTTTGACAAAGTTGCCAATGCCATGACATCGATATGGACATGCCTTGGTTGATAGAAAGCGCCGATCAGGTTCTTGCCTTGCGGATGGTTAACACCGGTCTTGCCGCCGACAGAGCTGTCGACCTGTGACAGCAGCGTTGTCGGTATCTGCACGAAGGGGATGCCGCGTAAAAAGGTTGCGGCAGCGAAACCTGCCATGTCGCCGATGACCCCGCCGCCAAGGGCAATCAGGCCGCAGTAGCGATCAAACTGTCGATCAATCAGCACATCGTAGATGTTTTCAAGGGTTTCCAGGGTTTTGTATACTTCACCATCCGGGACCCGGATCACACTGACCTGCCGCCCTGATGCAGCCAGCGATTCCACAAGCTGGTCGCAGTACAGGTCGCCGACTGTCGGGTTGGTCACGACGGCCACTTTCACGGGAAAGGCCACGGCATCCAGTGCGGAGCCGATGTTAGCAAGGATGCGCTCACCAATCCAGATGGGGTAGCTGCGCTCGCCGAGACCTACGGTAATCTGGTTCATGATGTCAATCCCGATGCAATTTTCCGAGCCACCTGCAATGGTGTCAGCCCGTCTGTATCAACCACGATGTCGGCATCCTCGTAAAAGGCTTGCCGTTTGGTCCAAAGCTGTTTCAGGTTATACCAATTTCTTTCCGGGGTGACGAGCGGACGATCGGTACTCTGCTGCAGTCGATTCATCAATGTCGGCCAACTGGCTTTTAAGTAGACGACGCGGCCAAGGATTTGCATTTGGCGGCGGTTCTCGCCACGAACGACGAGACCCCCTCCCGTTGCGTAGACCGTTGCTGGTTGCGAACGTAATGATTGCAATACAGCTGTTTCACAATCGCGAAAATAATCCTCGCCTTCTGCGGCAAAAATCTCTGCAATAGTCCGCTTTTCGCGTTGCACAATCATGTCATCCAGATCACTGTAAGCGCATTTCAGCAAATCTGCCAGTATTTTGCCAACTGTCGATTTGCCTGCCCCCATAAATCCGGTCAGAAAAATATTGTGTGTGATCTCAGGCTGCATATATTGCGGTTGCGGCATCAGCTTGATACAGAAAAGGACAGGGAGTTCCTGTCCTTTCCAGTACGATATTTTGACAGCTTCTTGGAGCCAAATCCGACAGGCTGCTAGGGTTGTACGATACGCGGAGTGATAAAGATCAGCAATTCACGGCGTTCACGACTCTTGGTCGTGGATTTGAAGAGATGCCCCATAACCGGGATATCCTTCAGCAACGGTACGCCTGAGGCGCCATCAGTTTCGCTCTCGACAAAGATGCCGCCAATGACCGTAGTCTGGCCGTCGCGGACCAGAACCTTGGTTTTCGCTTCTTTCTTCTCGATCGACACAGCATTACCCGTCGAGGTTGGCACAATGCTGCCGACGGCACTATTGCTGGCATTGATCAGCAGGATAACGCTGCCGTCCGGATTAATCTCGGGGGTTACGTTCAGCTTCAATACGGCATCGATAAATTCTGTGTTTGCGCCGGCATCGCTGGTTGTGGAAAAAGGAATTTGCGTTCCCTGGCTGATCTCGGCCGATTCACCGTTTAAGGTTGTGATCCTCGGCGTTGAGACGATCCTGCCTTCGCCGTTATTCTCAAGGGCGGAAAGACGCAGGTCGAGATTGATCGAATCATCCAGACCGCCGATTGAAAACATGGAGGAAAAACCTGCGGCGGCAGGGTTGGTCGAGGCTATCAGGAACTGTCCGCCCAAACCGATCAATGCACTTTCGTCACCTCCGGTAGCTGATTCTCGGTCACCGTCATAATCAAAGTTCCACTTAACCCCGAGGTCCCGGGTAAAAGATGTGCTGGCCTCAACAATGCGCGCTTCGATCATGACCTGCCTTTCCGGCTTGTCAATCTGAGCGATCGTCTCCTGCA
The DNA here is from genome assembly GCA_051305875.1 of Desulfuromonadales bacterium. GTDB lineage: Bacteria > Desulfobacterota > Desulfuromonadia > Desulfuromonadales > BM103 > M0040. The sequence goes on along the minus strand of JBPPMD010000192.1, from coordinate 3,354 downwards.
TCTGCGCAAGGACTTCAGCAACATCACGGACAATAAGCTGCTTGTTGCGCGAATCAGCAATAATAGAACCACGGTCAGACGTGATATCGGTGAGGAAGCCTTTCATAGCATCAACAGAAGCGTAACTTATCGGGAAGGTCGTCGTTACCAGCACGCCCTCATCGATCGCCACCTGTTGCTCTTTCATGCTGGTCTGCTCAATTTCCCTGATCTTGTCTTTGGGCATAATACGCAGCACATTGCCTTGCTGGATTTTGCCGAGGTTGGCTGTCTCCAAAACCAGATCAAGAGCCTGGTCCCATGGCACATCAATCAATCGTAGCGTAACATCACCCTTGACATCACTGCTGGCCAGGATGTTCAGGCCGCTGACATCGCCAATCAACTGCAGGATGCTGCGAACATTTGCCGAATCAAATACCAGGGTAATCTTTTCACCGGTATAACGCGCAGCCTCGGCGGACATCTCGTCGGCAGTACCCTTCGATCCAGTCGTTGTAAATGCAGTTCTGGTTGCAGCAGGCTTTGACTTTGAAGTTGCGACCGGTGCACGCACTTTTACCTGGCTGACAGCAGGTGGCTTTGGTTCGGCGTAGGCACCATCGTCGATGACCATGCGTATTGTGGAACCGTCCTGCTCAAGGGCATAGGCAACCGGGCCTTTAAGTTCGACGGCAATGCGTACATTCTGATGGTTGCCTTCGGTAACCGTGTACGGTGTTACAGAAGTAACCGCACTCGGAAAGGCTGAAGCATCTATCGTTCTGCGCAGGGCACGACTGATCGAAGAGTTTACGATTTCAAAGCGCACCAGGTTGCCTTCTTCGACAGGACCCAGAACCCTGGCAGGTTTAGAGAGTGCGACAGCAATGACGCTCCGTCCATTTTCATTAATAAAATCAACAGCATAGACATTTGCAGGGGCCAATGTCTGCAGAGTGGACCCGGCAGAGGCAGCCTTCTCGATCATTACAGCCGGGGCAGGTGCGGCGGCTTTTGCCGGACTGGCAGCAACGATCGCTTGCGCTGCTTCGGCGGGTTGGGTTTCTGTAACCGGAGAAGACGCTGCAGCATTCCAGGAGACCAGAAGACCTGTCGCTTGGCCTTCAACCAGATGCTCAGGCAGGACATTGCCACTTGCATCAAAAACCAGGCGGGTTTTGTCATTATAGGTGCCAACGCGCACCTGCTTAAAGCCGGCATCAGCGGGGAATGAGCGTTCCTTGAAAGCTGGCTTCAAGCCATAGAGATCAACAACAAGTCGAGGTGGGTTGCCAAGAGAGAAAAACTGAAACTTGCCTGGCTTGCCGTCTGTTTCCAGGACGGCCTGACCTGCTGACAAATTGATGTTGCGCAGCACGGTTGCGTCTTGAGTCACATGGACAGCTGAATTTACTACAGTTGCAGAAGCATTCGCATTTGTCGCAACGGCTTTGGTTGCAACTTCAGCAGTTGGCGACTTTGTGCCATCAGTTGCAAATGCGACGCGGAATTCTTTTTCGGCCAGATTAACCTGGTATTCGGTCCCTTCGGCAAGCAGGATTTCAACCCGCACAAGTTGTCCGGAAGACAATGCAAAGCCGGCAACGCGTATCTCCTGTACTGCCCCCTGGTCGACAGAGATTGATTCAGCGATGTCGGACAATTCCATGCCGGGGAAATCAACAACCACACGCGTTGGATCAAAAGAATCGTAAACGGTGTATCGGTAGCCAACCGGTTCCGCGGTTTTAATAAGAACCGTCGGCGTTGAAGCGTCAGAGTCCAGGGACACAGAAATCAATTTGTTGGTGTTCTCAGCCCCCCATGCCAACCCGTTTACCAGCAGAAGCATCACAAAGCTACCAAACAGACATTGCCAAAAACGGGCTGTTCTGCTAACCCTCCACTGATTCAACATGATATTCACCCCGCGCATTGATTATGCTCCTTCCCGCTTGGGAACTGCAATTTCCTGAATATTTTCAATGACATTTCCTGAAAAATCATAATATTTCTCTTCAACAAGAATCACTTCACTGTTAATTCCTACAACGACACCGTTATTCTTGCCAATCTTCACCCCTTTGGCGAGGACATAGGATTTGCCATCAGGTGCAACGACCATTGCTTTTGATGCGCCTTTACCTACGATGACCCCGACCAGTCGGAATTGGTCCAGGTCATAACTCTGCAGAGGCGTATCCGGTTCTGCTGAGACTGCAATAGGCCTTCTTATGGTTGATAAAGGCACAAAGGGATCACGGCGGCCATCTGCAAAATAAATAAACTCGGCCTCTTGCTTTTCCTCCACGATGGATTCAGGAGCAGGAACCTGAGTTGCTGGAGGAGGAGTCTTGACAGCAACGGATTGTTGCCTAGGTGCCGGGGTCGGCTCCTCAGAACAGCCGACCGGGCCGGTGAAGATGAAAACACCACAGATCAGGTATACATACCAACGTATCATCTCAAACCATCCTTATTGTTCGACAAAGCGAAACGTGGTCACTTTACACTTGATCCCCAGGATAGCAGTACGGCCATCGATTCTGGAGCTGGACATATTCAAGTCACTGAGGTTGACTATTCGCGACAACTTGCCAACGGCCTGGGCAAATTCGGCAACCTGGTGGTATGAACCGACCAGATCCAGAGACGCCGGCACTTCAGCGTAGAAACCCTTGTTCACTTCTCCTCTCGGAGTAAAGTTGACAACTTCAAGGCCATTATCTTTTGCGAGGGCCGCGAGATTGGTCAGAAGAGTCGGGATTTCCTTTTTGTTGGGTAGTTGCGTTAGAGCTTCTTCAAGAAGCTTTTCTAGTTTAGCGAATTCTTCCTTGAACTTCGGCAGATTGTCAGCGATCTGCTTTTTCTGGATGTAGTCGGCTTCCAGTCGTGCGATCTCCTGATCCATCACGTCCAGCTTCTCGTATTCAGGCAACCAGAGGAGCCAGACAAAAGCACCCACAATCACCACGATCAAAACGGCAAGGATCAGCGCTCTCTTGTAAAGTGGCAATTTGAGAAGTTTTTCAACCTTTGGATTCATCGACTAACGTTCTCCCTGGCTGTCAGGATAAAACAGGTCCGGCAGCGATTGTGTTTTAATCTGATTTTGTGTTTTTCGTTTTACAGGTCAAATCAAACTGCTGGAACTTTATATTATCCTGCACGATCTGCTTGGTGACTTTAAGCTCCACCCCTTCAAAAAAATCCGACGCTTCAAGGTTTTTCATAAAAAGCGCGACGGTTTCCTCATTGACTCCGATCCCGCTGATATTTGCCTGATTCGAACCCAGCTGTAACCTGGTCAACCACAACTTATCGGGGAGAGCCCCGTAAAGTGCATCCAGTATGTAGACGGGGCCGACTCTC
>JBPPMD010000185.1:0-16388 GCA_051305875.1 Desulfuromonadales bacterium | reverse complement strand
GTGTACTCCGAAATCGCTCTCTGGTTTAGATCTGTAAAGCCGTCACCACAGAAGTCACAGAAAGCATCAAGGGCTTTATCAAAACCACGGCTTAAAATTTTCGACAGGGAAGAATCATGGACACAATTGACAGGATTGCCAAGGCAATGAACTCCCCGGATGAGGAGGAGCGCTTACAGGGCTTGCGCGACCTGGCCTACGGTGACCCGTTAGCCGGGCTTGACCTGATCTTCAAGATGTTTGGTGATTGCAGCTGGCGGGTTCGCAAGGAGTCTATTGACCTGTTTTTAAGGATGCCGAGCAGTCGGGATTTGATCGGTGAGATCATTGAGCTCCTCCATGCTGAAGACAATGCCGGTTTACGCAACGCCGCCGTTGAAATCCTGACCCGCATCGGTCGGGACGCCGTGCCTATGCTGCTCGATCAGGCTGGTTGCGGCGATCATGATGTGCGTAAGTTTATTATCGATATCCTTGGCGACATCGCTGATCCAGAGGCAATCCCGACACTTATACGCGGCCTCGGGGATGATGATAGCAATGTGCGGGCTGCCGCAGCCGAGAACCTCGGTAAGCTGAAAGCAGCACAAGCTGTGCCCGCGCTGCTTAAAGCAATGCAGCAGCCGGATCTTTTACTGCAATTCACCATCCTCGATGCCTTGAGCAGAATTGCCTCTCCGGTGGCCATGACCGAATTACTACCCTATAAAGATGAAAAGTTGCTGCGCAAGGCACTGATCGATTGCCTTGGCAAGGCCGGTGATGCTTCGGCAATCAGTGAACTGGTGGCTGCCCTGACAGACTCCATGCGCAACGTGCGTGAGGCGGCCGTCCTGGCCCTGGGAGAAATATCTGTTCGTTACCCGGAACAAGTCAAACAGCAGCTGGCAGGATGCGAAAAAGGACCGGTTGCCGTTGCTGTCTCCGGTTATCTTGATGATGAATGCATTGATTCGCTCAAACGCGCGTCAATAAGAATTCTGGGCTGGCTGGCAGTCGTGGATGCTGTTGAGCCCCTGCTGCGACTTCTCGAAAATGAATCCCTGCAACAGGAGGCATTAGCTGCTCTGGTGAATCTTGGTGACGTCAATGCCCTGGCCCTGCTGAGGTCCTGGCCAGATGTTGATGGCAACCGGCGGGCATCTCTCGCCTATGTGCTGGGCGAGTCGCGCTGTCTTGAAAGCTTGCCGCTGTTGCAGCAGGGCTTGCGCGACGATGATCCACAAATTGTCCGCATGTCAGCATATGCTCTCGGAAAAATCGGTGCAGCACAGATGCTGCCGGATCTGGTCGCATGCCTGCAGATTCATTCAAGTGAAGTTCAGGAAGCTGCGTCACAGGCACTGATATCACTGGGGCATCAGTTCCCGAAGGAGACATTTACTGCATTGCTTCCGCTTATGTCCCACAAGGATCCAACGCAAAGAATGTTTGCGGTGAAGGTTTTGAGAGAACTGAATGATCCCGCTGTTCTGGACACTTTGAGTCTGGCTGTCAAGGATCCTGCTGCAGAAGTCAGAAGAGTTGCTGTTAAGGTGTTTGAACGTTACGACGTTGGTGAACATCTCAGCACGCTGCTGCTTTCCCTGACTGATGAAGATGCTGAAGTCAGGCGGACAGTCGTTGAGGTCCTTGGTAATCGCAATTCCGAGGACACTGTCAATGGTTTGCAGCTTGCCCTGCAGGACGACGATATCTGGGTGCGATCTTCAGCAGTGCGCAGCCTCGGCCGGATTGCCGGTGAGCGCAGCAGGCCCTTTTTGGAACGGGCCTTGTCTGACCCGGTTGGCCTGGTGAGCATTGCCGCTCTGGAAACCCTTGCCGATCTTGCCGGTGTCGAGGCTTGTCCGCAGATGATAGCCGCTTTGAATCATCCAGATGAGGAGGTTGTGACAACAGCCCTGAATCTGCTTACCCGTTATGGGTCTGGAAACTGGATCAGTGACCATGCGGAGAAGCTCATGAATCACCCTTACTGGGTAGTGCGCGCGCAAATTGCCAGAAGTGCTGTAGAAGTGCTTGGTGTGAGTGCGCGGACCCTGCTGGAAACCAGGTTAGCTGTCGAATCAGAAGAAGTGGTGCGTCAGCAGCTGACAGATCTGCTTGCCGAACTGCCTGTGAACTGACTCAACTGATGCTTTTTCTTACTCCCGACATACCGATGAGTGCCGAAGAATTTCGCCTGCTGCGGGATTTTGTCTACCAGCATTGCGGCTTGAATTTCACCGATGACTCCAGGTACCTGCTGGAAAAACGTTTGGGCAAACGCCTGCGGCAGCATAATCTGAAGACCTTCAAGGAATATTATTATTTCCTGCGCTACAACCCGAACAAGGACCAGGAACTTTCCGAAGTCATTGATCAGTTGACGACCAACGAAACCTATTTTTTCCGGGAAGATTTTCAACTCAGGACCTTTGTGGAAGACATCCTTCCGGAAGTTCGCAAGCGCAAGGAACGGGAAGGCCAGAAGACCTTGCGCATATGGAGCGCTGGATGTTCCTCGGGCGAAGAGCCCTATACCATCGCAATGCTGCTGCTCGACCAACCCTGGCTGAGAGCCTGGCGCGTTGAAGTTATTGGTACCGACATCAGTCAGAGGGTCCTGCATATGGCCCGCGAAGGTATTTATGGCGACGCCTCCTTCCGCAGCACAAAGCCTTTGCAGAAGAGACGCTTCTTTACCGACTATGAGGGCAAATCGCGCATCAGGGATGAAGTCAGAAGCCTGGTTTCCATCAGCCATCTGAACCTGTTTGATACCTCGAGGGTTGCCCTGCTGGGCAAGATGGATGCGATCTTCTGCCGTAACGTCATCATTTACTTCGATCAGGCAGGCAAGAGGAGTGTTGTCGAAAACTTCTTCCAGCGGCTGGTTCCCGAAGGTTTTTTGCTGCTGGGCCACTCCGAGTCCTTGATAAATCTCAGTACAGCTTTTCAGCTGCGACATTTCCAGCATGACATGGTTTATCAAAAACCCTTGACTGCGGCTACCCGGGTCGGAGGTTTCTTATGAGCGCCGCTAAAGTCAGGGTGCTGGTCATCGATGACTCAGCGTTTAATCGTCGCAGCATTGTAAAGATGTTGGAATCGTTGCCCAATGTCGAAGTCATCGGTTATGCCTGTGATGGTGAGGAAGGTTTGCGCAAGGTGATTGATCTGCGTCCGGATCTGATTACCCTCGATCTGGAAATGCCGCGCATGGACGGGTTCACTCTTTTGCGCATCGTCATGCAGAAACAGCCCACTCCTGTCATTGTTGTCTCCTCGAGGTCTGATGATGAAGATGTCTTCAAGGCTCTTGAACTCGGCGCGGTAGAATTTGTGCCGAAGCCTTCTTCAAAGTTTTCACCGATCCTTATGGATATTCGCGAGGAGTTCCTTGAAAAAGTACGCGAGGTCACTCGCGCCAACCTGAAAAACGTTATGGCCCACAGCAAAACGGCCGGCAAACAAAGTGATAACTTACCGAAACGCGCAGACAGGCTTAATGCTCTTACCGATGCAGCCCACGGGGATTTTCGTATGGTTGTGATCGGGTCATCGACGGGTGGCCCGCCGGCGCTGCAGAGTATTTTTTCTGCAATTCAGGAAGAAATCCCCGTTGCCTTTGCCGTTGCTCAACATATGCCGCCAGTTTTCACCCGTACTTTTGCGGAGCGGCTCAATCGTTTTTCAGCACTCAAAATTCGAGAGGCAGTAAATGGAGATATCGTGAGACCGGGTGAAGTTTTGATTGCGCCCGGCGGTAAAAACCTGGAGTTCTTCCCGAAAGGAGCGGATGTCATTGCCAAGGTTTCAGAACCAAAAGTCCACCAGCGTTATCTGCCGTCAGTAGACACCCTGTTTTCAAGTGCTGCCACCATGTTCGGTCGACGTCTGCTTGGTGTTGTGCTCACCGGTATGGGCAATGACGGCGCCATGGGGGTTCATGCCATAAAACAAAATGGCGGCACTGCCTTTGCCGAAGCAGAAGAGAGTTGCGTTGTCTTTGGCATGCCCAGAGAAGCCATTGCGACCGGCCTGGTTGATCGAGTGGTTGTGCTGCCACAGGTGTGTAAAGAAATACTGCTCCATTGCGGATGCGGCAGTTGATACTGATGTCTGTCGGCTCAAAGCGTCTGGCCATCATTAGAGATTATTTGCTGGCTTATGTCAGGAATCCATTGATGACTCAAACTTACTATGGATATTTTTCGGCAAGGTTGTTATTATTCTCAGGTTTTAACCGGGAATTATAATCGAGGAGCTTGTGCATGGGCAATCATGACGATGAAAAAGACGTAGCTGGGCGTGCTGATGAATTTCTGCAGGTTTTCAAGAAGGGTGCAGAGTTTACTCAGGATCTCCTCAAAGAAAACGAGCGACTCAGGTTTCGTGTCGTTCAGCTGGAGGAAACCCTCAAGGAAAAAGGTCATGAGGTGGTTGTCGAATCTCCTGATGCCATCGAATTGCAGAAAAAGATCGAAATCCTGGAGCATGAGAAACAAGAGATTTTAGGACAAATCAAGCAGGTTGAAGAGGAAAACCAGAACTTCGCAAACCGGTATATTGAGATTGAAGAAGAGAATAACATGCTCGCCAATCTCTATATCGCTTCCTACCAGCTGCACTCTACGCTTGATTTCAAAGAAGTGTTGCAAATCATTCTTGAAATTGTCATCAACCTGATAGGTGCGGAAGAATTCGCCGTTCTCCTCCTGGATGAGAAAACCAACCGTCTCGAACCTGTTGCCAGCGAGGGAGTCGCCACATCCGAGCTGCCTTCTATCGCTGTCGGCGAGGGGATCATTGGTGAAGCTGTCAATTCCGGTGAAAATTACTTTATCGACTCGATGGAAGGCTATGAACGGGATTTTAAAAAGCCGATAGTCTGCATTCCGCTCAAAATCAAAGAACATGTCATTGGTGTGATTGCTATCTATGCGTTGTTGACGCAGAAAGACGAATTCACCAATGTCGATTATGAGTTATTTACCCTGCTGGCCGGCCATGCCGCCACGGCGGTTTTTTCATCACGACTCTATTCTGATTCAGAACGGAAGCTGTCGACTATTCAGGGTTTTATTGATTTGCTGACCAAGTAACAGGGGGAGATTGCATGACTGGCTATAAGGTACTTGTTGTTGAAGACTCACCCACCATGCGGCAGTTGATTGTTTTCGCGCTGAAGCGCATCCGTGGTTTCCAGATCGTTGAGGCCAACGACGGCGTGGATGGTTTAAAAAAACTCAGTGCAGAGAAGTTTGATCTTATTCTCACAGACATCAACATGCCGATCATGGATGGGTTGAAGTTGGTGAGCATGGTTCGCAATGATCCGAATTACAAGGATACACCGATCATTGTTATTACCACTGAAGGGGCAATAGAAGATCGTGAAAGAGCCCTGGCCCTGGGTGCAAATGAATATATTACGAAGCCGATCCAGACGATGAAGATTCTGGAGACGGTGAAAAAACTAATGAGTGTCTGATCCTCAGCTAACGCAGGAATATCGGGAGGCGAGCTTGTCAAAAGAAGAAGCAATTGAAGTCGAAGGCAGTGTTATAGAACCATTGCCGAATGCAATGTTCAAGGTTGAGCTCGACAACGGTCATGTGGTATTGGCCCATATCTCAGGGAAGATGCGTAAGTATTATATCCGTATTCTGCCGGGAGACCGCGTCACGGTAGAACTCTCGCCCTACGATCTCACGCGCGGGCGGATTACCTACCGCGCCAAGTAGTCTGGTTTTTCAGGTGGCTGGTGCAGTTGTGCTGAATCTCTGCCGAAGCCTTGTCCATGAGTATAACCGGCTTACGCCGGTTTTCATGTTTCAGGTAGAGACGTTCATGAGGTCATCCGGCTATTTGCGGCAGGTTTGCAGGTAATCCGTATAATCTTTCAGTGGAGGCAGTATGCAGGAACGCTACAACCCTTTGGAAATTGAAATAAGCTGGCAGAAGCTGTGGGCGGAAAGCCAGCCCTGGAAAGTTTCCGAGGGCGGCAAAAAACCGAAATATTATCTCCTGGAGATGTTCCCGTATCCCTCCGGTCGCATTCATATGGGGCACGTACGGAATTATTCAATAGGTGATGTTGTCGCCCGTTTCAAGCGTTTGCAGGGCTACAATGTTCTGCATCCGATGGGTTGGGATGCTTTCGGCATGCCAGCGGAGAATGCTGCTATCCAGCATGGTACTAATCCTGCGATCTGGACCAGGGAAAATATCGCCAATATGCGCACCCAGCTCAAACGCATGGGGCTTTCCTATGACTGGAGCAGGGAGTTGGCAACCTGCGAGCCTGATTATTATCGCTGGGAACAGCTCATATTCCTTAAGATGCTGGAAAAAGGGCTGGCGTACAAAAAGAGTGCTGCCGTCAACTGGTGTCCACAATGCGAAACGGTACTGGCGAATGAGCAGGTGGAGGAGGAGTGCTGCTGGCGATGCGAGAACAAAGTCGTGCAGAAAGAGCTCGATCAGTGGTTTTTCCGGATTACCTCCTATGCCGAGGAACTGCTTGACTGGACCAATAAGCTCCCGGGTTGGCCTGAATCCGTATTGACGATGCAGCGCAACTGGATCGGTAAAAGCACGGGTTGCGAGATAGATTTTACCGTGGACGGCAAGAACGAGACGATTCGTGTTTTCACAACACGGCCTGACACGCTGTTCGGCGCCACCTTTATGAGCCTGGCTCCGGAACACCCTCTGGCACGGGTTCTCACCCTACCGGAACACAGTGAAACCGTTGAGGCCTTTATCAACAAGGTTCAGTCCGTTGAGCAGATTCAGCGCTCAAGTGACGAATACGAAAAAGAGGGTGTCTTTACCGGTTCCTACTGTATTAATCCGGTGAATGGGGCAAAGATCCCGGTGTTTCTGGCTAACTTTGTCCTCATGGGATATGGCACCGGCGCTGTCATGGCGGTTCCGACTCATGATCAGCGCGATTTCGAGTTTGCCCGCAAATATGGCCTGCCGATGCAGGTGGTCATACAGCCTGAAGGTGAGACTTTTGATCCTGATACGATGACCGAGGCCTGGGAAGGGCCGGGGAGGATGGTCAATTCAGGCAGCTTTGACGGCCTCGATAATGCAGCCGGCAAGCAGAAGATCTCCGAGGCCCTTGAAGCCCGGGGTGCCGGCCAGCGATCCGTCAACTACCGCCTGCGCGACTGGCTGGTTTCCAGACAACGTTATTGGGGAACGCCGATTCCCATCATCTATTGTGATGGCTGCGGTGCCGTGCCGGTTCCGGAAGAGGATCTGCCGGTAGAGCTGCCGGTCGATATAGCGTTTAGTGGTGAAGGCGGAAGCCCCCTGGCAAACCTGGCGTCATTTGTGAATACCTCTTGTCCGAAATGTGGTCAGGCGGCGAGGAGGGAAACCGACACCTTTGATACCTTCGTTGAGAGCTCCTGGTATTTCCTCCGCTATGCCAGCCCGCATTGCGACACGTCACCGATTGACGCGTCTGCCGTTGACTACTGGCTGCCTGCAGATCAGTATATCGGCGGAGTTGAGCATGCCGTCATGCATCTGCTCTATGCACGTTTCTGGACCAAGATCTTGCGCGACCTGGATATGATCACCCTTGACGAACCCTTTGAGAACCTGCTGACGCAGGGGATGGTATGCATGGAGACACGCTCCTGTCCGGAGCATGGTTGGCTCTATCCGGAAGAAGTCGCTAATGGTCGTTGCACGCGCTGTGATGCGGAGACTGTTTCCGGGCGCAACGAAAAAATGAGCAAGTCGAAAAAGAATGTCATCGACCCTGATGGACTGATTAACCGTTATGGCGCCGATACGGCACGCCTCTTTACCCTGTTTGCCGCCCCTCCGGAAAAAGATCTGGAATGGAACGATCAGGGGGTCGAAGGCTGCTTCCGTTTCCTTAACAGGGTCTGGCGTCTGGTGTACGAAAATCTTGCTGCGATTGCTGAAGCCGGTGACGTTGACAGCGCCAACCTGCAGCCCGAGGCGAGGGATTTGCGCCGCCTGGTTCACCGCACTATTAAAAAAGTAACCGAAGACATCGATGGCAGTTTCCATTTTAATACAGCGATTGCCGCCGTCATGGAGCTGGTCAATGGCATATCAACTGCTCCGGACAAGAACGCAGCACCGGAAGTGCTGCGCGAGGCGGTCGAAACCGTTGTCCGCCTGTTGTCACCCTTTGTCCCGCATATTTGTGAGGAGCTGTGGCAGAGTCTTGGTTACGAGGCCAGCCTGGAGGAAAGCGGCTGGCCGGTTTGGGATGAAAGCGCTCTGGTTGCAGACACGCTCCTGATCGTAGTGCAAGTCAATGGCAAGGTTCGCGGCAAGGTGACTGTGCCGGCCGACGCTGATAAAGAGTCTGTCGAAGCGACAGCTCTGGCAGACGCCAATGTCATCCGCTTCATAGAGGGTAAATCCGTTCGCAAGGTGATTGTTGTACCCGGTCGGCTTGTCAACCTGGTGGTAGGATAAAGCCAATGCATTTTATTGTAGCACTCATTGCTGTACTCCTCGCCGGGTGCGGTTATCATACACCCGGTTCGTCAGATGCCTGGGTTGGCGGTGATGCGCGTATCCTTTACATCCAGCTGTTTGAAAACCAGACGACGGAGCCTTATCTGGATAATTACATGACAGACGCTCTGGTTGCCGAGTTGTCCAGATCGAGACTCGTAGCGTTGACCGAGGATCAGGCACTGGCTGATGTTCAGCTGGTCGGAGAGGTCAAGGGTTTCGTCAGCAGCGCACTTGCCTATGGCACAACGGACCAGATCACGGAATATCGTGCAACGATGAATGTTTCCGTACGCTTGTTGCGTAAAGGCACGAACGAAGTGCTCTGGCAGCAACATTTGCAGCGCAGTGAAGATTATCTTGCCACTGTTAACAAGAGCCGCGAACTAGAGGGGCAAAGCCTGGCCGCCCAGAAGGTTTCACAACGGCTTGCCGAAGACATCTACTCCAGCCTCCTGAACAATTTCTGAGGCAATTCTTTCATATGTCTTTACATGAATTGAAAAACATACTTCAGGCCGGATCGCTTCCCGGCCTGATTTTGCTTTATGGCCAGGAATCCTACTTTGTCGAAGAAGGGCTGCAGGCGATACGCAATGCTGTTGTCCGCCCGGAGGATCGGGATTTCAACCTGACCCAGTTTCATGGCCGGGATTTCAAGGCCATTGATGTAGTCGAGCAGGCCAGGACGTTTCCGGTCTTTGCAGATCGTCGCCTGGTTATTATCAAAAATGTTCACGAGGCGTCGGCTGATCAGCTGGATGGCTTGCTGACCTACATTGAAGATCCGGTTCCGGAAACTGTGTTGCTGCTGACAGCTGAGAAGATTGATGCCCGACGCAAGATATTTCAAGTTCTCAAGAAAACCGGGACAACTATCGAGTTCAAGAAAATCTATGAGAACCAGCTGCCAACATTTGTTCGGGATCTGGCCAAGTCATTTAATGTGACCTTGACTGGGGAAGGGCTGAAGCTCTTCTGCAAAAGAGTGGGCACAAATCTCGTAGAAGTCCAGGGTGAGCTCGAAAAGCTGGTTGGTTATCTTGGCGATCGTGACCTTGCCGATGAGAACGATGTTGCTGCGATCGTTTCTGATACGCGCATTGAGAGTGTCTTTGATTTAACCGACGCTTTGGGGCGGGGTGATATCTCTACAGCCTTGAAGCTGCTTGATCGTCTACTTTCAGAAGGGCAGGCCCCGCTTATGGTCCTGGCCATGATGACGCGGCATTTCAGGCAAATGTGGAAAATCAGGGAATTGACCGCACAGAAAGTCCCGCAAAATGAATTTCCGAAAAGAGTCGGAGTCAGCCCTTATTTCCTGAAAGGATTGCAGCAACAGGCAAGCAGGTTCAGCGGTCAGCACTATCGTCAGGTCTTTGATCAATTCCTGACAACGGACCTGGCCTTGAAGTCGAGTGGCGGTGATCCGAAGATGTATCTGGAGAAACTGGTCCTTGAGATTGCCGCGATTGGCAAAAAATAAAAGGGGAACAGCCTGCTTGCAGGCTGTTCCCCTTGCTGTTTTTGATTTTAAACGGCTTGTTTATTCGGCAGCAGCGGTGTTGCTGACCAGTTTGGCCAGACGGCCGATTTTACGACTTGCCGTCGCTTTGTGGATGACACCTTTAGTGGCAGCCTTGTCGATGTAAGGAATGGCCTTTTCAAGAACAGCATTGGCGGTTTCCGTGTCACCCTCTGCAATGGCGATACGAAGCTTCTTGACAAAGCTGCGCATGGTAGAGCGAATGTGGGCGTTGCGAGCATTGCGAAGTTTGTTCTGACGATTACGTTTCTCTGCTGATTTGTGATTTGCCACTTTTATTTCCTCCGGAACTGTTTCCTGTGTGTATTATTGTTTTAATGCGTCAGTTTTATACCATTCGCCGTGGCTTCAGTCAATATAAAAAGATTCCAATCTTGAAAAATATGTCGTTTAATATAAGCAAGTTATGAATGGCCTGAGAGGGATTAATGAATAATAATACAACATCTTCGGCAAAAATACAGTGACAGCAGCCAACCACGAAAAAAAACAGATTGCCAGGGCAACAGGAATTCTTACCGTAGCCACCATGATCAGCCGGGTCGCCGGCCTGGTCCGGGATATGGTTGTGGCTGCTGTGTTCGGTGTCGGTATGGTGACGGATGCTTTTTTTGTCGCATTCACAATTCCCAACCTGTTGCGGCGTTTTTTTGCTGAAGGGTCGCTTACGGCGGCATTTGTGCCGACGTTCACTGACGTTCTGCAGAAGGAAGGTACGGCTGAGGCTCGCCAGGTTGTCCGCATCTGCTGGACAATCTTGTTGTTGGTGCTGGCAGGTGTCACCCTGCTTGGCATACTCTCGTCCCCCTGGCTGGTCAAACTGGTCGGTTACGGTTTTTCAGGTAGCGCCGGGAAACTGGCCCTGACAGACCTGCTCAACAGGTTGATGTTTCCCTATATCTTCTTTGTCAGTCTGGTTGCCCTGTTCGCAGGGGTGTTGAATGTTTCCGGTCACTTCCTGTTGCCGGCGCTCTCACCGGTCATGCTGAACCTGGCTATGATCGGTTCGGCTCTTGTCCTTGCTCCGAGGATGGAGCAGCCGATCATGGCGCTGGCCTTCGGCGTACTGATCGGCGGAGTGCTGCAATTTGCCATGCAGATACCAGTGCTGTATCGCTTTGGTTACGATTTACGCCTGAATTTTAATTTTCGTCACAGCGCAGTCGTCAGGGTGGCTCGACTCATGCTGCCGGGCATCTTCGGGGTTGCCATCTACCAGATCAATGTGGTGGTTACGCGTCTGCTTGCCTCTTTCCTGCAAGAGGGGAGCGTCTCCTGGCTTTATTACGGCCAGCGGCTGTTTGAATTCCCGCAAGGGGTGTTTGTTGTTTCTCTGGCACAAGCCGTGTTGCCGACCATGAGTCGTCAGGCTGCTGCCGACGACCAGGTCGGTTTCCGTGACTCGCTGCGTTTTGCCATGATCCTGATCCTGCTGGTCACTATCCCTGCGGCCCTGGGCCTGATACTTTGCAACCAGGCAGTTTACAGCCTGTTCTTCATGCGTGGCAGCTTTACCGCTTTTGATGTTTCCCAGGCGGCTCTGGCGCTGGCCTGGTATGCGCCAGGCCTGCTGTTTGTTGGCATCAGTCGTATTGTGGTACCATCATTTTATGCGATGAAAGATACGCGCACTCCGGTGCTGGTATCTTTCTGGACGTTATTGGTCAACGTTGCAGCCGGTCTTGTGCTTATGAGAATTATGGGACATGCCGGGTTGGCGCTTGCCTTGACGATCGCATCGGTATTTAACGCCGCAGTGCTGACGCTATTGCTTTCGAGGCGACTTGGCAACCTCGATCTTGCTCTGATATGGCGTACGCTCCTGCGCATGCTCCCCGGCCTGGGTTTAATGACGCTCGTGGTCGTGCTGCTCATTGGACAGGTCGATTGGTTGACCCCGGGGCCGTTTACGGTGCGCTTTTTGCTGCTTGGTACAGCGGTTGTTGCCGGCAGCCTGGTTTATGTCGCCTGTCTCTGGTTGTTCGGAGTTAAGGAGATGCGCCAGGCCTGGGCCATTGTTGCTAACAGATTTTCGCTACCTTTTGGCAGGACTGACAGATGACAGACGTACTGTGGGATATGTTATCATTGGAGCATGGCACGCTTGCCGTTGTCGTGCAGCAAGGTCGGTTGTGCAGGGTCTGTTATGAATGCTCTGCAGACAACGCCTCAACGACGATCAGAAGGCTGTATCCGTCTGCGGAACGCTCTTCACAGCCTTTGGTCCGGCAGACGCTGGAGCAGTTATCGGAATACTTTCTCGGCAAACGCCGTAGCTTCGATGTGCCGCTTGATCAACATGCGCTCTCGGACTTTGCCCGCAAAGTTCATCAGGCGCTGGTCAATGTGCCTTATGGTTCGGTGGTTACCTACGGTGAACTGGCGGCACTGGTTGGTTCTCCCGGGGCGGCCAGGGCCGTTGGCAGGGTCATGTCATCGAACCCTTTTCCGTTGATTGTGCCATGCCACCGGGTTGTTAATGTCGGTGGCGGCATCGGTCAGTACTCTGCAGCAAATGGGGCCAGGACCAAGGCCTGGCTGATTGATTTCGAGCGGGAGCAAGTACCCCGTAACCTATAGGATTTCGCTAGATTGCGCATGAAACGTTTATCAGTCTTTCTGTTGCTTCTGATTATCGGCATCCTGCTGCTGAACGGCTGCAGTGATAATACTTACCTGTGGCAGAGCGTCAAGGGCCACTGGAGCCTGATGTCGCGGGCAAGGCCGATCACTGATATCCTGGCTCAGGAGAAGGAACCGCAGAATGTGCGCAACCAGTTGACCAAGGTGGTCCACTTGCGGGAGTTTGCGGTCAACACTCTCCATTTGCCCGATTCCGGGAGTTATCAAAATTATGCTGATATTGAACGTCCCTACGCAGTCTGGAACCTGGTTGTCGCCCCTGAACTTTCTCTTGAACTGAACCAGTGGTGTTTCCCGATTGCCGGCTGTGTCACCTACCGGGGCTACTTTGATAAAGATTCGGCCCTCATGCTGGCGAATCACTTCTCCGTGCAGGGTTTTGAAGTCGATGTCTACGGTGTACAGGCATATTCTACGCTCAACTGGTTTGACGACCCGGTTCTGAATACCTTCCTGAGCAGTGATGATCTGCATCTCGCCGCGCTGCTGTTCCATGAAATGGCTCACCAGGTCATCTACGTGCAGAACGACACTGCCTTTAACGAGGCGTTTGCCAAAACGGTGGAAAGGGAAGGGCTGCGCCGCTGGCTGCAGAACTCCGGTACCTCTGAGCTCTGGCAGCAATACCTGCAGCGCGAGGCCCATGCGGTGGCTTTTAACGGGCTGCTCACCAAAATCCGTGGCCAATTGCGCCGCATATACGATGCCGATATCGATAATGACCAGAAGCGTCTGGCCAAGAAACAGATCTTGGAGCATGCCCTTGCTGACTACGAAGATCTCAAACAGAGCTGGAATGGTTACACTGGTTATGACGCCTGGATACAGCGTGGCCTGAACAACGCCCGCTTATCGTCGGTGGCGGCCTATTATGACCTGGTGCCGGCGTTTGAATCGCTACTCGCCCATGTTAATGGTGACCTGCAGAAATTTTACGCTGAAGTGAAGATCCTTGGAGGGCTTCCAAAAACTGAACGACTTGCCAGATTGAACTCATTGTCGCCGAGTATCAGGGCTGGGCTGGATTAGTTTTCGTCCGGAAACGGCCCTTTTCCGCAATCTCTACGTCAATCTGCGGATTTGATTGTGCGGCGTAAAGGACTACGCCTCCGCTCAAATCCTTGTTTTTTGCCGGAATGTTTTTAAATCAGAGGGTTTCCAATGCGACATTATGATTCGATCAAGAGAGTGTTAGTCACCGGTGGTGCCGGCTTCCTCGGTTCTCACCTCTGCGAGCGGCTGCTGGCTGAAGGCAACGACGTGCTCTGCGTCGATAACTACTTCACCGGGAGGCGTGCCAACATCGCCCATCTTCTTGACAACCCCAACTTCGAAGTGATGCGCCACGACATCACTTTCCCCCTCTATATCGAGGTCGACGAGATCTACAACCTGGCTTGCCCGGCAGCGCCGATCCACTACCAGTACGATCCTGTGCAGACCACCAAAGTCAGCGTGCACGGCGCCATCAACGTGCTCGGCCTCGCCAAGCGCACCAAGGCCAAGGTCTTCCAGGCCTCCACCAGCGAGGTTTATGGCGACCCCAACGTTCACCCGCAGAAGGAAGACTACTGGGGCAACGTCAACCCCATCGGTATCCGCTCCTGCTACGATGAAGGCAAGCGCTGTGCCGAGACACTGTTCTTCGACTATCATCGGCAGAACAAGGTCCGCATCAAGGTCGCACGCATCTTCAACACCTACGGCCCGCGCATGCACGTCAACGATGGTCGGGTGGTATCCAACTTCGTGGTCCAGGCATTGCGCGGTGAAGACATCACCATCTACGGCGACGGCTTCCAGTCCCGCTCCTTCTGCTACTGCGACGATCTGATCGAGGCTTTTATCCGTCTGATGGCCACAGGAGAAGATGTCACCGGCCCTATGAATCTCGGCAACCCGGTTGAATTCACCATCAAGGAACTCGCAGAGGTTGTCATTGATATGGTCGGCGCGGGGTCGAAGCTGGTCTTCAAGCCTCTTCCGAGTGACGATCCCAGGCAACGCCAGCCGGATATCGGTTATGCGAAAAAGACCCTTGGTTGGGAACCCAAAATTGCACTCAGAGAGGGGCTAATAAAAACCATCGCATACTTTAATGATTATCTGAAAAACGGAAACTGACAAGACAGGATCGGGCTAAAACAGAGATTCGATTTGCATGACAATTTAACTGTCACTTCTTGTGCGGTAAGGGAGGTAATGGTAGTATTACCAGAAGGGAGGTTGTCCTATGACGACAGCAACAAGCAAAATCACGTCCAAATATCAAGCCACAATTCCGGAACCGGTCCGCAAAGCCCTGCGCTTGAAAGCCGGAGACGCAATTGCTTTTGACATAGAGGATCACCAGATCCGCATCAGAAAAGCCAGGCCAATCGATGTCGCCTTCGCAAAGGCGCTTGTAGGGACGCTGAACGAATGGGAGTCGCCCGCTGATGAGGAGGCATACCGTGACCTTTGAGGCCTTTGATGTCGTGGTCGTCCCTTTCCCGTTCACTGACAATGCCACAACCAAACGCAGACCCGCTTTGATACTGTCCGATGCCAAGGCCTTTAATCAGCAGGCAGGTCAGGCCATAATGGCGATGATTACCAGCGCCAGAAATTCCGATTGGCCGCTCGATATCGAAATTCAGGATCTGGATTCGGCGGGGTTACCTGCATCATCAATCATTCGAATGAAATTGTTCACTCTGGATGAACACTTGATCATCAGAAAGGCTGGCAGGCTTGCCCGTCCGGATCAGACCAGAGCAGCAGAAGCCCTGCACCAGTTGTTCCCATTGCTGCGGGAGCACAATTCTCGGAATTGTGGATAGCATGATCCAAGGCTTTTATGCATTTTTTGTGAAATGTGTAGACCTGGCCCCGGCCACGGTTGTTGCTGAAAAAAACCAGTTTGGCAGACATAACAGGAATCAAAAATGAATAACCAGCTTTCGCCTGAAGCGAAAAGTGACGAACACAACAGCGGCGAGGAATCTTCTGAACCCGCGTCATTAACCCTGCCCATTCCGATTGATACACACAGTGTCCCGCTCGTGCTGCTCGCAGTACTCGCGGCCGTTTTCATGCTGCGATGGGCGGAGGCGATATTCATTCCGCTGATGCTGGGCGTGATGATCAGCTATGCGCTTGCTCCGCTTGTCACCCAGATGCGTAGATGGCGGATTCCGAACACCATCGGAGCCGCGGTGCTGCTGCTTGGTATTGTAGCAGGGACAGGCTCTCTGGTGTATTCCCTCAGCGATGATGCCACCAGGCTGATTGAAACTCTCCCCGATGCAGCGAATAAGCTGCGCCTGGCCAACCTGAAAATGAAAAAATCGGGGACCTCTGATGGCGCGATGGAGAGTATGCAAAAAACTGCCGACAAGCTCGAACAGGCGGCGAGTGAGACAGGCTCTTCTACACCTGACACACCGCGCGGTGTGACGCGCGTACAGATCGAAAAACCCAAGCTGAATGTAAAAGAGTATCTTTGGATGGGGACAAAGGGAGTCGTTGCATTTGCCGGCCAGCTCATAATGGTTTTGTTCCTGGCGTATTTCATGCTCGCATCGGGCGATACCTTCCGGCGCAAGCTGGTAAAAATAGCCGGCCCCACCCTCAGCAAGAAAAAAATCACCCTGCGGGTGCTGGATCGAATTGCCGAACAGATCCAACGCTATCTGCTGGTGCAGATATTCAC
>JBPPMD010000181.1:0-4833 GCA_051305875.1 Desulfuromonadales bacterium | reverse complement strand
CTGGAGATTGCCCGTATCGCTGCCGAAGTAGGTGTAGATGCTGTCACCCTGCACCCGCGAACACGCACCCAGATGTTCGGCGGACAGGCCGACTGGCATCAGATAAAAAGGCTCAAAGAAATTCTTTCGATACCGGTAATCGGCAGCGGCGACCTTTTTTCAGCAGAGTGTATTAAAACCATGTTTGAGCAGACCGGTTGTGATGCCGTCATGGTTGGCCGGGGAGGCTATGGCAACCCCTGGATCATCGGTCAGGCGCTCGAGATGCTTGCCGATCGACCCGTGACACAACCATCCCCAGCAGAGCGGTTTGCAGTGGCTCGAAGTCATTTCGAACTCTGTCTGGAGACATTCGGCCCGCAGAAAACGCTCGGTCAGATGCGCAAACATCTCTGCTGGTATGTACGCGGCATGGAAAACGCAGCAGGGTTCCGCATGGAGATCAACCGGACCAAAACGATCACCGAGATGAACGACCGGCTTGAGGATTTCTTTGCCGATGCTGCCTGAAGAGTACAATATGACAGACAAGACTGCCGGTAAGCTTTCGAGTACAGACTCGACTCTTTACGGCATGATTCTGGAGAATATTGATCGTGCCGTGGTTGCCTTCAATCAGGATGGCCGGATCACTCTCTTCAATCCCGCCGCTGAAGCACTCATGGAGCGCTCATCGCGCCAATTGATCGGTCAACACTACCAGGAGCTGTTTAAAGAGCAGAAAACTCTGCTCTACCTGGTTAAAGTCGCCTTGGTGGATGGTCGCTCCATTACAGATGACGAAGGCCTCTACTTGCACCGTTCGAATGCGGCACCATTACCGGTCAACGCATATGCTGCGCCGATCTATACCCACCGGGGAGGCCAGGACGGAGCAGTTATGATCATCCGTGATCTGTCGCGGATCAAAGAACTGGAAGGGACTTTGCGTCGCGCCGACCGCTTATCGATGCTGGGGACCTTGGCCGCCGGACTGGCCCATGAGATCAAGAATCCGCTGGGAGGAATCAAGGGTGCGGCACAACTGCTCGCCATGGAACTGGCCGAGAAAAGTTCCTTGCTGGACTACACGCAGATCATGATCAAAGAAGTGGAACGAATCAACTTCATCATTGAGGAGTTGATGGACCTTGGCAATCCTCGAGCTCCAGAAATCGGTGATGTCGATCTGAGCAGGATACTGGACGACATCATCTTGCTGCAAAGAGAAGCGGCACGCGGTCAGAGCATCAAATTTACATTAAAGCTCGATCCGAGTATCCCGCCGATTAAAGGAGATGAGGGCTTTCTGACCCGGCTTTTTCTCAATCTCATCAAGAATGCCAGGGAAGCAATCGCCCATAAGGGTGAAGTATTGATCGAAACCAGGATTTCCTCCAATTATCATATGACCTGTCCTGGCAGACGCTCATCACAAATGGTGGATATCACGATCAGCGATACAGGCTGCGGAATCGAAGCGGAGGAGATGGACCGCATCTTCACCCCTTATTTCACCACCAAGAGCACAGGGAGTGGCCTCGGGCTGGCGATCTGCCAGAAAATCATTGAAGACCACCATGGTCTGCTGAAGATTGAGAGTTCCCCGGGTAAGGGAACGACAATGATCGTCTCATTGCCGCTACATCATTAATGCGTTTTTTTCGGACTTACAACCAAAACAAAGGTTAGCCACCAAGATACGAAATAAACACTTGCATGTTCCTGCAAACATCAAAAATTGCGAGCTCGGGAAGAACGATTTTACCCTCTTAAACGCACTTCCTGGTGCCTTTGTGTCTGTGGCAAGCACGACTTTTTTATGGTTATAAAACCAATTTTTTTAAGGAGGATTTGTATATGTCGATCAAACGGATACTGGTTGCGGATGATGAAGAGAGCATCCGCTGGGTACTTTCCAAGTCACTGACCAAACAAGGCTTTGAAGTTGACCTGGCCAGCAACGGTAAGGATGCTCTGCTCATGAGCAGGAAGCAGAGTTACGACCTGGCCGTGCTGGACATCAAAATGCCGGGGCTCTCCGGACTGGAACTGTTGCGCAAGTTTCAGGAGGAATGCCCACTCGCACTGGTCGTTATCATGACAGCCGAATCATCAATGAATAACGCCGTCGAAGCAATGAAACGGGGCGCTTACGATTACCTCACCAAACCGTTTGACCTGGATGCTCTCGATGCCATCATTTTCAAAGCGCAGAAAGCTGCAGAGGTTTCCGCCGAGGTGTCGCTCCTCAAACAGGAGATCAAGAGCCATTACCAGCTGGAGCGCACGATCATCGGCCAGAGCCAGCCGATGCAGAAGATTTACAAGGTTCTCGGCAAAATAGCGCCTGCGGATGTCACCGTTCTGATTTATGGCGAAAGTGGCACTGGCAAGGAGTTGATTGCCCGGGCAATTCACTTCAACAGTGCGCGTCTCGGTAAGCCGTTTATTGCTCTCAATTGCGCCGCAATCCCCAGAGAACTCCTGGAAAGCGAATTATTTGGCCATGAAAAAGGGGCCTTCACCGGCGCCACGGAAAGAAAGATCGGCAAGTTTGAACAAGCCAGAGAAGGGACGCTCTTCCTTGATGAAATCGGCGACATGCCTTTGGAACTGCAAGCCAAGCTACTGAGGGTCCTGCAGGAGAAAGAAATAACCCGAACTGGCGGCAATACCACCATTCAGGTAAACACCCGCATTGTTGCGGCAACCAACCAGGATCTCAAGGAGAAAGTCCAGCGCAAAGAATTCCGCGAAGACCTCTACTATCGCCTGAATGTTGTCCCTCTGGAACTGCCGCCGCTGCGTGATCGCCGCGAAGACATTCCGAACCTGATAGACTACTTCCTGGTGAAAGCCAGCGAGGAATACAACACCTCAGCAACCGGTCTCTCCAAAGAAGCAATGGATTTACTCTGCCATTACGAATGGCCGGGCAATGTTCGAGAACTGGAAAACATCATCCAGCGCGCAGCGCTACTCTCGCCCGACAAGCTTCTCAACGTGGCGGATTTCCCCAGTCTGGTCCTGGGATGTGACAACAGAGGCAATGGCACTTCTTTGGAAGGGCTGATCAATCAAAAGCTCCAGAGTTCTCTGGCGCAGATAGATTTACAGGACATGAACAACCTGTACGAGATGGTGCTGCACCAGATGGAGCGCCCATTAATTAACATCGTCCTGGAAAAAACCCGCGGCAATCAGGTCAAGGCAGCCGAAGTCCTGGGGATCAACCGCAATACGCTGAGAAAAAAAATCCAGACCCTGAATATCACCGCCAAGCAGAACTAACAGGGAAGCGTAAAAGCAGCTTTGCCATAACTCACTTCACAACAAAAACAGGTGGCGTTCAATCTTTGAGCGCCGCCTGTTTTACTTAGTTGTTTAGTCCCTTTTGTGTGGCTGGATCAGAAACGCATCCCAATGCCAACCAGATGAAGATCGAGCCCGGGATTCTCGTTGTAGATGTCGGAGTTTGAAATGTGTTGATAACGGTAGCTGAGTGCAATCTGGTCCAGATTGAGGGTCGCCCCTACATGGCTCGAGAATTGAACCGGCCCGCCAAAATCATCTTCGCCGATCTCATGCTTGAATAGCCAGGTCGGACGAAACCCACCCTCAATATCCCAGAGGCCATCCACCAGGCTGAGAACAACATCCATTCCGGCAGCCAGCCAACCGCCATTCTGTGAATCGGCACGCAGGTAACCGGCGCCGACATCCAGGCGTGTGTAGAGCAGTGAACTCGTGCCAAGCCGTTTCTGCCACGGCAGGTCCTGCAGGTAATAAATTTCACCGGCAGCATAGCTCTCATGCAGAGATCCCTTGTCTATACCTCCGCGCACGCCAAACTCCGTCGTGGAGTCAAGAGACCATGATGCCGCCGGGAAGAGCAGAATCATCAGAACAATAAATAGACCAGATTTCATAAGACCCCCACAACAGATGTTAAAAAATTACCATATATTGACTTTTCAGCACAACAGGCCAACTTCATGCAGACGTCCGTAATGCACTCTCATAAAGACACGGACGGTTCACATTCTTCTCTGCTTTGTCTACAACCCCTGCAATGTTATTCTGTAAACATGCAGCGACAAAATGACATCTCATCACAGCCGGGAATGCCCCAAGTGGCGATCATCGCCGTCATGACGGGGAGCCTTGTTATCGGCTCTGGCAATTCACTCCCCTGGCACCTGCCTGAGGATTTACAGCTCTTCAAACGTCTGACCATGGGGTGCACAATAATCATGGGACGTAAAACCTATACGTCCATCGGCCG
The DNA here is from genome assembly GCA_051305875.1 of Desulfuromonadales bacterium. GTDB lineage: Bacteria > Desulfobacterota > Desulfuromonadia > Desulfuromonadales > BM103 > M0040. The sequence goes on along the minus strand of JBPPMD010000181.1, from coordinate 566 downwards.
TCCCCTGCCCGGACGGTATAATATTGTCCTGAGCCGCTCCCGAGATGAATTATCTGGTGCACAGGTTTGCGACAGTTTCATAGCGTGCCTGACTGCTGCAGCACAACTGGGCCGCAAGGTCTTTGTCATTGGCGGAGAAGAACTCTACCACAAGGCACTTCCAATTGCCTCGGAACTACATATTTCCTGGGTGAAGAATACCGTTCCCGGCGACGTGTACTTCCCTAGATTTGATCTAGAGAACTGGATCATTTGCGAGAGCGTGAATCATCCCGGGTTTCGCTACATCCGCTACCAGCGAAAAGACAGCAGATAGCCATCACTAACCTGTTTCAGATTTCAGTTCTAACGTTAAAAACTTGTGACCATTTGTCACAAAGCCTGCAAAAAGCTTTTTAAGGACTTCTGCATGGAAGACATCAACAGGTTTCGCGCTTTGGCAATGATCCAGAGCAGCATTTCCCTGGCAAGGGGGCCAGCCTTATTTAAGGGGGCAGCTCTTTCGTCCTATTAATCGGTCTGCACTTTTATTACCGCATGACAGCGGCACAGCTTGCCTCCTCTAG
>JBPPMD010000179.1:0-12519 GCA_051305875.1 Desulfuromonadales bacterium | reverse complement strand
TCAAATTGGCTGAGATGTGAACTACTTACTGACTCTGACTTATAAGAATTTTAGAGCCCTGTCAAACAGGAAAATGACGACAATCCTAAATTCTTAACACAACCAGATCTGACAGTGAGTGTCAGATAAATCCTATTACAAGCTGAGGTCTCAGCGTCCTAGTTTGATCGTTATGATAATACCGAAAGCGTGAGTGAATGGGCTTCAACCCCCAGGGGGAATACTTTTTACGACAAAGGTACCACAGGGGTACCACAAAGACTGAAAACACGAAAGGCCTCAACACTAAAAAGTGCTGAGGCCCTTGTTTTATATGGCGCGCCACGAGAGATTCGAACTCCCGGCATTCTGATCCGTAGTCAGACGCTCTATCCAGCTGAGCTAGTGGCGCAAAGGAACGAGGTTTATCGCTTAATGCCCGTAAAATGTCAAGCCTTTTCAAGCATAACAGAAAAACTGGCGGAGAGGGGGGGATTCGAACCCCCGGTACAGTTACCCGTACAACACCTTAGCAGGGTGCCGCCTTCAGCCGCTCGGCCACCTCTCCACTTTTCACATTTTTTGCGAACGCACAGTGTAGTGCTGTCGTCCACGTTTTTCAATCACTAATTTGGCGGAGGAGGTAGGATTCGAACCCACGGAACTTTCGTTCAACGGTTTTCAAGACCGCCGCCTTAAGCCACTCGGCCACTCCTCCGTATCAGTACTATGTATTACGAACGGCACATCGTATCAACCAATTTTTTCAATACCGCCCATATAAGGGCGCAAAACCTCTGGAACCACCACCGAACCGTCTGCCTGCTGGTAGTTTTCCAGCACCGCCACCAGGGTACGGCCAACAGCAAGTCCCGAACCGTTCAGCGTATGCACGAACTCCGGCTTGCTGCCTGCTTCACGGCGGAAGCGGATGCCGGCGCGACGAGCCTGAAAGTCGCGGAAGTTCGAGCAGGACGAAATTTCACGGTAAGTCTGCTGGCCCGGCAGCCAGACTTCGATATCGAAGGTGCGTGCTGCGGAGAAACCGATATCGGCGGTGCACAGATCAACCACCCGGTAGGGCAGGTTCAGAGCCTGAAGAATACCTTCGGCATCAGCCAGCAGCTTCTCCAGCTCCGCGTCCGAATCTTCGGGGCGGGTAAACTTGACCAGCTCAACCTTGTTGAACTGATGCTGACGAATCAGGCCGCGCGTATCGCGGCCATGGGCACCGGCCTCTTTGCGGAAGCAGGGTGTATAGGCTGCGAAGCAGACCGGCAGCTGAGTTCCGTCGAGGATTTCGTCGCGAAAGATGTTGGTAACCGGCACTTCAGCAGTCGGAATCAAGAAGTAATCCGGCTCGTCGAGGTGAAAGAGGTCGGCTTCAAATTTCGGCAGTTGGCCGGTGCCGGTCATGGTGTCGCGATTGACCATGAGGGGCGGAAGCACTTCGGTATACTTGTCACCACGGGTGTGGGTATCAAGCATGAAATTGATCAGGGCGCGTTCGAGGCGCGCTCCGGAACCCTTGATGAGAGCAAACCGGGAACCGGTGATCTTGGTGGCCCTTTCGAAATCAATGATATCGAGCGCTTCGCCCAGATCCCAGTGTGCCTGCGGCTCAAAAGCCAGACGTGTCGGCTCGCCCCAGGTGCGGACCTCTGGATTGTCCTCCTCGGACTGACCGAGCGGACACTGCGCATCAGGCAAGTTCGGCAGGGTCAGCAGCAGCCCCTTGAGGCTGTCTTCAACCTGACGCAGCTCCTCATCGAGCTCCTTGATGCGCGTCGAAACATCTTTCATACGGACAATTTCGCCTTGAAGCTGGCTTTTGTCTTTGCTGCGGCCGATCAGGGCCGAAACCTGGTTGCGCTCGGCCTTGAGACTTTCCGCTTCACTGAGCAGACCACGTCGGCGGTCATCAAGTGCGCGGAAGGCACCGAGATCGACCGCCCCGCCACGGGTGGCCAGGCGGCGTTCGACCTCGTCCAGGTTGTCACGCAAAAATTTAAGATCAAGCATAAAACAGCTCCGCTGTTTTGGTTAAACGTAAAAGGTTAAAGGTTAAGAGCAAAACCAGGTAATGACTCAAGAGAGGGAGTTCTAACACCTCTTGATGGTCGCGTCAAGCCTTGGTTCTATAACCGTTTTACCTTTCGCCTTTCACCTTTCGCAGTTTACTTTTCACCTCTGACCCACCAGTCGGTATCATCATCAAACCACCAGCGGGTCGAGTCGGTCGCCCAAATGGTTTCGGCCAGGGTTCTGGCATCCTCGGTCTGCAGCCGTTTCAAGGTTGCCGGAAACCATTCATCGGCGTAGCGGTTACCGAGATCCTTGTATTCTTTGAGCGCCAGGATCATCTCCAGTTGGTCGGCGTCGTGGGCAATGTGTGCCTCGCGGGTCTCCCTGGCCATGAACTCGTACTGCAGGCTGCGGTAGTCGTCACCGAAAGGCAGGGTGCGGGCGAGATCCTCGACCGCCTTGCGCTCGTCGACCTTGACGTACTTCTTGTTGACGTAGTTCAGGTCGCCGGTGCGCGCTTCGGGGATATCGTGGAACAGGCAGAGCAGCACCACGCGGCCGGCGTCTGCCTCTTCATCGAGTTGCGCCAGCGTGTAGCCGATCAGGCTGGTGCGGAAGCTGTGCTCCGCCACCGATTCGGCGCCGGAGCCGAGGAACTGGAAGCCGGTGCGCGGCGTGCGCTTGAGCATGCCGGCTTCGAAGAGGAAATTGGCGAGATTTTTCATGATATGTCCCGATCAGGAGAATAGGCTACTGATCAGTTTTAACGCAAAGTCGCAAAGGACGCAAAGGTTAATCGGGATGAGAAAGACTAGCGTATTACCAAAACATGTCACGTTCTTTTTTTGCTTTTGATTTCCGCGTCCCGCGTACCGGATTTTACCCGAAACGAATCAGAGCGACGCCGGCGAGAATCAACAGGGCGGCGATGAAGCGGATGCGGCCGCAGGCCTCACCGAGGAAGAGTACACCGATCAGCACACCGATCAACAGGCTGACCTGGCGTGCCGGTACGGCATAACTCATCGGCGCCAGCTGCAGTCCATAACGGAAGGAGAGAAAGGACGCCATGATGACCGGTCCCGAGATGATCACCAGACCACGGCTGATCCTGAATTCCGCCATGATGCGTCCCCGGTACTTGGGCCGCATGATGTTCATGGTCATGAACAACAGCATGAAAGCAACCAGCAGGGCAGTGAAATGGAAAGGCGAGTAGAGCATGACACCGGTCTTGTCGATCACCGCGCCCACCGAATAAATGAAGCCGGCGGCCAGGGCCGCAAGTACTGCCGGATCGCGCAGGTTGCGAAAGGGCCGAATCACTTCGCTCCAGGCCAGCGCCCGCAGCTGTATCGAATAGGCGCCGAACAGGATCAGGCCGATGCCGGCCATGCCGTGAGCAGAAACCTGCTCGCCGAGAATCAGGATCCCCCAGATCGGCACCCAGAACATCGCGGTCTGCGCCAGCGGATAAATCAACGACAGGTCGCCGCTGCGATAGGCGCGACCGGAGAACAGATGATAGAGCATGAAACAGACGGCGCCGACAGCCGCGAGGCCAACCACGCGCCATGACGGCAAGGGAAATGTTCCGACCACCGGCAGCGCCAGAAGCATCAAGCCGCCGGAGGTGAGAAACATCCACCAGATAAAGACGGTCTTGTCGCGGCTGCGCTTGACCAGCAGATTCCAGGATGCATGCATCAGGGCGGAAAAAAGGATTAAGCTAAAAGCGAGGGTTGACATAGCGCCATCTTATCCAAGAGAAATATTTAGCGACACTAAAATCTTTTTGAAGAGCCTAAATGGTTGACTCGCCATTGACAGCTGTGTGCAAATTGATATGCTGAAGGCACTGAAACTATTAACAATTTCGTGCTTGCCACCAAGGCACCAAGACACCAGGAGGTGCATTTTACAGGGTAATAAACGTTCTTATCGATCTCAATCATTTGAGGTTTGCAGAAACTCACACATGTTTACTTCATGTCTTGGTGACTTCGCGTCTAACCTTTGTTTTGGTTATAAGTCCGAAAATCCATGAGAAGCATAACTTGCTTAACAGCCTGATTTAATCCATAGATCTTGATAGATTTTCATCGCGGCTAATTTGTCTAGATTTTAGATTCAAAACCTTTTAAGGAGATCCAATAATGTCTGCAACCCGCATAGAACAAGATTCCATGGGCACCATGACCGTGCCCGCCGGCGCACTGTATGGAGCCCAGACCGCACGGGCCCTGGACAATTTTCCGATCTCAGGGATTGGTTTTCCCCGCGCCTTTATCCTTGCAATCGGTATGGTTAAGGAGCATGCGGCACAGGTCAACCGGGAACTCGGCCTGATCGACGAGCGTGTCGCTCTGGCGGTCATGGATGCAGCCGCAGAGGTGATCATCGGCGATTTGGACGATCACTTTCCCCTCGACATCTTCCAGACCGGCTCCGGAACCAGCACCAATATGAACGCCAACGAGGTGATTGCCAACCGTGCTTGCCAACTGCTTGGTGAACCGCTCGGCAGCCGGGCGGTGCATCCCAACGACCATGTCAACTTCGGCCAGTCGAGCAACGATGTCATACCTACCGTCATGCATCTGGCCGCCGCCGTAGAAATCAGCGAACACCTGCTGCCGGCCCTTGGCGACCTCTGCAAGACCCTCGGTGACAAGGCGCGCGAGTTTGACGATATCGTCACCATTGCCCGCACCCACCTGCAGGATGCCACGCCGATTCGTCTCGGTCAGATTTTTGGCGGTTATTTCCGCCAGGTGACTCTGGTGACCAGCGAGTTGGAACGCGCCATGGACGGCCTGTGTGAATTGCCGCTCGGCGGCACGGCTGTCGGCACCGGCCTCAACACACATCCCGAGTTTGCCCAGAAAGTGATTGCCGGGCTGGCCGAGGCGACCGGGCTACCACTGCGGGAAGCCAAGGACCACTTTGCCGCCCAGGCCGGCAAGGAACAGGTGGTTGCCGCCAGCGGCGCCCTGAAAACCACGGCGGTCGCCCTGTTCAAGATCGCCAACGACATCCGCTTTCTGGCTAGCGGCCCGCGCTGTGGACTCGGCCAGCTGTTGCTGCCGTCCGTGCAGCCGGGCAGCTCGATCATGCCCGGCAAGGTCAACCCGGTGATGGCAGAAAGCCTGATGCAGGTCTGTGCCCAGGTGGTCGGCAATGACGCTGCGATAACCATCGGCGGCCTCGCCGGCAATTTTGAACTGAATGTGATGATGCCGGTCATGGCGCACAATCTGCTGCAGTCGATCGACCTGCTGGCCAATGTTGTCGGACAATTCAACGAGCGTTGCCTGCAGGGCCTCACCGCAGACCGAAAACGTTGTGAAGGGCTTATCGAAGAAAGCCTCGCCATGTGCACCGCCCTGGCCCCGGCCATCGGCTACGACCGTGCTGCGGCTATCGCCAAGCAGGCCCATGAAACCGGCAAAACCGTGCGCGAGGTTGCCCTGGCAGAGCAGGTGCTGCCAGAGGAGGAGTTGAACCGGCTGCTTGATCCGCGACCGATGACTGAAGCGGGGATACCGGGGATGACCAGGTAAGGGGGACTCGCTGCGCAGCTGTCAGCTCTTGCTATTCGGAAAAAGGCCACGAAGAAAATTGAACAATCAAAACCATTAGCGCAAAGCTTCTTCAGGCCCTGCTTTACACGTCAGGCGTCCCGTGCTTTGCCGCACTGCCAGCAGGCTCCGAACTGCCCTTCCAGGATTTCGCCGCAAACAGGGCAGGTCCACGAAGCGCTAGGTTCCTCACTCTTGAGCCACTGGTCGAGCAACTGCCTGGCTCGTGGCCAGACTTCGTCGTCGACCACCCAGAGTTCGGGGGAACATTCAAGAAAGGGAATTTCGCCGAGCGCGGCGAAGAGCTGTTCATTGCGAATCAGGCAAACGACGCCTTCCCGTTCCAGCAGCTCTTTCAGCAGGCCGGCCTCGGCGCGATCGGCCAAAGTGAAGGTGTGCAGCTTTTTCATCGACGCGACTTCAGGATCAGTTTCACGCCAGGGCTCCCAGCAGGCCTTCGCCGAGGACCTGTTTCTGCCAGTTCTTCAGGCCGACGACTTCGTCGAGTTCAACAGCAGACTGCGGTTTGGCCATGGCCAGAGCTTCAAGGGCCACGTTATTAATCAGCACCCCTGGCTCCAGAGCATATTTAGCGGCCTCTTTCTGCCGCCATTTTTTGAGGATCTTGACCCTGTCTTCAAGACCGGGGTCCTTGGCCCGCCGCGGCTGGCGCGGAATCTCCGGCAGCTCCGCCTCGGGGATATTCAATCCGTCGCGGACCGCCTCCAGCAGGCTGCGGCCATATCGTTCGATGAGACGCGGCGACAGGCCATCGATGCCGCGCAGATGGCCTGTTTCCGTTGGCATGCGCTGCGCCAGCTCGAGTAACGATTTGTTGCCAATGACCTTGTAGACCGGCCGGTTGAGGCGGCTGCCCTCCTGTTCACGCCACTGCATCAGCTTTTCCAGGACACCGAGCTCACGGCGGGGCAAAACCCCGGCGCCCTTGAAACGCAGGCAGAGAGGCCCGCCGTTTTCAGCAAACCGCACCTGCTCCATCAGGGCGAACTCTTCCTTGCACCAGCTCATGCGTCCCAGTTCTTTCAGGCGCTCCTCAAACAGAGCCACCAGTCGATGCAGGTGGCGGGTGTCTTCGGCGGCATAACGCACCATTTCGGCGGGCAGGGGGCGCTGCGACCAGTCGGCTTTCTGGAATTTTTTGTCGAGTTCCACGCCAAAATACTTGCGCAGCAGATCGGCCAGGCCGACGCGTTCCTCGCCCAGCAGCTGGGCGCTGATCATGGTGTCGAACAGGCCGTTGATTTCCAGGCCGAAATCCCGTTTCAGGCTGCGCAGGTCGTAATCGGCAGCGTGGAAGATTTTGCGGATGGCGGGATCGGCCAGGACCGGCTGCAGCGGGCTGAGATCTGTCGCGGTCAACGGATCAATCAGCACGGTACGCGTCAGCGTCGAGACCTGGATCAGGCAGACCTGCTCCTGGTAGTTGTGCATCGAGTCGGCTTCCAGATCGATGGCAATGGTGGTTTCGCGGGCAAGCACTCCGGCGAGTTCTGCGACCTGGGCATTGGTTGTCAAAATTTCAATCTGTTTCATGGAGTTTTCGTACCCGTTCTTTCAATTGGTTCGGGTTGTTTGCGCGTCTTCGTGTTGCTATACCATTTCCTGCAGATAGTTGAAGGTCGAGGTTCCGGCCAGGGGCGCGTCCTGAGCAAAAGCCGCCAGCACGCGGCGACTCTCGGTTGAGGTCGCACCCAGATGGGCCAGATCAACGATAAAGCGGCTGCAGCCCATTTTCTGCAATTCGCCGAGATGGCCGAGCAGAGAGAAGTCCTGTTCCGGACGAACCACCGTGAGTCCGCCGCGATTGTCCACCCGGTAAGCTTCGTCACGATCAGAGACCAGGGGATGCTCCGCTTTGACGCTGCGCAACGGGATACGCGAAACCATCATCGGCAGATTGGCGTAGACGGTAACGGCCAGCGGCAATCCTGTCTCGCGATTGAGAATCGCAGCCAGGTTGTCACGGTCATCTTCGACATACAGAGTCGCTGCCAAGAGGCCCAGTTCACGCCAGGCGCAGGCGGCCTGGCTGTTGGTGGTAAAGAGTCGATAACCGCTTTCCAGGGCCAGCCCTTCAGTTCCGGTAAACAACATCAGCTGGCCGATATTCTGCAGGCGAAAGCGTCGGAAGCCGGATGCGATCAACATGTTAATTTCTTTCTGAAACGCCGGCCAGTCGGCGTCGAAAATTGCCAGAGGCAGATCCCAGAGGATTTTTTCCGGGGTCTTGACCGCAGCACGACTGACAGCTGAAACCCTCGAACCGGCCTCGGGGGAGAGTGGCAGGATCAACTCGTCAACCCCCTCCTGCTTGAGCAGCGAGAGGTCGTGCAGGTTGCCGAGGGCGACGGCAAGGCGCGGGGTTGCGACCGGTGACGTCCCGGCCGGGGCCAGATCCGCCATGGCTTTTCGGCGATGATCAGTGCGGGCCTCATGCTGCCGGCCTGCGACGAGGTCAGCCAGCTCCTGGTAAAATTCGCGGCGCACGGCGTTGAGGCGGCTGAGCGGCAAGATGACGGCCGGCAGCGGCCCACATTCGAGACGTCCGAGCACCAGCGGCAGCTGGCCGGTTTTGCCGAAGACCTTGGCCAGCACCTCATGCGACAGCGGCCGATCGGTTGCCGGGAATGATTCAAGCGTATAATGACGGGCCATCGACAGGCCATGACAGGCGGCAGTCACTTCGATGCGATCCGCTGTCGGCATGGCGATAGCGAGATCGACCACCGCTTCCCCGGGAGCGACGCTCTCCAGGCGCTTGTGGCAAGCCGACTGGCTCAGGTTAAAGGCCTTGCCTGAAGACACCTTGTAGATGCGGTCGCCGAGGCGAAAGCTATTATCCGGCGGCGCACCAACGGCAACGCGTTGACCTGCGTTAGCCCGGTTGACCGGTTTGTCGCCAAGGCGCAGGTCACGAATCGTAAACGCCGTGCCCGGTTTGTCGGTGGCCGGCTGGATGCGCAGACGATCTCCCAGGTGCACCGGGTCGCGCGGGACAAAAGCGAGCAGGCCCGCCTCACAGCGTTCGACGCTGCCGATCAAGCGTCCGGTGGCGCCATGGACGCCGGGGTTGACCATGTCAGCGGCAGAATCGCCTGGCAGGAAGCCGCGGGTCGGCTGGCGACCGAAGGATTCCTTGAGCAGCTCTTTTCCTGCATCGATTGCTGCCGGGCGTTCCCGCTCTGCAGCATCGAGGACCATGCGGTACGCCTGAATGACGTTGGCCACATATTCGGCGCTCTTCATGCGCCCCTCGATCTTGAAGCTCATGATCCCTGCGGCGGCAAGCTCAGGGAGCAGATCGATCGCCGACAGGTCGTTGGGTGAAAAGTAGTAACCGTCTTTGCCTTTGTGATGGTAGCGCCGCCGGCAGGGCTGGGCGCAACGGCCGCGATTGCCGCTCATGCCGCCGAGCCAGGAGGAGAAGCTGCACTGGCCGGAGAGGGAGAAGCAGTGGGCGCCATGGATAAAGTGTTCGAGATCGAGGCTGGTTTCGCGCTTGATCGCCGCGATCTCCGCCAGACTCAACTCGCGGGCAAGCACTGCTCGGGAGAAGCCAAGCCGCTCCGCCATGCGCACTCCTGCGGCATTATGAATGGTCAGCTGCGTCGAGGCATGCAGCTCCAGGCCGGGGAAATGGCGTCTGGCCAGACGCCAGACGCCCAGATCCTGCAGGATCACCGCGTCGATGCCGATCGCCTCAACAGCGGCCAGGATATCCATCAGGTGCGACAGCTCTTTTTCTTTGACCAGTGTGTTGAGGGTGAGAAAGACGCGCCGCTGGCGGGCATGGGCATAGCCGACCATGCGTTCCAGCTCATCGCGATTGACGTTCTTGGCTTTAGCTCTGGCCGAGAATTCCTTGAGACCGACGTAAACCGCATCCGCTCCGCATTCCATCGCCGCGAAGAAGGCTTCGAGACTGCCGGCAGGGGCAAGAAGTTCTGGTTTTTGCGGTGCGAGGATCTTGTGATTGTGCATCATGACTGCTTGCTTGTTCGAAAGAAAAAACCGGGAAAAACCCGGCCGGATAGCTACTTGGACACTTTAGCACGCAACCATGCAGGCTGGCAAGAAGGTGCTTGGGTTTTGGGGGCTGGAGGCTGGAATACTTTTCGTGGGACTGACTAAGAGTACTCTCGGGTGTCCTGCTAGGAAACAAAAGCTCTCCTGCCAGCCTCAAGCCTCCAATCCTCGCCATCACCTCCAGCGTTCGCCGTTCCACTCACACAGGGTAAAATGCCCCGGCCGGGTTCCGCTAATCGCCAGAGTCTGCTCTCCTTCGTTCAGGTAGATCGCTCCGGGCCCCATAACACTGAAACCGTGCTGGTCGAACTTGATGCATGGCCGGTCGTCGCAGGGCGCAGAAGCCGGGCTGGAGAAAGTGATGGCGCCGGGCGGTGAACCGGCGACATTGCTGCAGGCCCGCCGTTCAATACCGGCCGCCCATCCGAAAGAGACCCCGGGAGGCAGACGTTTCTGCCAGAGCTGATCAGATTCGCCGGTTGCTGTGACGCTGTCACCATCGCGGTCCTGCCAGGCATAGGCAGCGTAGCTCTGCTCATCTGGGTCAAAAACCAGGAAAGTGCGCTGCATGACCAGGGCGCCGTTGCTCATGGTCAAGCTGCCGGACATTTCGGCGCGGCCCTGTACTGCCTTAAGATCTTCGAGCAGCTGATGCCCGGCACGCTTGAGTTGCCAGCCGCGCAGCAAATGGCTTCCCCCCCAAATCGCCACGCAGGCCAGAATACCGACCAGAGCCATGACCAGCAGCAGCTCCAGCAGGGTGAACCCACGCGAGCGGCAATCTGTTCGCTGCCTTTTGCCGGCAATTTTTGCCGCATCAATCATCGTTGCCGCCACGACATAATTTTGACCAGACCGGGACTCCAGACAGGCTCCGTCAAGCGGATGGCCGTTCCGAACTGGGTGACTTCGCCGGTCAAGGCCACCGAGACAGCGACACCGGGGGCTACCACAATCCGCCCGACAGTGGCCGCGGCAGCATCACGACTGACGTCTTCTTCACCAGCCTGGTCAAGCGCGATGATCCGACCGGAGGTCGGTTGCTCACCGGAGCGGGCCAGGGAAAAATAATCGAGCGCCGTGGTGAAGAGCAGCTTGCCCGCAGCATCAATGACGGGAGTCTCCCAGAGCTTTTCTCCCATAGCCAACGGGTAGGTCCAGCGCAGATGGCCGCCGTCATGCAGAATCTCCACCGCGTAAACGGCATATTGATAACTGTTGTCAGCATGTTCGACACCGCCGGTGCCAAACACCACCAGCCTGCCATGGACCGCGACCCCGGCGCCGACCGGCTCTGCAGGGCCTCCCGGAGCCTGGTAAATGGGTGCATCGCCATAGGCACGCCCGTCTTCCAGATCCAGCGCCCAGAGCTGCCCGACCAGGTCGCCGAAGACCAGCGTGTCACTCCTGCCGTTGGCATCAAGGTCCATGAGTGCCGGAACCGCAGGTGTGGCCTCTGCTACAGGCCCTGATGCCGCGTAGGGTGCGCTGAACGTCCAGAGCGTCTGCCCTGTTTCCAATGTCAAGGCGAGAGCGTGAATGCCGGGAGACACGTCCCCTGCGGCAAAATCCGTCGTCAGGTAAATACAGTTTGATGACGCCGCGATGGCGCCACAGCGGTCTACGGCGACACCGCGGGTTCGCCCGACAGCATCTCCCGGCAGCAGCTTTTCCCAGAGCAGCGCGGGCTGGTAAGGGTCGGTGATGTCGATGACAAACAGGCAGCTGCGGTGGCTTTGCACGATGGTGCCGGACGCCACCAACAGCGTTGACCAGCTGCGACGGCCGTCGCCATCGAGGTCAAGAAACAGCTCTTTGACCACCGGCGAGCCGTCGAGATGCACGCCTGGCTCAGCGACATAATTGTCCAGAGGCTGCTGCTTGAGTTGAGGGAGAAAGCTGCCCGGCAGGTATGCCCAGAGTTCTGTACCACCATCAGGGTCATCGATCCGGTAGTTTCCGGCCCCGGTGTCCCAGCTGCTGACAAAAAACCCGTGCAGCATGCCATCCTCGGCACCGACATAAAGGACCCGGTCGCGCCGACCGGTCGTGGTATTGACCGCACGGCGGCCGACCAGCACCGGCGAGGAGCGGCTGATGCTCCAGAGCCGCAGCGGATCGTCGGCAGAACCGGCGACCTGGACCGGCGTGCCGCCGCGACGACCGCGCACGGCATGCAGCAGGATTTCTGCTTCTGTTAACGAAGCAACACCCAGTGCGGACTGCAGTTCTCCCGCCCGAGCTGCGGTCAGGGGAAGGGGCGCTCCATCAAGATTGGTGAAGAGGCTGCGATACAGGTTGTCACGCTGAATGCTGTCGGGAGGATCGCTGCTGGCCAGGTCACCTGGGTTGCCTCCGACCCCGGCCAGCGGAACCCGCTCGGCCGCATCCCAAAGCGTGACCGGGAAGGTGCCGAGGAGATTGATGGCCCGCAGGTGACCGCGAGGCCATGGATAGGTCGAACTGGCGACATAGAGGACACCATCAGCTAGAACCGGGGTGGTTGTCACATACTCCTGTTGCAGGCTGCTGGCCAGGGGCGGGCTGTGACTTGCCGACCAGATAGTCAAGCAGAGCAACAGGCAAACAGCACTCCGGCATAATTTCATTCTTCCCCCCCCCATCCGGGTCAACCGGCGACGCGTTCTCAATCCGCAATATGATAGGTGCTGACCGGCAGTTCAGACAGGCCGGTGTCCGCAGCGTTCGTCGACAGGTCAGCCTGGCCTTGCCTGCCGGCCGTCGACGGATCGAAACCGCAGAGGCTTTCCACCACGACCTCGGCTCCCCGTCTGCCGTGAGCACGCGCCAGCACGAAAATTTTCAAGTCGTTATCGCTGCGCACGTCGCCGTCGCCATCCGGGTTGTCACGCAGGTAAATCTCCAC
>JBPPMD010000129.1:0-5045 GCA_051305875.1 Desulfuromonadales bacterium | reverse complement strand
TGGACCGACGAACCGTACAAAGATGAGCAGGCGGTCAACCTTGAGCTCTCAGGCTGCTGCCACAGATACCACAGCCCCCTGGCGCGGACCGCCTATATCGGCAAAAATCCGCCTCGGCAGCTGCAAACTCTGGCCGATAATGTGGTTGATGGTTTAAATGTCACCCTCGAGTCGATCAAGCCAGGAATCACCTGCGAGGAGGTGGAACTTGTCTGGCGAAAGCATATTGCCAGATTCGGTTTGGAGAAAGAATCCCGGATCGGCTACTCGCTGGGGCTGAATTACCCTCCGGACTGGGGTGAGCACACCATGAGCCTTCGCCCTGGAGACAGAACGGTTCTGCAACCGAACATGACCTTTCATATGATCCTGGGCATGTGGCTTGATGATGGCGGATTTGAATGCAGTGAATCGTTCCGAATCACCGAAACCGGCTTCCAGACGTTTGCCGACTTCCCGCGGAAATTGCTGCAAATCTGATAGCAACTGCAGCATCGCCATGGAAGGAGAATGTCTATGTTGTTCCACGCCCAAAAGAACCAGACCTCGTACGGAGAAGCTGTCGGCATTCTCCTGCTCGACTCAGGCGCCCCGTTTATCCAGGGTGACGTCGGCAATGCCACAACCTACGATTTTCCGGTCAGGTTTAAACGCGTTGACGGTCTGACAGTTACGCGCATTTTGGCGCACGACCAATCCTTTATTGAAAAAATGATCGAGGGCGCTTGTGAGCTTGAACGGGAGGGCGTCAAGGCGATTACCGGGGATTGCGGTTTTATGGCCATTTACCAGAACGAGGTCAAGCAAGCTGTCGGCATCCCGGTGCTCCTTTCGAGCCTGCTGCAGATCCCCTTTATCAAATCCACGATTCCAAACGGCTCTAAAGTTGGCATCCTGACCGCCAATTCCCAGGCGCTGACATCCGAGGTTTTCGAGCAGATCGGGATTGCTTCTGATGATTCCCTGGTCATTTCCGGCCTGGAAAACTACAAAAACTTCCGCGAAGCAGCGCTCGATGAAACGGGAACGCTCGACAGCGACAAGATACGGACCGAGGTGGTCGAGGCCGCTAAGGAACTCATCACCCGGAATCAGGGAATCAGGTCGATCCTTCTGGAATGCAGCATGCTTCCCCCTTATGCCGCGGATGTTCAAAAAGCAACGAACCTGCCCGTTTATGACTTCGTAACAATGATTAACCATGCATATTCGGCTATAAAAACCAGGCACTATGCTGACACCATGTGATGGAGTCCATTCTATGGGTAATATCCGGCAAAGAATTGCGGAACTGAATCAGGAAGTGATCGACCTTAGACGTGATTTTCACATGTACCCCGAACTCGGCTTTCAAGAGCATCGCACCGCAGAGGTAGTGGAAACCTATCTGAATAACCTGGGGATTCGTGCTGAACGGGTATCGAAAACCGGGGTCGTGGGATTGCTGCAGGGGACAAAACCAGGGCCGGTGCTGATGCTGAGGGCCGACATGGATGCCCTGCCGCTGGCCGAAGAGAATGATCTGCCTTACCGATCAAAAAGTTCTGGAATCAGCCATGCCTGTGGTCACGATGCTCACATGGCAATGCTTCTGGTTGCGGCCAGGATATTATCCGAACACCGTGAATCGCTGGCGGGAACAATCAAGTTCGTTTTTCAGCCGGATGAGGAGGTCGCCGGTGCGATCCGTATGATCGAGGATGGTATTCTGGAAAACCCCCGGGTGGATGCCGCCGTTGGCATGCACGTCTGGACGCCGCTGGAATCGGGTAAAATCTCCATCACTCCCGGAGCTGTCATGAGCGGTTTGGAAACATTCAAGATAACTATCCACGGCAAGGGTGGTCATACCGGCTCTCCGGAGAGTGCTGTCGATCCTATCCTTGCTGCGGCCAACCTCATCCAAACCGTGCAGCTGATCCAGACCCGCGAAATCAGCCACCTGAAGTCCACAATTATCATGTTCGGCAAGATCAGCGGTGGCACGAAAAGTAACATCATTCCCGAAAAAGTGGAGCTGGAAGGATCTATTCGTTTTCTTTACGAGGGTGGACCCGACAGTGCAGAACGACCCATAGAAAGATTCCGCAGGGTCGTACAAGGGGTGTGTGAAACCCATCAGTGTACCTGCGACATCGACATACATACTGAGAATATTCCCCTCGTCAACGATGACCGGATGGTTCGGCTCGCTAAAAGTACGGCGAAAAAAGTGTTTCATGATGAGGCAATAGTCGAGAGCAATTATCTGGCCAGTGAAGACTTTTCGTTTTATTCAGCCAGAGTTCCAGCCGTTTTCATGTTCCTGGGTACCGGCAATGCAAGCAAGAGAACCAATCTGCCGCATCACAACAGCTGCTTCAACATCGATGAGGACACCCTCCGGTTCGGTGTGGAAATGTACATACGGATCGCAATGGATTACTTCAACCGTGTCGATCAGAGGTCGACTTGAACAGGTGATTGCCAGGATATTGCCTGCCGGGCAATCATCCCTGACAAGCAAACGTTCATAACCCAAACAGAAAAAGGAGAACGTTATGAAAAAAGTGGTTGGATTACTGGCTATCTGCATCTTTTTGGTTACTTCGAGCATGGCATTTGCCGGGGGATATACTGGCGGCCCTATCAAAGCGAAACTCGCTTCCGAAGAAATTGAAGGTGACTTCATGACCGTCTGGGCCAACAATTTCGCCGACCACATGCGCGAATGGTCCGACGGCAAGATCGACATCGCTGTCTATCCCTATGGCACCCTGGGTACCACCGGCGACATCAATGAGCTTGCCCAGCTCGGAGTTGTTGACTTCGTCTTTTCCGATTATGCCTGGATCAGTTCTTTTGTTCCCCAAGCGCAGGTCTTGACTCTGAACTATCTGTTCCCGACGGAACAGGTCCCGCAGGTTCTCGATTGGATGGTCAAAAATGGTGAGTTTATGCCCCTGATGGAAAAAGCCTTCAACAAAAATGGCCTGGTTCCTCTTTCCGTCATGTTTGAAGGCTGGCAGTGGCTGTCCTCGAAGGACGAAGTAAAATCTCTGGATGATATGAGCAAGCTTAAAGTGCGGTTAATGAGTTCCAAGCTCCTGGTCGAAACCTACAAAGCATACGGTGCCAGCCCCACCCCCATGAGCTATGGCGAGGTCTACAGCGGTCTCCAGATGGGACTGATCAATGCGCAGGTCAACCCGCTTTTTGCGATCTACAGCATGAAATTTTATGAGGTCCAGAACTATCTGACGCAGCTTCACAGTGAACCTTTTATCGGCATTCCCACGGCTAACCAGAAATTTTTCAACAGCCTGACGAAAGATGCTCAGCAGGAAATACTTAATTTTTGGCGTGATGCAATCATTCCTGCCGGAGAATGGATCACGGCAAGAAATGCAAGCGACAAGAAAAAGATTCAACAGGCCAAACCAGAAATCAAGATTCACGAGCTGGACAATGAGGCCGTGAAGCAATTCAAGGCCAGAGCCGAAACCGTTTATCCCAAGTTTGTCGAACTGGGAGGAGATGGTGCACAGCAGATCCTTGATGCTTTCAGGAAAGATGTAAACAACGCAAAAACAGCTTTGAATATCAAGTAGAGCCGTGACAAAGCACTGCGGCAGTCAACCTGCCGCAGTGCTCTTTCAAAAAGAGAGGGCTGTGGTCCATGAATGAAAACGGCAAAGAAAGGAAACAGCAAAGTATCCTCCAACGGATCAATCACACTGTTGGGCTGGTCATCAACGGCATAGAAGTTTCCATTCTGGTCTTTTGCGTCGCAGCTCTTGCCATCCTGTTGATCGGCAATGTTTTTGCACGAACGTTTTTTCAGAGCATTTACTTTGCCGAGGAGGTCTCGAAGTTCCTGGTCATGCTGATGACCTTCGCCGGGGTGAGCTATGGGGTCAGAAAGGCCAGACATATCCGCATGGGAGCCTTTCTGGACGCCATGCCGCCGAAGATGGAAAAGGTGTTCCTGATCATCATTTCATTGATCAGCGCCGTGGTTATGGGGATGATGGCGTGGTTTTCCTACCAGTATCTCATGAATGCCATGGCCATGGGCCATATGACACCTGCCCTGCGGGTCCCTACCTGGACCTTTTATGTCATTGTACCTTTTGGATTCGGGCTGGCCTGTATCCAGTACATCCGTACCATCATCAAGAACCTCACGGAAAAAGAGCCGTGGCAATCACCGGAGCAACAGAGTGAATATGAAGACGAGAATCTGGAAGGGATCCAGCTATGACTCTATTTGCTTCCACTCTGGTATCGATGCTGCTGTTCGGCTTCCCCTTCATGGTCACCCTGCTGGGTTCATTAATTCTCTATATCTACGTCTACATGCCGGATTTTGCACCGCGGCTGATGATGACCATGGTGCAGCAGGTGATTACCGGTTTGACTCCGCCCGCCCTGGTGTGCGTACCGATGTTCATCCTGGCCGCCAGCCTGGTGACCTCAGGTGAATCCGCTGGACGTCTGATCCGCATGATCAAGACTTTTGTCGGCCATCTTCCCGGCGGGCTGCCGATTACCGCCAATGCCAGTTGCACCCTGTTCGGTGCGGTTTCAGGATCAACCCAGGCGACCGTTGCCGCGATCGGTGGCACCATGCGCCCGATGCTGCTGGAAGCGGGATATAAAAGTTCCTTCACGCTCGGTTTGATCGTCAACGCCAGCGACATTGCTTTCCTGATCCCGCCGAGCATCGGTTTTATTGTCTACGGCGTAGCGACCAGCACATCAATCGGTGCGCTGTTTCTGGCCGGAATCCTGCCCGGCCTGATGATTCTGGTGATGTTTTCGACCTACTGTTATTTCTACTCGAAAGCAAAGAAAATCAAGCTGTTGCCCAAAGCCAGCCGGGCTGAAAGAATTGCGTCGATCAAAGACGGTTTGCCGGTCATAGGTTTCCCGGCCATCGTGGTCGGCGGTATCTATACAGGAGTTTTAAGTCCGACCGAAGCGGCAGCAGCATCGGTTCTTTATGCCCTGTTTGTGGAAATGGTCATTTACAAAAGCCTGCCCCTACGTAAGGTCGTAGATGC
>JBPPMD010000100.1:0-7499 GCA_051305875.1 Desulfuromonadales bacterium | reverse complement strand
GCGACCAGAGCCTGGGTTTCACCACGGGTGAACAAGGCGCTGCCGTGTGAACGGGGCAGGAGACCTGTCTCGCAGCTGATCGGGCGGATAGTGCTCATATCGCGGCCGTCGATACGGATGCGATCTTTGGTCACCATCTGACGCACGACTCGTTTTTCGATGGAACCGAGAATGGCGCTGATTTCTTCTTCACGGCCTGCGAACTCTTCGGCCAGTTGCTCCTTGACCGCTACGCGATTGTCGCCCAGAGCAGCATAACGCTCCTGCTTGGTCTGAATCTTGACCGCTTCTTTGACTTTGGCTTCGGCCAGTTCAGTCACCCTGGCAGCTAACGCGGCGTCAGTCTCGGCAACAGCAAACTCGCGCTTTTCGAGACCAACGAGCCTGGCCAGCTCGGTCTGTGCGGCGATCAAAGGTTGCAGCGACTCGTGACCGAAGAAGATGGCGTCGAGCATCTCTGCTTCGGAAAGGAAGTCTGACTCACCCTCAACCATCATAACTGCGTCTTTCGAACCGGAAACGATGATCTCGACATCGCTCAGCCCCATCTGCTCGATCGTCGGGTTGGCAATCAGCTTGCCATCGACCCGGCCAACACGAACGGCAGCGATTGGACCTTCGAAAGGAATATCGGAGATAGCGACAGAGGTTGATGCGGCGACCATAGCGAGCGTATCGGGGTCATTGACCATATCTGCCGAGATGACCGTCGGCATGATCTGGGTTTCGAACATGTAGCCTTTGGGGAAGAGCGGCCGCATCGGCCGGTCGATCAGGCGACAAATCAGGGTTTCACGCTCGGTGGTTCCACGCTCACGACGAAAGAAGGAACCAGGGATCTTGCCGCCGGCATAGAATTTTTCCTGGTAGTTGACGGTCAGGGGGAAGAAGTCCTGCCCTGCACGCATTTTTCTGGCGGAGACGACGGTGCAGAGCACCTTGGTCTCGCCATAAGTGATGACGACGGCGCCGTCGGCCTGACGGGCCATTTTGCCCGTTTCCATGGTCAGTGTTTGACCGTTGAACTCGATTTCTACTTTTTGATAAGCCATTTTTCTCCTCTTTCTGACCGGACATCCGGTCACCGATGAATTACTGCTTCCTAAAAAGGCAGAGGAGGATGGCCTGAGACAGATACTGATGCGAAAGACTGCTCAGAACCTCTCTCCGGACAACCTCCCGGCCATGACACTTAACAACGAAAGGCAGCAGACTCTGAATAAACAGAAGTTTGCTGCCTGGTTTTTAACGACGAATACCCAATTCCTTGATCACCGTACTATAACGCTCGACGCTCTTGCTTTTGAGATAATCGAGCAGACGGCGACGTTGACCGACGATCTTGAGAAGGCCACGACGGGAGTGGTGGTCTTTCTTGTGAGTGCGGAAATGTTCCGTCAGATAGGTGATGCGCTCCGAGAGGAGGGCAATCTGCACTTCAGGGGAACCCGTGTCATTCTCGTGGGTTTTGAATTTTTCAATGATTTCTTGTTTGCGTTCTGTGGCCTGCACGGAGCCACCTCCTTGATCTTTGTTTATGAGTTATTGTCATTTTCGGCAGTTAACTACCTTAAAGGAGTATTATCTACCATAAAACCCTGGCAGAGTAAAGCCTTTATGCATCATCATCAACCAGTGGAAAAACCTTTGTAATCTCGAAATCTCCGGGCCTTTTGCCATGGCCGCCCGGAGCGAAGCGGGCGATCGCGACCAGAATGCCGTCGGCGAGAAAACAGAGCCGATCGCCGGCGGCAAGGCCTGAGACCTCCAGACCCGTCATCTCCGGTGAGACGCCGTCACGCAACCGGCCCAGGGCAGCTCCGGCAACAGTCAAGGCAGGCCAGTCAGCCAGAACCTCGGCAGGCGACAACAGCGGCAAAGGCCTGCCCTGCTCTGCCAGCGCCTGCAGCTCCTCGAGCGTGTGACTTGCAGAGATATCAAAGCGGCCACAGGACACGCGGCGCAAGGCAGTCATATGCGCACCACAGTTCAATGCCTGACCGAGGTCATGGCAGAGAGTCCGAACGTAGGTCCCCTTGCTGCAACGTACGGTAAAGGATATGAACGGCGGTGAAAAGTCGTCGATCTCAAAACTGTCGATGCGAACCGAGCGTAGCTGACGCTCTACCTCTATGCCCTGGCGTGCCAGCTGGTAGAGGGGCTTGCCATCTTTTTTAAGAGCGGAATACATCGGCGGCAGCTGACTGATTTCACCGGTGAAACCGGCAACTGCCTGATCGAGGGCGGCACGATCAACGTGCTGCCAGTCTTTCTCCTCAAGGACCTGCCCTTCAGAGTCCTGGGTATCTGTGGAGGCACCCAGCTTGAGCGTGGCCTGATAAGTTTTGTCGCCGGCCATCATATACTCGACCAGGCGGGTTGCCGATCCGACCGCAACCGGCAAAACGCCGGTCGCCATGGGATCGAGCGTGCCGGCGTGCCCGACCCGGCGGACACGACACAAGCGACGCACCTGGCGCACGACGTCGAAGGAGGTTGGTCCCTGGGTCTTATCGATAATCAGGACACCGTTCATCGGTGCTCGGCAAGCAACTTTGCGACGCGATCGTAAACCCACTCCTGGACGCTCTCCAGAGTGCCTTCAACCTCTGCGCCGGCAGCATTATGATGACCACCGCCGTCCATTGCCCTGGCCAGAGCGCCGACATCGATGTTGCCCTTGGAGCGGAATCCGATCTTGAATTTGTTTTCTGAAAGCTGACGGAAAAAGATCGCCACTTCGACACCACGGATCGACCTGGGGTAATTGATAAAACGATCGGTGTCGCTCTCTACCGCCCCGCTGGCATCATACATATCGAGCGTGACCGCAATCGACGCGTAACGACCGCAACCGGAAACCCGCAGGGTCGGCAGCGCCAGCGCCAGCAGGCGCAGACGCACCTCCTCCTGGCTTTCATAAAGGCCTGACGCGATCGACCAGGGATCAACCCCGAGACCAACCATCTCACCTGCCACATGAAACGCTTCAGGGTTGGCGTTGGAATAACGGAACGAGCCGGTATCGGAAAGAATCGCCGTGTAGATACAGGTCGCAACCTCAGCAGAGACTGCATGACCGGCAGCGCTCAGCAGACGGTATATCAACACGCCGGTGGCACTGGCGTCCGTATCTACATAATAGATATCGCCGAAATCTTTGGAATACGGATGATGGTCCATATTGACCAGGGTCCGGCAGCGCTCGCGGATCCAGCTGCCGGCGCGGTTTAAATCACCGGCATCGAGAACAAACCCGGCATCAAAGGTTTGCGATTCGTCCAGTTCGTTGACGAGCGTGTCACAACCCGGAAGAAACAGATACTCATGGGGGGCGTGGTCGCGATTATAGGCGACGACATGCTTGCCCATTTCGCGCAACGCATTCGTCAGCGCCAGGGTTGAACCGATCGCATCGCCATCAGGATTCCCATGAGACGCGACAAGAATCGTCTGGCTGCGAGCGATCAGCTGAAGAATCTGTTCAATCATCTTGTTGCTCATCTGTTTTGACTTCGCTGAGAAGCCTTTCGATATTCTGGCCGTAATCAAAGGACGCATCGTACTCGAAAACGATTTCAGGAATGAAGCGCAGACGTAATTGGCGGCCAAGATGTTGGCGGATGAAGGAAGAGCAGCTGTTGAGACCGGCCTGCGTCTGACCGCGATCTTCCTGGCTGCCCATCAGGGTGTAATAGACTTTGGCCTGGCGGAGATCAGAGGTAACATCGACCGACGTGATCGTGACAAATCCGATGCGAGGGTCTTTGAGGCCCTTGATCAGGAGGCTTGATATTTCTTTATGGATGGTCTCTGCCACCCTTTGTGCGCGTTGTGTAGACACGGTTCGGATATCTCTGTGTTCAGTAATGGATAAATTCAGTCTCGGCATTAATCAGGTCGACTTCACCGGACGCCAGCACTTCATCCTCAATCCGGGTCAATATCGGTGCGATGACCTGCTCCGAGGAGTTGACGACGGCAAAGCCGAGCAACGATCTCTGCCAGAGGTCCTGGTGGCCCACCTCGGCACAGCTTGCTGGAAAACGATTGCGACAGCGCGTCAACAGCTTTTGAATCACGCCGCGCTTCTGCTTGAGACTCTGCGGTCCATGCAGACGCAGATCCAGTTGCAGTACACCGATCACCATAGGATCTCACATGGCCCGAGCTAAAGAGATGTCTTGGTCTCCTTGATCTCGTAAGCCTCGATTATATCGCCAGGTTTGACGTCGTTGTAATTTTCCAGGCCGATACCGCACTCGTAATTGGTGCTGACTTCCCTGACATCATCCTTGAAGCGTTTCAAAGAAGTCAACTTGCCGGTCCAGATGACGACATCATCGCGCAGGAGACGCGCATGAGCATTTCGCGCGATCTTGCCGGAGACGACATAGCAACCAGCGATGGTTCCGACTTTGGTCACGCTGAACACCTCGCGGACTTCGGCGCGGCCGAGGTCCTCTTCCTTGAGGGTTGGCGCCAGCAGGCCTTCCATTGCATCCTTGATATCATTGACCGCATCGTAGATGACATTATAGAAGCGGATATCAACACCTTCAAGCTCAGCAAGACTGGTGGCCTTTGGTGCCGGGCGGACATTGAAGCCGAGCACGATGGCGTTGGAGGCAGAAGCCAGGCTGACGTCTGACTCGGTGATGCCGCCGACGCCGGAGTGAATCACGATCAGGCGGCAGGCGGGTGTCGAGAGCTTGGTCAGTGTGCCTGATACGGCCTCGGCAGAACCTTGAACGTCGGCCTTGACGATAACCTTGAGCTCTTTGACATCTCCCTCCTGAATCCGGGCATAGAGCTCCTCGAGGGAGATCTTGCTGCTCTTGGCCAGTTCTACTTCACGTAACTTTTGCTGGCGATGCTGAG
Organism: Desulfuromonadales bacterium; assembly: GCA_051305875.1. Lineage (GTDB taxonomy): Bacteria > Desulfobacterota > Desulfuromonadia > Desulfuromonadales > BM103 > M0040. The sequence goes on along the minus strand of JBPPMD010000100.1, from coordinate 2,618 downwards.
CGACTTCCTTGGCGATCCTCTCATCCTCAACAGCGTGAAAAGACTCACCGGCTTCCGGCACACCGGATAAACCGGTGACCTCGACAGGGAAAGACGGACCCGCATCCTGAACGGCCTGTCCGCGGTCATCGGCCATCGACCTGACGCGGCCATAGTGAAGTCCGGCGACGATCGGATCACCGATCTTCAGGGTGCCTTTCTGAACCAGAACCGTGGCGACAGGACCGCGGCCCTTATCGAGGCGCGCTTCGATGACAGCACCCTGGGCCCGTTTGCTCGGATCGGCCTTCAGTTCGAGCACCTCAGCCTGCAGCAGGATCATCTCCAGCAGCTTGTCAATATTGGTTTTTTCTTTAGCGGAAACATTGACGTAGATGGTATCGCCGCCCCAGCTTTCCGGCAAAAGCTGCAGATCCGAAAGCTCCTGCATGACCTTGTCCGGGTTAGCACCCGGCTTGTCAATTTTGTTGACGGCGACGATGATCGGCACACCGGCAGCCTTGGAGTGATTGATTGCCTCCCTGGTCTGCGGCATGGCGCCATCATCGGCGGCAACGACCAGGACCACGATATCGGTTACCTGGGCGCCGCGGGCACGCATGGCCGTAAAGGCTTCATGACCGGGAGTATCGAGGAAGGTCATCTTGCGGCCGGCGAGCTCGACGCCGTAGGCACCGATATGCTGGGTAATGCCGCCGGCTTCGCCTTCAGTGACATTCGCTTCGCGGATTGCATCGAGCAGACTTGTTTTACCATGGTCAACGTGACCCATAATGGTAATAACAGGCGGACGCGGCAACTGATTCTCATCGCTTTCAGTTTCAACATCGAGGCGAGAATGGGAGAGGATGGTATCCTCATCGAAGGCCACGTTTTCGACTTCATAGCCGAACTCAGAGGCCAGAATGGCCGCAGATTCGAAATCAAGGGGATGGTTGATCGTGACCATCTGGCCCTGACGCATCAATTCCTTGATCAGGTCGTTGGCCTTGACACCCATGCGCTTCGCCAGCTCGCCGATAGTAATAACATCGGTAATCTTGATCTTCCGCTTGATCGCCTTCGACTGTGTGATTTCCGTCTTTTTGGTAGGGCGGTTTGCTTTCCGGCCCTTGCGGAAGCGCTCATTGCGGTCCGGCTCATAAACCTCTCTCTTGGTTTTACGCCGCTGACCGTCGACCTCCGCATGAGCTGCGCCATCCCGACCTTTCTTTTTCTTTTTTGCAGAACGATCCTCTTTGTCGGCAAGCACGTCCGGAATGATCGGTGCGGCAGGAGCGCTGGGTGCAGCAGGACGACTCGGGCGTTCCGGCCGGCTCGGGCGTTCCGGCCGATCCGTACGTGTGCGGTCCGCAGGCCCGGGCTTTTTGCCCCGCTCGGGAGCGGCGGCCTGGCGACGGGGCCTCTCGACAGGAGTCGGCAGTTCAACCCGGCCAAGGATCCTGGCGCGGTTGACCGATTCCTTCTTCTCTTTCTTTTTCTCAGGGACCGCTGCCGCAACCTTCTCGGCGGGCTCTTCTGCTGCGGCAGCCTTTGCAGCGGCATGAGGCTTGTCAGCGGCTTCGACGGGCTCTTTGGCAACCTCGATCGGCTCTTCGACAACAGCAGCTTGTTTTTTCTCAACTACCTCTTCAGACTCAGGTGCAGCCTTCTCAGGAGCGGCAGGAGCAGCGGGAGCGACCGGTGCGACTTCAACTTCAACCGCTTCTTCAGGTACAGGCTCTTCCTCGACGACAACCTTGCGACGACGGCGGATCAGGCCGGAGCCGATACGCTCCTCCTTGACCTTGACTTCGTCGGCTTTGTCAGTATGACCGGCCTGGCCAGTCTCGAACTTGAGAGCGACCTCTTCTTCCAGTGCACTCATATGGTTCTTAACCTCAATACCGGCCTGATTAAGCTTGTCAACAATCTGCTTGTTGTCCAGACCCAATTTGGTCGCCAATTCATAAACACGAATTTTAGCCATCAACTTTCCCCTGATATTTCCTGATATCGGTGCAAATCGTTTAGAAATGCCTCCGCCAGCTTTCCATCGGGCAAACCAACCACACTTCTTTCCGCACGCCCGAGAATACGGCCAAGTTCTGTTTTGTCAAACAATTCCGTCGTCAATATTTTCTGCTGTTCAGCTTTATATCTGATCTTTTCACCAATTTTAGGTGAAATATCCTTAGCCAGAATGACAACTGCTAACTTTTTTTTACGCGTCAAAGTATCAAGAACCGCATTACTACCCGCAACAAAATTAGCTGATTTACGCGCCATGCCAAGCAGGCTGGCCAGGTGCGTAAGCAGTTCCTGCGCAATGGCTTCACATAACTGTCCAGCAGTTATCGCCAAGCAGGCCTGGCGAAAAGCCCTATCAAACTGCTTTTTGCGTACAATCGACTCAATACAGTCGCGCTTGTTGCAAAGGTAAGCTCCACGACCAGGCAAGCGCCCTTTCAAGTCAGCCAGAATTTCGCCGTCGGGTGAACGAACGACTCTAATCAGTTCAGACTGATCCTTGACCTGACGACAGCCCAGACAGGTCCGTTGAGGTTGCCTGCGAACTTGTGTCACCGCTACTCCGCGATCTCTGCGCCTGTCAATTCAGACATTCTGGCTTCGAAGGC
>JBPPMD010000389.1:0-20050 GCA_051305875.1 Desulfuromonadales bacterium | reverse complement strand
CCTTGGAGACGAAGATATCCTTGGTGAAGAAGACCTTGAACCAATAATGCCGGAGCAGACGCTTGCTGCCTGGTCACGCGATGAAGCCGCTGTCGAGGAGATCTTCGCCGGACCTCTCGAGGAAGAGCCTGCTTTCGAAAGCGAACCAGATTTTGCGGCTCTCATTGAACCTGCCTCAGCAGAAGAGGCTCCCGTCTTTTTCGATGACGAACCTGTCGCAGGAGAGACCCCGTTTTTCCAGGTCCCGGTTGCAGAGTCTGCTCCCGTGGAGGAGTCAGCGCATGTCGTTGAGAAGTCAGAGCCTGCTGTAGCCGCCGCGTCCATCGAGAAGTTTGAAGCACAAGCGTCTGCGTTGAGCGAGGAAGATGTTGAGAAAATTATTGAAAAGATTGTGACTCGGGTCGTGGAAAAGCTGGCCGGGTCGATCCTTGAACGTGTCGCTTGGGAGGTTGTTCCTGATCTGGCCGAAAACCTGATTCGTGAAGAGATCCGCAAAATCAAGGATGCCGCGGCCTGATAATGGCTTGCAGCCAATAGATTAACGTGTGTAATGGGGATTGCGAAAATCCCCATTTCCTTTTGTCCGGGTTCACAAAAACACCGAAATTGCCATACTGGAAGGATGCGACACCGATGGAACAGAAGTTGAACAAGGGATATGAGCCGCATGCTGTTGAGCGCAAGTGGTACCGGAAATGGGAAGAAGACGGATATTTCTGTGCCGATGAAAAGTCTGCAAAGCCACATTACTCGATTGTCATCCCTCCACCGAACGTTACCGGCGTGTTGCACATGGGGCACGCTCTTAATAACACCGTACAAGATATCCTGGCCCGCTGGAAGCGGATGTGCGGCTATGAAGTCCTTTGGATGCCAGGGACCGACCATGCCGGGATCGCCACGCAGAATGTTGTTGAGAAGCAATTGGCCTCAGAAGGGTTTGATCGCCACGCCATCGGCCGGGAAGAGTTTGTCGCGCGTGTCTGGAAATGGCGGGAAGAGTCAGGCGGACAGATTATCGAACAGTTGAAGCGCCTGGGTGCCTCCTGTGATTGGCAGCGTGAACGTTTTACCATGGACGAGGGCCTCTCCACGGCAGTGCGGGAAGTCTTCGTTCGTCTTTATGAGGATGGCTTGATCTATCGGGCCAATCGTTTGATAAACTGGTGTCCGCGCTGTCATACCGCGTTGTCTGATCTTGAAGTTGAACATGAGGACAAGAGGGGGCATCTCTGGCACCTGCGCTATCCGGTTGTCGGCACAAATCGTTATCTGGTGGTGGCGACCACCCGTCCAGAAACCATGCTCGGTGATACAGCTGTTGCGGTGCACCCCGAAGATGAACGTTATAAGGACCTGATCGGGAAGAAGATTCTTTTACCACTGCTTAATCGCGAGATTCCGATTGTTGCCGATGATTACGTCGACAAGGAGTTCGGTAGTGGTGCGGTGAAAATCACGCCGGCCCATGATTTCAACGACTTCGAGCTCGGCAAGCGGCACAACCTCGAGAAGATTAATATTTTAGATGAATCGGGTATTGTCAATGAAAATGGCGGCCCCTACCAGGGGCAGGAGCGCTACGAGGCGCGCGCCAATGTGATTGCCGATCTGGAAAACCAGGGCCTGCTGGAAAAAATTGACGACTATGCCAATGCCGTCGGCGAGTGCTATCGCTGCAGAACTGTGATTGAGCCTTATCTGTCACTGCAATGGTATGTCAAGGTCGGCCCCCTGGCTGAAGAGGCTATCAAGGCTGTTCAGAACGGGGATACCAGTATTATCCCGCAGCAATGGGAGAAGACCTACTTTGAATGGATGTTCAACCTCCAGGACTGGTGCATCAGTCGACAGATCTGGTGGGGACACCGTATACCGGTGTGGTATTGTGCCGCCTGTGAGGAGCTGACCGTCAGCCGCGAAGATGCAATCGCCTGTAGCCACTGCGGCAGCAACGACATCTGTCAGGAAACGGATGTCCTCGACACCTGGTTCTCTTCGGCGCTCTGGCCATTCTCGACCATGGGGTGGCCCGAACAGACTGAAACTCTGGAAAAGTTTTACCCGACATCCTGTTTGGTGACCGGGTTTGATATCCTGTTCTTCTGGGTGGCCCGCATGATGATGATGGGTCTCAAATTCATGAAGGATGTACCGTTCAAGGATGTCTATATCCATGCACTGGTACGCGACGCCCAGGGACAGAAGATGAGCAAAAGCAAGGGGAATGTCATAGACCCCCTGCACGTGATTGATGAGTACGGGGCCGATGCCTTTCGCTTCACCCTGGCATCATTTGCCGCCATGGGACGCGACATCAAGCTCTCCACCGACCGCATTGCCGGTTACCGTAATTTTTGTAACAAACTCTGGAATGCCAGTCGCTTTACCATGATGAACCTCGAAGGATTCGAGCCGGACGGGATCGATCTGAAAACTCTCGAACTCTCTGATGCTGATCGCTGGATCCTGACGCGGCTTGAAGAAACAATTCGCCAGACCAGTCAGGCTCTTGAAGGCTATAAATTCAACGAGGCTGCCAGCACTCTTTACGCGTTTACCTGGCACAACTTCTGCGACTGGTATATCGAGATGGCCAAAGATGATCTCTACGGCGAAGATCCCCAGGCCAGGGTGCGCGTGCAAAGTGTCCTCTTTACTGTGCTGGAAGTGTTGCTGCGCCTGCTGCATCCGTTCATGCCGTTTGTTACCGAAGAGATCTGGCAGGCTCTGCCCGGTGAGCGTTCATGCGCATCGATCATGCGGGCCGATTACCCTGACGGGTCAGGTCTTCCGACTGATGCCGTCGGTGCCGAACGGATGGAACTGGTTATGGAGGTCATCAGGGCAATACGGAATATCCGTGGTGAGATGGATGTGGCACCCGGCAAGCAGATCACTGCGTTGTTGGATTGTAAGTCCGATAAAGCCCAGAAAATTCTCGAAGAAGGGGCTGCGGCAATCCGGGTCCTTGGCAAGGTCGGGAAACTGGTCATTGGTCAGGTCCTTGACCGGGCAGAGCAATCAGCCACCCAGGTTGCCGGTGATGTAGAGATTTCTCTGCCGCTGGCCGGCTTGGTGGATGTCGCTGAAGAAGAAAAACGTCTCCAGAAAGAGATCGCCAAAGGGCAGAAAGATGTCGATCTCTTTACCAGAAAACTCTCCAACGAAAAATTCGTCGCAAATGCCCCTGAACATGTTCTGGAAAAGGATCGTGGCAAATTGAAGGACGCTGAGGAGAAAATGATGGTTCTCAAGGAAAGCTTGAAGAAGATTCAGTCTTTAAAATAGATACCGGAAGTAGTTGATGACAAAGGGCGACAGATTTAATATCTGCCGCCCTTTGTCGTCTGAATTGGTCAGCTTTTAATGTCCCAACTCAACCTCTTCAAGAACCTCTGCAAGGTGTTTGCGGATTTGTATGCTGCTGTCCATACTGTCAATCTGAGCATAACGCCGGCAAGCAATGTCCATGGAAACGCCCTTGATAAATGCCTTGGTTCGAGGAATAAAGGGAGCAGGCATTGAAAATTCACGCAAACCCATGCCGATCAGTAACAGCAGAATCAGAGGATCCGTAGCCATTTCGCCGCACAGACTGACTCCCTTGCCCATCGACAGAGCCGTCCTGGTCACCTCATTGAGAACCTGCAGGACAGCGGGATGCAGTGGGTCATAATACTTGCTGACCAGCGGGTTGTTGCGGTCGGCGGCCAACAGGTATTGAATCAGGTCGTTGGTGCCAAGAGCAAAGAAATCAACCAGGTTTGCCAGCTGTGGAACCAGGCGTACCGCAGCGGGGACTTCGATCATGACGCCGATGGGAACCTTGGCGGGACAATCGATACCTTCATGCATAAGATTCTGTCGAGCTTCTTTGATCACTTCCAGGCAATCGCGGGTCTCATCCATGCTGGAGATCATCGGAAAGAGTAATTTGACCGGGCCGTGCATGCCTGCCATGAGGATGGCTTCGATCTGGGTGCGGAAAATGTCGCGATTATCGAGAGAGACTCTCACGGAACGCCAACCCATGAAGGGGTTGTCTTCTTTTGGAGGGCTGAAATAAGGCAACGCCTTGTCGCCACCGATATCCAGGGTGCGAATGGTTACCGGTTGACCATCGAATTCTTTGACCACCCGACTGTAGAGTTCGTACTGGTCATTACGGCCGGGAAAGTCACCGCGGGCCATGTAGGGGAATTCCGTCCGGTAAAGTCCGACACCCTCGGCACCAAAGCGTTTGGCAACGCTGATGTCGCTGATCAGACCGATGTTGGCACGCAAGGTGATGCGTACGCCATCGCTGGTCATGGCAGGATGGTCGCGGTACTCATCGAGGCGGTTGAGTTCACGGGTCTGATCCTGCAGCAGTCGCCGGTACTCTTCCTTAACTGTCTCCAATGGATTTATATAGATACGTCCGGTGTTGGCATCGATGATCAGGTTGTCATCCGGGGCAATGTGCTTAAGGGCTCCCTGCACAGCAACAAGCGCAGGGATACCCATTGATTTTGCCATGATGACGGCATGAGCATTCATTTCTCCGGCCTCGGTGATGATACCGAGGATCTGCTCGTTATCCAGTGCGGCCATATCCGAGGGCAGAATCTGTCTGGCAACCAGGATGCCTGGATGCTTCAGGTGCAGATTCTGTTCTGAAGAATTGCCGATCAGGTTGGCGAGGATGCGGCGCCCGATATCTTCCATGTCCGACGCGCGCTCGCGGAGGTAGGGATCTTCCATATTATGGAAAACTTCAATGTAGTCGGCAACGGTTTTGCCCAGCGCATAAGCAGCGCTGTGGCCGTTTGATATCTCAATCTGAAGTTTGTTGATAAAACTGCGGTCTTCTAGAATCATCAGGTGCGTATGAAAAATTGCTGCATCGCTCTCGCTGAGGCGCTCTGCCACGCGCTTCTCAAGGAAGATCGTCTGGATACAGGTCTTTTCCAGAGCGCTTTCAAGATTGCTTAGTTCAGCTTTTATGTCGACTTCTTCTTCGTGGAGAATATCAGTGAAGCCGAGCCGCTCTTCGAGGATTGCTGCTGGTCCAATGGCAACGCCGGGGTAGGCGACGCAGCCTGTCAAAACATTCTGTGGAAGGGGTTCGGCTGCTCTGCCCTGCGTTGTTAAGGTCTGCTGTGCCTGGGCAAGGGCATTGTTGACACGTTGACTTTCTTCTTGATGCAGGCGAATGGAATCCAGCAGTCGCGCGTTGACGACAATTGAGGTGATCTGAAAGGCTATCGTCGACAGGGCGCTGATTTCTTCTTTGCTGAACTGTCGGGGGTCTTTGGTCTGCAGTACTATGACGCCAAGTGGATTATTGCGATCAAAGAGAGGGATGCCGAGGAACGAGTGAAAACGCTCCTCGCCGGTCTCTTTAAAGTAACGATAGCTGGGGTGCTCATGGGGTTCTTCAATGGCTATTGCATGACGCTTCTGGGCGGCCATGCCGGTGAGTCCTTCGCCGATGCGCAGGGTCACCTTGCCCACAGCTTTGCGGGAAAGTCCTTTGGAAGCCTGCAAACGTAAAGTTTCATTGTCAGCGTCGAGGAGATAGATCGAGCAAACATCCGTATGCATGCGACGTGCAACAAGATTTACAATGTTGCGCAAGGTCTCATCGAGATCATGTGACTGGAGAATCAGTGCACTGATATCCTCAAGAGTGGTAATGCCTATTTTTGAGTTTGGATTGCGTGGCATGGGATTGTCGGAGTTAGTTGTTGTTGACGCAGCTATGATAACTGACGCACGTTTTTTTGGCGAACGAAAAATTCAGGAAAAGTTCAGGAGTAGAATTTCAGGGGGGTGGCGTCCGGTGCTAAATAAAAAAACGCCGCCCGGGGGAGAGAGGTCCCTGGCGGCGCAAACAAGGGAGCGGGAATCCTTGAAGCGGAAACTGGTGTCCCTAGACAGTTAGTCAAGTTTACGAGCAACTAATGTGCCAAGATTTGTTGGCGCCGTAAAATCTGTAAACCCCTTGTTGCTGAAGGCTTTTCTGGTGCTGGTGACCTGATGTGTTTTGAGGGGTGTGTGCCGAAAATGGCACGCCATATTGACGACAGCGGGGAAGATACTGAAATACCAGGCAAAATGATTGTGCCATTATTGTCACGGGGCGCTGACGATTTATGACGAGGGTTGTCTTAAAATAATTTCATGTTGTTTTATTGTTTGAAGTTTGTCCCGTTAAGGCCGTTGCGATTAAGCATTCGATAGAAGCTGCGTCTGGGAATTCCGGACAGACGTGCGGCTGCAGAGACGTTGCCTTCAGCTTCACGCAGGTAGCGAGTCAGCAAATTCTTTTCGATCTGGTTGACATGTTGCTGACGTTGGCTGCGCAAGTTGTCCTGATTCGTTTGATCCGGCGACTGCAAGACCAGATCTGCAAAAATCACGGGGAGATTCTCTAACCTGACAATTTTGTCGTGAGTCAGTACCGCGGCCCGCTCGATTATGTTCTGCAATTCACGGACATTGCCGGGCCAATGGTACTGGCGCATGGCCTGAACGGCTCGTTCTTCAATTCCCAATAGGGTCTTGTTGACACGAGTGCTGGCTTTGGCAATAAAAGTCTGCAGCAGTTCATCAAGGGATTCGAGCCGACTGCGTAATGGCGGCATGGTAATGGTGAATACGTTTAATCGGTAAAAAAGGTCCTCGCGAAACCAGCCTTCTTCTACACCTTGTTCGAGATTACGATTGGTCGCTGCAATCAGGCGTACGTCTACTTTGGCTGAAGCTGTATCGCCGACCGGACGAATTTCACCACTGTCGAGAACGCGCAGGAGTTCAGCTTGAAGCTTGGGTGTGATGTCACCGACTTCATCGAGAAAAATTGTGCCGCCATCGGCTGCTTCGAAGAGGCCGCGTTTCTCACTGATTGCTCCTGTAAACGCACCTCTCTTATGCCCAAACAGTTCGCTTTCAAGAAGGCTGTCTGTCAAGGTTGTGCAATTGACCGAGACCAGCGGCTTATCGGACCGTTGACTCTGGGCATGGATTGCGCGTGCAGTCAGCTCTTTGCCAGTGCCGCTTTCACCTCGAATCAGTACTGTCGTTGGTGTAGGTCCAACCTGATGGATCAGCTTGATAACTTCTCTCGTGCGCTGGTCATTGCCGATAATCACCGTCGCGCCAAATTCCTGCTTCAAAGCGTGTTGCGCGAGCTCGTACTTCTGGGTGAGCTTGATGTGGTCTTCTTTAAGACGCTTTAGCGAGTAGGGAAGACACATGTCGCCATCAGCCAGTTCCCGGTATACAGCAACGGCGTGTTCCCGACAGGTTGTGTAACCACAGGCGCCGCAGTTCAGTTCGTCTTTTGTCTCATACTTGTCAGTCGCCTGGAGAATTTGCCGTAGACGTTCACTGCTTGGCGTTTTGGGACGTTCATGTTTGTTGGCAAAAGTTTTGCTGAAAACTGGTAATTGTATATCGGCCAGGTAATTCGATTTGGTCCGATAGTAAAGGTTCTGGTTCAGGTGCTGTTCGATAATCAGGTTGCGTTTGGAGAAGGTGGTCAGGCGATTGTTCTTGCCTGGTCCTCCGATGCAACCGCCGTTGCAGAAGCGGATATCAACCACTTTCGGCGAAATCCGGCCTGCCGCAAGGTCTTTTATGACCTCCATGGCATTTTCTTCACCTTCAGTTTCCACGTAATCCTGATTGGTGATTTCACTGGCAATATCAAAAGACTTGAATGGTCCTCCGGAAATCGCAAAGAGCCGGCCACGCTGCGGCTGCATGCCGTCAAAGGCTGTTTCGCCAAGACGCTTCAAGTCGAGATTGCGGCCTTTGAACATCTCGCTGAGTTCCTGGTAGGAGATGACACAGTCAATAGCGCCTTCGGTCTGCTCGGCGGTGATTTCGAATTTTCCGGCAATGCAGGAGCTGATATAGACAACCGGGGTGTCGGTCGTGGTTCGACTCTTGATGAAGCGACCGATGGCAACCATCGGTGAGACCAGACCGATCAGATTCTTGAGCAGCTGCGGGTAGTGTCTTTGAATCAGGTCGACGATCGTCGGGCAGTGAGTCGTTATCAGCGGGTAGGGCCGGTTCTTTTCCAGATACGTACGGTAACTGTCGCGAAGCAGGTCGACGCCGGCAGCTCCTTCGTGGACTTCGGCAAAACCGAGCCGGCGCAGACCTGTGACCAGCTGGCCCGAGCGAAGGTCATGGAAGAAAGCAGGGTGTGAGCAGCCGAGGATGGCAATAGGTGTTTTGTCGGCTGCAAGCAGATGATGGCACTCGCTGACATGGTCGGCGATAACCTTGGCCTTCTGCGAGCAGCTTTTGATGCATTTGCCGCAGCCGATGCAACGGTCGTCGATGACTTCAGCATGATTGCGGAGGACGCGAATCGCCTTGACCGGACAATTGCGGACACAGGCGTAACATTTTCTGCAGTTTTCCCTGATGGTCAGTATCTGGCCCATGGCTTAGTTGTCTCAGCTGCGCATATTGATGAACTGCAGATCGATACCAAAATCCTTGTTTTTGAGCAATTGAATAACATCCTGCAGATCGTCGATTTTCTTGCCGCTTACGCGCACCTGGTCTTCCATGATCTGCGCCTGAACCTTGAGCTTGCTTTCCTTGATCGCCTTGACGATCTCCTTGCCGCGCTCCTTGTCGATCCCCTGTAGAAGGTTGATCCGCTGGCGCATGGCGCCGTGCGAGGCCGGCTCTTTCTTACCGAAGTCGAGGCAGGTGGGAGAGACGCTGCGTTGTGCCAGTTTGCCGCGCAGGATGTCGACCACCGCAGTCAGCTTGTAGTCGTCGGCGGCGAGGATGACGATGCAGTCCTTTTCCAGATCGATTTCGTTGTGCGTGCCTTTGAAATCGTAGCGTTGGCCGACTTCCTTACGGGCCAGATTCACGGCATTGTCGACTTCCTGCTGGTCAACCTTGAAAACAATATCAAAGCTCGGCATATTTTATTTCTCCTGTCATATCGTTTGTGTCGCTGATAGTTGGCTTAATGTGGCCCTGTTAAATCCCGGGGTTGCGAAATCGTCCGACCTCCCTGCTGAAATGGCAAGCCGCCTGATGCCCCGGTGCCTGCTCTAGCAGCGGAGGATATTCCTGCCGACAGATCTCTTGCATATAGGGACAGCGTGGATGAAAATGGCAGCCATCCGGCGGATCGATCGGTGAGGGGATCTCGCCGCTTAAAACCTGATGCTTGCGGACCCGTTGCGGATCGGGAATCGGAACAGCATTAAGCAGAGCTTCGGTATAGGGGTGGCGCGGTTTTTGATAAAGCTGATCAGCATCAGCCACTTCGACGATCTTTCCCAGGTACATCACCGCCACTCTGTCACAGACATGCTCGATTACACCCAGATCATGGGAGATAAAAAGGTAAGTCAAGCCGAATTCCTGCTGAAGGTCTTTGAGCAGGTTGACGATCTGAGCCTGAATGGACAGATCCAGGGCTGAGACCGGCTCGTCGGCGACAACCAGGCGCGGTTGCACCGCCAGGGTGCGGGCGATGCCGATCCGCTGACGCTGGCCCCCAGAGAATTCATGGGGGTAGCGGTCGTAATGTTCAGGAGAAAGGCCGACTTTGTTCATCAGCGTAAGAACCTGCTCGCGGATCTGTTTGCCGCGGGCCAGGCCATGAATCACCAGCGGCTCACTGATGATCTCACCAACTCGCATGCGCGGATTGAGCGATGAATAGGGATCCTGAAAGATTATCTGCATGTCGCGACGCAGGGCGGTCAGTTTGCGCTTCGGCAATCCGGTGACGGGGTGACCGTCGAAGAGGATCGTGCCACTGTCCGGCTCGATCAGGCGCAGCAGAAGTTTGCCCGTGGTCGATTTGCCGCAACCGGATTCACCGACCAGCCCAAGGGTCTCACCGGCTTTAAGTTCGAAAGACACACCGTCTACAGCCTTGAGCAGTTGCTTTGCCGCGCCGGGACGAATGGCGTTGACTTTAAATGCTTTGCGCAGATTTTGAACCGTTAGGAGGACCGTCATTATTGCACCTGCCAGCAGCGTACCCAGTGACCTGGCTGCACTTCCTTGAGTGACGGCAACTCACCGCGGCATGGTGCAAAGGTTTCAGGACAACGTTCAAGAAAAGAGCAGCCATGATCTGTGGCGCCGATTCTTGGAACACTCCCTTCGATGGGCACCAGCCGTTTGCGACGTTCACCGACAACAGGGATGCAGGCTAAAAGACCCCGTGTGTATGGATGCCGTGGATTTGCGTAGAGTTCTTTCACAGGTGCAGTTTCGAGGATTAATCCGGCGTACATAATGGCCACCCGGTCTGCATTCTCGGCAACCACGCCCAGGTCGTGGGTGATCAACAGGGTTGCCATGTTGTGATCTGCCTTGATCTGGCCAAGCAGGTCCATGATCTGCGCCTGTATGGTGACATCAAGAGCGGTGGTTGGTTCGTCGGCGATCAGCAGTTGCGGATCGCAGGCCAGGGCCATGGCGATCATGACCCTCTGGCGCATGCCGCCGGAAAGTTGATGAGGATAATCCTTAATTCTTTGCCCCGCTGCCGGGATGCCCACCTTGTGCAACAGTTCTGTTGCAATTTCAGTTGCCTCTCGTTTGTTGTGGCCGCGATGTAATTGCAGGCTTTCCATAATCTGGTCGCCGATGCGAAAGACCGGGTTGAGCGAGGTCATCGGTTCCTGGAAGATCATGCCGATGCGGTTGCCGCGAACCCGGCGGATCTCGGTCTCAGGCATATGCAGCAGATCGAGACCATCAAAGCGGATATTTCCCTGAACGATGCGTCCCGGTTCGGGGACCAGACGCAGCAGGGAGAGGGCAGTCATTGATTTACCACAGCCCGATTCACCCACCAAGGCCAGGGTCTCACCTCGGTTTATGATAAAATCGATTCCCGCAATTGCCTTGACCAGGCCATCGCGGGTAAAGAAAAAGGTCTGCAGATTGCTGACTTCGAGAAGTGTACTCATGTACTCATGATGTCCTGTTGAAGGGTTCAGATTGTGTGTAAATGGAAGCATGCCCGGCAAGGGATGTCAATCTTAAAGCTGCTAAAAATGGCTTGAAACGACGGCAGGAAGTGAAGGATGCTGAGAGAGAAAGTCGATAAATCTGCGAGCTGAATATAGGCATTCCTTGTTTTTCGACTACTCGCAGCGCTTCATGTTAAAGTGGCATTATTATCTACTGACAGGCGAACTATGAATAATTATGTTGATCTTCATCTTCACAGCACCTACTCCGACGGTGTCCTGACTCCGACCGAACTGGTTGCTGCAGCCGCAGACCTTGGTTTGCGGGCGATTGCCCTGTCTGATCACGATAATGTGGACGGCATCCCTGAAGCACTCGCTGCCGGAAGAAAGTATGGTGTCGAGATAATTCCGGCCGTTGAGCTTTCGGTCCACTGGCAGGACCAGAATGATCTGCACCTGCTCGGTTACGCCTTCGATCACGAAAACGCTGCGCTGCAAAAAACCCTCGGCGAGTTTCGTGATTTTCGGGCCGGACGTAATCAACGCATCCTCGCAAATATTAACCTGCGACTCTTGGCCGAGGGTCGACAGCCTCTTGATTTCCAGGATGTGCGACGACGGGCCGGGGGAACCCTCGGTCGTCCTCATATCGGTCAGGCACTGGTTGCAGGAGGTTATGTACGCGATATGGAAGAAGCTTTCATCAGCTACCTTGTCCCCTGCAATGAGCCGAAACGATTTTTTCCTCTAGCGGAGGCAATCAGCCTGATTCATACCGCCGGTGGTTGTTCGGTGCTTGCCCATCCGCCATTTATCAACGTCAGCGATAATCGCCTGCTGGAGTTACTCGACGCATTCATCACCTTAGGCCTTGATGGCCTGGAGGCACACAGCTCCGGGGCTGGCAACGATGGCATCGATCGCTACATCACCATGGCTCGCAGGAAGAACCTGATTGTGACTGGCGGCTCTGATTTCCATCAGCCGATCAAAGGTGGTATTGTCATGGGGGCTGGCCGAGGCAACCTGAAGATTCCTTATCGCTGTGTTGAGGAGATTCGGGAGACAGTTGCACGAAGAGTCGCTCAACAAAGTAATGATTTGTAGTCTCTGTTCAACGTCTCTCCGGTTGATATGAGGCGCTAAAACCGCTGTGTCCGGGATGGAGTAATTCCGGGTATTTCTGCAAGGCACACGCACGATTCTCCTCTTTACAAGGAAAAATTTATGAAATCGATTCAAAAGGTGTTCCTGTCGGTCTCTTTTTTGACCCTGTTAGTCGCAGCACCAATTTGCGAAAACACATTCGCCTCGGAAGAGATGGCCATCAACATCTCACTGCCCGCAGAAATCCTCTATGAGATCATCAGCGATGCACTACCGATACCGCTTGAGGGGAACCAGGAGCTGGTGGATGGAAATATCACGATAGTTTCTCTGGACAAACTTCAAGTGAAAGATAATTCAATTGTTCTTCAGGGAGTGGTCAAGGGTGAAAATCTGTCTGTAAACACCAGTATTGCAGGGAGGGATCTTAACATGAAGCTGGGAACCGCCATTTTGCCGGTAACCTGTGAGCTTCTCATGCGTTTTGATAAAATCAGGAAGATCCTGTACCTGACCCCCCGATTTTCTAAACCGGATAAAGCCGGAGGTGGGACCGAGCTTGGCGATGTGCTCCTGCCAGTTCTCACGGCCTTTGCGGACCGGGAACACCCGGTCGAGTTTGATGCTATTAAGTCACTACTGGTCAAGGTGGGCAGCCGTAACATACCTATCAATCTGGGTCTGGTTGATATACAGGCGAAGCAGGGAATGATGATCATCAAACTGAGACCCGAAGTGAGTAAGACACAGTAACCCGTTCAGTTACGATGCTTTCCTTGAGAGTATTTCATAGGCCTTTTTACGATGCCATCAGCAGGTGCTCGGCAAGGATTTTGACGCCGATGCCAATCAGGATGCATCCACCAAATATTTCCACTCTGGAGCCCCAGCGATTACCGATGCGACCGCCCATCAACATACCGGCGATGGTCAGCACTCCAGCAACCAGGCCGATGACCAGGGCCGGTATCCAGATCGACACGCCGATAACGCTCAGAGAAAAGCCGACTGCCAGGGCATCAATGCTGGTGGCAATGGAGAGCAGAACCAGGCTTAAACCTCTGGTCGGATCACGATCAGCAGATTTTTCTTCATTACTGCATGCCTCGTGAATCATGCGTCCGCCGATCAGTGCCAGTAAACCGAAGGCAATCCAGTGATCCCAGGCCGCGACCCACTGAATGATAGTCAGTCCGGCCAGCCAGCCGATCACCGGCATCATGGCCTGGAAAAGTCCGAAGTGGAAACCGAGGCGAAACAGGTGGCGTCCCGTCAGACGCGACAGCACAGCCCCGGTACCGAGGGCGACGGCAAAGGCATCCATTGCCAACGCCAATGCTAGTCCGAAAAGAGTTATGGCATCCATCGTTTTTCCACTTCAGAGTTTTAAGTGATCTGTCGTCGAGCATCAGGCGAGTTATTATGAAAAATTGACCACGATTTCAATCATTTCGAATTATTCGTAATCCCACCCTTGTCTAATGCCGGTTGTATCCGTTAGAATGCATCCTGGCTTTCCATTTTGAGGAAGAATTGTATGGCAAATGTCTGCCGGTAACAATGTTGGAGATAGATGAACTTATGCGTTTTTTACTTATCCTTATAGCGGTCCTTTTCGCAGCGAATAGTGCCCTTGCCATGTCTACTGACGGATGCGGTGCCGGTTCCTGTGTCGATTGTCACAGCCTTAGCAAGGCAGAAACCGAACAACTGCTCGGCAATATGGTTGACAAGGTCAACAGCGTAGAGTTTTCAGAAGTCCCTGGCTTGTGGGTGGCGGAGGTTGAAAAGGACCAGAAGAAGATACCGGTCTATATCGATTTTTCCAAGCAGTATCTGGTCTCGGGCAATGTGATCCGTCTCAATGACAAGGAAAATCTTACACGCGAGCACAGTGCCCGGATGAACAGGGTCGATGTCAGTAAAATTCCATTGGCGGATGCGCTGCTTCTTGGCAAGCCGTCGGCCAGAACCAAGGTGATTGTCTTCACTGACCCGGAATGCCCCTACTGTAAGAAACTTCATGAGGAACTCAAAGACGTTGTGCGGCGTGATCCTGAGATTGCTTTCCTGATCAAACTCTACCCACTCAAAATGCATCCCAATGCCTATGAAATCTCCAGGAGTATTATTTGCAATAATTCCATGGAACTCCTTGAAATCAGCTTTGCCGGCAAGCCGGTACCGCCGGCAAATTGCGATACTGCTGCGGTCGATCAAACGCTGGTCCTGGCTGCTGAACTGGGCATCAGTTCAACCCCGACTCTGGTGCTGCCTGACGGCCGGGTTGTCCCTGGTTACAAAACGGCTGAAGCACTCTTGACGCTGATAAGTGTGAATGTCGCACAAGCGGTTGTGCAATAAAAAATGTGGTGCCCCTTGCCTTTAGTCCGTCTATCTGATATGACAACCTACCAAAGTATCCGTTTGTAGACTTTGGACGGATACTATAGTTGTTCTGTTTTTCTTTCGGGAGGCAAGATTCATGGGTTTGATGGATGGCAAGCGTGGCGTTATTTTCGGGGTCGCTAACGACAAGAGCATTGCTTGGGGTATTGCCCAGCAATTGCACGCTGCCGGTGCCGAACTGGCTTTTACCTATTTAAACGGGGCGCTGGAAAAACGTGTTCGTCCTCTGGCTGCAAGTATGGGATCCACGATTATCCTGCCGTGCGATGTTGGCTCTGATGATGAGATTGCTGCAGTTTTTAAAGAGCTTGAGCAGCAATGGGGAACAATCGACTTTGTCGTTCATGCGGTTGCCTTTGCCAATCGTGAGGAACTGAAAAACCCTTTCACCCAGACCAGTCGCGAAGGTTTCACTCTGGCGCTGGACGTCAGCGCCTATTCTCTGGTTGCCATGACCCGTTATGCCTTGCCCTTGATGCCGGAAGGTGGCAGTATCGTCACTATGACGTACCTCGGTGCCGTGCTGGCCGTTCCCGGCTATAACGTGATGGGAGTTGCCAAGGCTGCTTTGGAATCCTCGGTTCGTTACCTGGCTGCCGAGCTAGGTCCGCAAAAGATCCGGGTCAACGCCGTCTCTGCGGGACCGATCAAAACACTGGCAGCTTCCGGTGTCGGTAATTTCAAAGAAAAGCTGCACATCATGGAGGTGCGCAGTCCATTGCGGCGGACAGTCACCCAGGAGGAAGTTGGCAAGGCAAGTCTCTATCTTCTCTCTGATCTTTCTACCGGGGTCACCGGTGAAATCCATTATGTCGATGGCGGCTTTAATATCTCCGCGGAATGATTAATCTTATTGCATATACAGTAGGTAAAAAAGGCCCCTTTAGGGCCTTTTTTGCGTATACTAAACAATGATAATTTGTTAGGACAGAGCGGTTTGGAACACAGAATGCATCAGACTGAATATACTAAGACAGAATTCTGCGTTCATGGATGATCTATTATGATCTACGGCAGTACAACAGGGCTGAAATCCAGTCTAATCAAGGCGCTCGAAAGAATCTACCATCGTCGTATACCGGCTGGTGAGGTGATTAGCCCTGAGTTGGCCCGCTACCTGACGGAGCAGTCCCGCGTACTGCGTCGCCAGATCGGCCTGATTGTCGATCGCAGCGGCGAGGTGAAGTTTGTCATCCTTGGCGATGATCGTGAACTTGTCATCCCCGATCTGACCGGCTTTGGTCTTGGACGCAGCGGTTTGCGCGGCTTGCGCTGTATTCATACTCACCTCAAGGGCGAACCCTTGTCTCAGGACGACCTCAATGACCTGGCGCTATTGCGGCTTGACATGATGGTTAGCCTGGCCGTTGGTGAGGATGGACTGCCCGGCCCGTTGCATTACGCCCATCTGATACCACCCAATCCTGATGGACAAATTTACCTGTTGCAGATAATATCATCAATATACACCTGGGACCTTGATTTTACTGCATTTATCCGTTCTCTCGATGCGGAGTTGGAACAATCACGCTCGGAAACAGTCGACCTGGGTGATAACCGGGAAAAAGCAATTCTGCTTTCCGTGACCCAGGCGCCACCCCGTGAAGCCGAAGACTCAATGGATGAATTGATTGTGCTGGCCCGCACTGCCGACGTGGTTGTCCTCGACCGTATCATGCAGCGTTCACGCAAGTTGAATCCGCGTACCCTGGTCGGCGAGGGCAAGCTCAAGGAAGTTGTCATCAGCGCCTTGCACAAAGGGGCGACCCTGCTGGTGTTTGACCAGGACCTCAGTCCGGTTCAGGCGCGTACAATTGCGGCTATGACTGATTTGAAAGTAGTTGACCGCAGCCAGTTGATCCTCGATATTTTTGCCCGTCGAGCGCATACCCTGGACGGCAAGGTCCAGGTTGAGCTGGCGCAGCTCAAGTACATTTTGCCACGCCTGAGCGGCAAGGGAACGGCCATGTCACGTCTGATGGGCGGCATCGGTGGCCGTGGCCCCGGCGAGACCAAGTTGGAAACCGACCGGCGGCGGATCCGTGATCGGATCAGCCGTCTGGAAAAGCAGCTCACTTCACTCAGTAAGGGACGTTTGCAGCGACGCCAGAAACGCATTAAAACCGGTGTGCCTATTGTCTCTATCGTCGGTTACACCAATGCCGGTAAATCAACCCTGCTCAATGCCTTAACCCAGAGCAAGGTTTTTACCGAAGATCTGCTTTTCGCCACTCTGGACACTTCGACCCGTCGCCTGCGCTTTCCCAGGGAGCGCGAAGTGATTATTACCGATACTGTCGGATTTATCAGAGAACTGCCGAAAAGCCTGCTGGGGGCTTTCAAGGCAACTCTGGAAGAACTGGTTGATGCTCATCTTCTTCTGCACATAATCGATATTTCCAACCCGCGTTTCGAAGAACAGATTCGCGCTGTTGACCGCATCCTGCAGGATCTTGATCTTCATGAAATTGACCGAATTCTGGTTTTTAATAAGATCGACCTGATTCCTGCTGAAGAGGTCGCTCCGCTATGTCGACGTTTTGATGCAATAGCGGTCAGTGCCTTCCAGCGGGCAACCTTTACCGATCTTTTACGTGAAATGGAAGAGCGCTGTTGGGGTGAAGAGGCTCGGGGAAATCTGGATCCGTCCGTAACTACTGCTCAGGATAATTGATATTCACTGCTTTTTTCTTGTAATTTGTGTGCGCTTCTGGAGGTTTATTTATGCGGTCCTTCCAGCTCATTATTTGTCTGCTGTCCGGGATTATCCTTACAGGCTGTTTCTCAGGAGCTCCCTGGTCCACACCTTCTGATCATGCCATTGTTCTATCGTCGGCATTGCAGCAAGAGATTGCAGATGCTCAAGATTCAGCCGCTCCCGGGAACGAAGAGAAAAGAGCCGAGGTTCTCCTGGCCGATTCGCTCACGCAGGGCATTGAAGCTGATGTCATGCTCGAGGATGTCGAGCCTCTCGATGCAGAGACGTTGGCTGATAACCAGCTGCTGCAAGGTGAAGATCAGCTACCACCCGAGGATCCAGGGCAAGTGCTTGCTCACGAGGAGCCAATCTACGATTTTCCGGTTGTGGAGAATGACAAGGTTCGTTATTTTGTCGATTATTTCAGCGGCCAGGCAAAAAACACCTTCAGAATCTGGCTGGAGCGCTCTGGTCGTTATCTGCCGATGATGAGTGCTATCTTTGCCGAGGCCGGTCTGCCCAAGGACCTTGCATACCTGGCGATGGTCGAATCCGGTTTCAATGACAAGGCTTACAGTTGGGCTCACGCGGTGGGCCCCTGGCAGTTTATCGAAAGTACCGGGCGTCATTATGGTCTGCAGAATGACTGGTGGTACGATGAGCGTCGTGACCCGGAGAAAGCAACGCGTGCCGCTGCCCGTTTTCTCTCGGATCTTTATTCCGCTTTTGATGGTGACTGGTACTTGGCGGTGGCTTCCTACAATGCTGGTCCCGGCAAGCTTCGTCAGGCTGTAAAACGCTACAATTCCAAGGATTTCTGGGAGCTGTGCCGCGGCGAATACCTGCAGGATGAGACCAAGAACTACCTGCCCAAGCTGTTGGCAGTGCTGATGATCGCCAAACAACCGGACAAGTACGGTTTCGTCGATCTCGAGTATCATGAACCAATCGCTTATGACACAGTGTCTCTGCCGAGCAACACTGATCTTGAAGTCATTGCGCGGTTGAGCGCTTCCGATTATCAGTTGATTAAAAAGCTCAATCCGGAGCTTAAACGCTGGTCCACGCCACCTGAAGCAAAAGACTACCTGGTGCGCCTGCCTGTTGGCAGCAAGGATGTTTTTTGGGAAGCATATTCCCAATTGCCCAAGCGGCAACGGGCCAATTACGCCCGTCATAAGGTCAAGTCGGGGGACACTTTGCTGGCCCTGGCGAAACGTCATGGCGTCCGTGTACAGGACATCCAGCGTCTCAACGGGATTCGTAACGCGCGGGCTTTGCAGATCGGCACCGATCTGATTCTACCACTGAATCCGGATGCAAACGGAACTAATGTCCTTGCAGAACTTAAAGATGATTTTAAGCGTTCGCAGAAGGTCTCCTACAAGGTGCGTTCCGGCGACTCCCTCTGGAAGATCTCCCAGAAGTTCAATGTCACAGAAAAGCAATTACGGGTCTGGAATCGGCTCGGCTGGAGCAACGTCATTCGCCCTGGCCAGTATCTGATTGTTTCTTCTAAAGCCGCCCCGGTTAAAACGGCGGCTGTCAAAGCCACGTCTGCCCAGAAAGCGAAATCTTTAAAACAAGTAGTCTACAAGGTGCGCCCCGGCGACACCCTCTGGGCGATCAGTCGTGAGTTTGCTGTGGAGACAGGTCAGATTCGCAGCTGGAACAATCTGGCTGAAAACCATGTGCTGCAACCGGGTGAACAGCTGACGTTGCATGTGAGCAGCGGCAGTCGCAGCTGAACTTGAACCTGTTTCCTGAACGGTTCTCTCCAGGGAACGCCTGTCGGCTGCTCCCGCCTCTATGGTGCTGCCGGGCTCTGCTCACGGCGCTTGCTGTCTATCGAAAAGATCATTGCCGCCAGAGTTCGGGTGCGCATTCTCACATGAACTGTTGACTTAGGCAAAAGGCCACTGTCCTTGGTTTGCTTTGACAACACCGGGACAGGCTGATAGAATACGCCGCTTCTCATCACTTGAAAGGACTTTGTTCTCATGTTGTCTGCACTTATTTCATTTGTTGTCGCCGCTGTTTTTGGCGCCGCAATTTTCTTTACCACCAGTCTGCACCCTGTCGTTCCTGTCGTTACCGGCCTGGCCGCTTTCACGCTTATCTATGTCCTTTTGCTGAAACAGGTCATGAAGCGAGTTGGAGAGTCCATGGATACGGTGCAGAAAGACATCATGGCGAACCGTCCGGAAGCGGCGATCCATAAACTGGAAGCGGTACAGAAAAAGTATGCTTACTGGCAATTCTTCATCAAAAAGCAAATGAACGCCCAGATCGGCATGATCTACTACATGCGTCGGGACTTCAACAAGGCTTATGAATATCTCGATCAGGGGTTTGTTCGTCATTGGATGGCTATGGCGATGCTGGCCATTATCCACATGAAACGTAACCAGCCGAAAAAGATGATCGCCACTTTTGAGAAGGCGTTGGCAGCTACCCGCAAAGAAGCACTCCTCTGGAGCCTCTATGCTTTCTGCCTGGAGAAGATCGGTGATCGCAACAAGGCAGTCAGTGTCATGGAGAAAGGCTTGAAAAAGGTCGGCAATGATGATCTGATGAAAGCCAATCTTGAATCACTCAAGGCAGGCGGGAAAATGAAAATGCAGGGTTACGGCGATCTCTGGCATCAGTTCCAGCTTGAGAAGCAGGGCGATCTGATCCGCAAGCATACCAAGGCAATGCAGGGTCGGCGCAAAATGGTCAGAAGGTAATGGCTTAGCAGTTGTGTTTAGTTGTGTTTATTGAGGGCAGCAAACCATGGCCAGAAAGAAATCTTCGAAACAGCAAGTCGCTTCACCACAAGAATTCTCCAGCAGCCCCTTCAAGGATTTGAAGGGGCTGTCTGCGTTGG
>JBPPMD010000324.1:0-4968 GCA_051305875.1 Desulfuromonadales bacterium | reverse complement strand
TGCCACCCAACCAATAAAGCAGCATTCCCACCAGAACCGTCCCGCCAAGACTGCGGGTTTTCAGGGCAAAAATCAGTGTTGGAACAGCCACCAGCAATTCTAGTTTGCCGAAGGTGAGGCTGCGTGTTGCTGCGTCGGTAAACAGCGAGGGGACAAGCAGGGCACTGAGAATCGCCACAGGAATCAAACCGAGCCAATCAATCAACCACTGCGGCATCTTCTTGTGAGCCAGGTAGAGCAGCGGCAGGGATCGGGGAAGGTAGGTAACCAGGCCCATTCCGCCGAAGAGGATCAGGTAATCGCTGAAGCTCACCTGTCCCTCCGGTAGAGACGCTTCAAAAGGTATCCAATGGTTGCTGCGCTCATTGAGGCGCCTACTATGTAGGAGTCTCCAGGAATCATCAGGTACCAGAGAATTGAAAACGCTGCAGCAAGCAGCCCGGTGATGATGTAGATTCCGCCCTGCAGCTGAAAGACCAACAGGCATATGAACATCCCGGTCAGGGCATAGTCGATGCCTAATGCTCCCCGGGGAACAAACTGACCCGCCAGGGCTCCACAGACCGTTGCCAGAATCCAGACGGAATTGGCGACATGGTTGACGATCAGGGCACGCCATCGGTCCCATTGACCCTCGCGAAAACGGGTCAGGTTGACAGCGAAACTCTCGTCGGTCACGCCGTAGGCGTAGAGTGCCAGAAACTTACGATTCACTCCCTTTAGATAGACGGCTAAAGCCGAACTCATCAATACATGCCGCAGGTTGATAACGAAGGTTGTCAGAATGATGGCCGGAGTCGTCGCTCCGGCGGCGATCATGGCGACGCAGATAAACTGTGCGCTGCCGGCAAAGACCATCACCGACATCATGGCCACAGCCCACCAGGGCAGACCGGCTTTCTGTGCCAGGACGCCGAGGGCCAGACCGATGGGGAAATAACCGAGGCAAATTGGCCAGGCCGCCGCTGCTCCCCGTCGCCATATACGCTTGCTGGTGTCATTCATAAATGTTTGTCTTTACCGTGAATGGCGAGGGTAAACAGTAGAAAAGGGCACCCGGAAGCGCCCTTGTCAATGCATTCTGATGCCGCCCTGTTAAAGAACCTGCCTCAAGAAAGCTTTGGTACGTTCTTCCTGGGGGGCCGTAAAAAAGTGTTCCGGAGTACCTTCTTCTACCACCTTTCCCTGGTCCATGAAGAGCACCCGATCGGCCACTTCCCGGGCAAACCCCATTTCGTGGGTGACAACGACCATGGTCATCCCCTCGCGGGCCAGCTGCTTCATGACTTCCAGTACTTCGCCAACCATTTCGGGGTCGAGTGCGCTGGTCGGTTCGTCAAAGAGCATTATCTTTGGATCCATGGCCAGCGCCCGTGCTATGGCAACGCGTTGCTGCTGGCCGCCGGAAAGGCGAATCGGGTACTCATTCCCCTTCTCGGCAATGCCGACCTTCTGCAGCAACATACGGGCCTTCTCTTCGGCTTCCGCACGCTTGCGCTTGCGCACCACTTTCTGAGCCAGGACGATGTTTTCAAGGACAGTCTTGTGAGGAAAAAGATTAAATTGCTGAAAGACCATCCCGACTTCCCGGCGAACCTTGTTGAGGTCGGTTTTTTTCGACGCAAGGTCGATGCCATCGATCATGATGTGACCGGAGGTAAAGGTTTCGAGACCGTTGAGGCAGCGCAGGTATGTTGATTTCCCCGAACCCGACGGGCCGATGACGACCACAACTTCACTGGGCTTGATATGAGAGGTAACGCCGTCGACAGCGTACACCGTCTGACCGCGGCCGATAAATGTTTTTTTCAGGTCGACTGTCTTAATCACTGATTGCAAGCCTCCGTTCCACCCAGGCAATCACCTGGGACAAGACCGACGTCATCATGAGATAGAGGAGGGCGACGACGAACCATATCTCAAAGGTAGCGAAGGTTGAGGTGATAACTTCCCGGCCACTCTTGGTCAGATCGGTAATGGCAATAATTGAAACCAGTGACGAATCCTTGATCAGGCTGATGAATTGACCTGCCAATGGCGGCAGGGTGCGCTTAAAGGCCTGTGGCAGGATAATATACACCATGGCCTGGGGAACGTTCATGCCGAGAGAGCGGGCGGCTTCCATCTGTCCCTTGGGAATCGACTGGATGCCGGCGCGGATAATCTCTGCGACATAGGCCCCGGCAAAGATAGCCAGAGCACTGATGCCAGCAATAATCCGGCTGATGTCCAGTACGGTACCGAGGAAGAAATAAAAAATAAATATCTGTACCAGCAGCGGGGTGCCGCGAATCAACTCAATATAAGTGATTGAGAGACTGCGCAGGGTCGGGTTATTGGAGACCCGGCACAAGCCGGTGACCAGACCGATAATCATGCCGATAACACTTGCTGTCGCAGAAATCCAGAGGGTGTTCCACAAACCGATCATGAGCGGACCGGCGCGCCATTGAAACGTCGAGCCGAGGAAATCACCCTGAAACAGGTCATCATTTTCACTGACCTGCACGGATTCGCTGTCGACCCGAAACACTTTTTCCTCACCATCTTCACCGGTCAGTTTAATTTGCGTTGTATTGCCATTTTGCGATAACGATGCAATGCGGCCATCAAACGGTGCCGGGACCAGGGTCTCGTCATTATAGAAAAAGTACTGGGGAATGCGGTTCCAGCGCCAGGTATAATCGATTTTTTTGGTGGCGACCCACAGGCCCGCGACCATCATGAAGAGGATGGCGATCGTAAGAAAATGCCAGGGCCAGACGCTCTTGCTTGTCTTCAAAGTGTCAATTCCTGTTTTTGTTTTCATCCGGAGTTTCGAGATGGTAACGTTTCAGGCAGAAAGATGGCGGGGCTGTTCTGAGAAAAACAACTGCCCCGCCATTTCAGTTCATGTTACTGAAGGTCTTTAAGCCATTCGTCACTCAGGAACCACTTCTTGTAGATTTTGTCGTAGGTCCCATCATTTTTGGTTTGCACCAGAAAGTTGTTCAGCCAGTTGACGAGGTTGAAGTTGTCTTTGTTGACTGCCCAGGCCAATGGCTCATAAGTGAAAGGTTCATCGAGTAAAACAAGTTTCTCCTGGCCCTTTTCAGCAAAAGCGATGGCGTTGAAGGGGAGGTCATAAATGAAAGCGTCGATTTTGCCGTTAAGCAGATCCATGACTCCTTCCTGTTCGGTCTCGAAAGAAATATACGTTGCGTTCGGGATCATGCGCTTGGTGGCCTGCTCACCGGTAGTGCCGAGCTTGGAGGCGACCTTGTATTTTTTGTTGTTCAGATCCTTGTAAGACTTGATTTCGTCGGCCAGTTTCTTGTCAACCAGAATGCTTTGCCCAATGACAATATAAGGAGAGGCAAAGCCGATCTTCATGTTGCGCTCCTGGGTCAGAGTCATGCCACTCATGATAATGTCGAATTTTTTGGTGATCAGGGCCGGGATGATGCCGTCCCAGGCAGTGCTGACCAGTTCTAATTCGACGCCCATGGCCTTTGCCATACGTTTGGCCATGTCGACATCGAAACCGACTATTTCACCCCTTTTATTGGTCATTTCAAAGGGCATGTAGCCAGGCTCCATACCGACACGCAGGATACCGCGCTCAAGAATGTCATCGAGGGTGTCAGCCGTGGCCAAGCCGGGAAGAAGCACACACAGTACCAGCAGGCAGGTGATCAGAAGTTTGACTTGTTTCATGGTTGTTCCTCCTGGAAAAAACAAGGATAGTTCAGCCGAACCGTTCGGCAGTTAAATGTTTAATAGGACTTGCCTTCATCGAGAAGCTCCGAGATAGACATCTGCACGTAGCATTGTGGGCAGCGGGGCAGGTCCTCGATCGGCAGGTAAATAATCTCTGTATAGCGACACTTTGGACAAATGACTTCGATCGGTTCACGCTTGACACGATCCATGACAAGCTCCCACGCTACTTAGGTGAAATAACTATTGAATTCAGTGACCTCTGCTTATACCATAGCGCCTTCGCTCGAAACAAGATTTTAGCTCGTTTGCAGGCTCATAGATAGTCAACAGATTCCTGACCGTTTTTCAATGAATCAGAATGGTACTGACACCGACCCGTGCGGCACTGATCTATACACTTGAACCTGTTTTCGCAACGATTTTTTCAGTCTGGCTGGCCGGAGATCGTTTAACAACAATCGGTTGGTTTGGAGGCGGCATGATAGTTGTCGGCATGATTGTCGCTGAAGTCTGGCCCTTGATCTGCAACCGGGTTTTAAAAACCCGGCAAGTCTGAGAAATTAGTCTAAAGTCTTCCTGTTACGGCAGGTTTGTTGGTATATTAGAAATTCGAACGTGCAACTGTAAGGAGAGAATAGCCATGAGTGTAGGCTTCAAGGAACTGGTTGCCGATGCAGAGGAGCGCATCGAGATTATCTCTGTAGATGAGGCGATTGCCGAGTATTCATCCGCTGATGTGGTTTTTGTTGACCTGCGCGATGTCCGTGAGCTGAAGCGTGAGGGAAAAATTCCCGGAGCGTTTCATTGTCCGCGCGGGTTGCTGGAATTCTGGATCGATTCTGAAAGCCCTTATCACAACAAAATCTTTGCCGAGGAGAAACGCTTTATCTTCTACTGCAACCTGGGTTGGCGTTCCGCTCTGGCTGCGGACATTGCACAAAAGATGGGCCTGAAGAATGTTTGTCATGTCGATGGTGGTTTCGACGCATGGAAACAGGCGGGCGGTGCGGTAGAAACCAAGTAGGAGGCTGTCCGACAATAGATGCCGAAGCGAAAATCCAGAAGTTTGAGAACAGATTTTAGCTCGTTTGCAGCCTCATAGCCGTCGCTATGGGGAAAAAAGGAGCTGAAATATGGGCCAAAATGCTGGGTTTGCAGCCGGGCTTTTATTCTCGGACAGCCTCCTGGTGACGCTTGCACACCTCTCGTCCTGGTTATCGCAAATCCAGCGGGCTCAACACCCCTTATCTTTTGCTGTTGTAACTA
>JBPPMD010000284.1:0-11265 GCA_051305875.1 Desulfuromonadales bacterium | reverse complement strand
TTTCACATCCACGATCTCGGCATGCTCTCGGTTTACTGCTGTGGCTGGGATCTTAAGGACCTGCTCCTCAAGGGCTTCAGCGGCGCCTATGGCAAGGTTCAGAGTGCTCCGCCCAAACATTTCCGTACAGCCCTCGGCCAGGTCGTCAACTTTTTCTATACCTTACAGGGCGAAGCTGCTGGCGCTCAGGCCTTCGCTAATTTTGACACCCTGCTTGCCCCCTTCATTCGCTACGATGGCCTCTCTTATCACGAAGTCCGTCAGTCGATGCAGGAATTCATCTTCAATATGAATGTGCCGACGCGGGTCGGCTTTCAGACGCCATTTACCAATATCACCCTTGATCTCTTGCCACCGCGCGACATAGGTAAGGACGCGGTCATAATAGGTGGCAAACTGGTGGATGCTACTTACAGTGATTTCCAGGATGAGATGGATCTCTTTAACCGGGCTTTCTGTGAAGTTATGATGGACGGCGACGCTTCCGGGCGGATTTTCTCTTTTCCGATCCCGACGGTCAACATCACCAAGGAACTCGATTGGGACAGCCCGCGCTTTCAACCGGTTTGGGAGATGACTGCCAAGTACGGCATTCCCTATTTCAGCAACTTCATCAATTCCGATATGGACCCGGAGGATGCACGGTCCATGTGCTGCCGGCTACGGCTCGACAACCGCGAACTGCGTCGACGTGGCGGTGGCCTGTTTGGCTCCAATCCCTTGACCGGCTCGATCGGAGTGGTCACACTCAACCTGCCCAGAGCGGCTTATCTGGCTGAAGATGCAGACGAATTTTTCGCCAGGATCTCCGAGCTGATGCGTATGGCCTATGAATCCTTCGAAATCAAGCGCAAACAATTGGAGCGGCTGACCGAGGAAGGTCTTTATCCGTACAGTCGTTTTTATCTGCAGGGGATCCGTGAGCGCAGTGGCCGTTACTGGGACAACCATTTTTCCACCATCGGCTTGCTCGGTATGAACGAGGCAATGCTCAACCTGAAGGGCAAAGGAATCGATACCACGGAAGGCAAGAGCCTTGCCGTGCGAACCCTGCAGTTCATGCGCAGCCAACTGGAGGCGTTCCAGGAAGAATCCGGCCACCTCTATAATCTTGAAGCTACCCCGGCAGAAGGAACCAGCTTCCGTCTGGCGAGAGTGGACCGGGCCCGCTACGTTGACATCATCACCGCTGGAGATTCCGAACCCTACTACACCAACTCGACCCAGCTTCCGGTTGGAACTACTGATGATATTTTCGAGGCGCTGGCCCATCAGGATTCCCTGCAGACCCTTTATACCGGTGGCACCGTCTTTCACGGTTTTCTCGGTGAGCGGCTTGACGACTGGCAGAGTGCTCGCCTGATAGTGCGGCGGATTGCAGAAAATTTCCACCTGCCGTATTTCACCATCAGTCCGACCTTCACCATCTGTCCCGAGCACGGCTACATCTCGGGCGAACACTTTGCCTGTCCGCATGCTCATGAAGGACAGGCCGCATGATAAACCGTGAGGCCTCAGGTGTAAGCAGGCTGCTCCTCGCGTCTCACGAAAAGGAGATTCAGATCATGTCAACCAGATGCTCCGCTAAAACCGAAGTCTACTCACGCGTTTGTGGTTTCTTTCGCCCGGTTCAACAATGGAACAAAGGGAAAAAGGAAGAGTTCAGGGATCGTCGGGAGTATGTTGTTGAAGAGGACAAAGTCTAGGCAAGGGCGTCCCTGGCGGGACTCCGCCTATCAAGGGCAGGCACAACGCCTGCCTCTATAGATTCCACAATGTATTGAAGACATGATGTATGGGTATCAAAGGCTTTCAAGGGACAAGTCTGCTTGATTTTCCCGGGCGGATAGCATCTCTGGTGTTCTGGGGCGGGTGTAATTTGACCTGCCCTTTTTGTCATAACCCTGTCCTGGTTCTCGAGCCGGACACCTGCCCTGATCTGGATCCCGCCGAGTTGCTGGCTGACCTTGCCGAGCGCAGGTCCTTTATTGACGGCGTCGTTGTTTCGGGTGGCGAACCGACCATGAACAGTGGTTTGCTTCCCTTCCTCAAGCAGGTCAAAGCGCTGGGGTTGGCGGTTAAGCTCGACACGAATGGTTTGGCTCCGCAAATCATAGCAGAATTGCTTGCCGGACAGTTGATCGACTATCTGGCTATTGATCTGAAGACCATACCAGCGCGCTACCCCGAGTTGCATACCGGGGCCGTCTTTGTCGACAAGCTGGTTGAGACAGTGCGTCTCTGTGCCGGTGCAGCTGTTGAACTCGAGTATCGCACGACTTGTGTCCCCGGATGGGTCGATGAAAATGTGATCGCCGAGTTGGGAGAGTTGATCCAGGGTTCCCCGCTCTGGGCGCTGCAGCAGTACCACTCCGAGCATGCTCTTTGCGAGCGCGCAAGGGCGCAGGCTCCTTATTCTGACGAGCAGGTCCGGGCTTTTGCCGAGATTGCCGGGAACCATGTACAGCGGGTTATTGTACGGGGGTGTCGCTACTAGCAAAAAAACACAAAGGTAAAAGGTCTGTAGCCTGCGTTTGCGGGACATAAAATAAAACCCGGGCTTTCAGCCGGGTTTTATTGGTTTGGCATGGTGTGTTGCTGCCTCAGAAGCGCAACCAGAGCAGGAAAGAGACACTGATGATGGCCATGGCGCTGCCGGCCATGATATAGAGGATGGCGTCCATGATATTGATCGAAATTTTGGTTTTACGGTTGTCCAGTGTATTCGACATATCCAACTCCGTTGTATATCCCTTTTGAAACTTCAAGAAGATTGCCAGAGCGGAAAAGCAGAGCAATGCTCGTGCCAAAAAGACCAAGATCTCGCGAGAATTTCTCAAGTATTTGAAAATACAACTGCAGGCCAAGAATGCTCAGGACGAGTCATATGAAGATGCCTGGCCAGAAATAGATATATGGCGAAATCGCGGCGTTTTAAAGCGGGGGATTTCCCTAACCTCCTTAAGGGCTTGCAAGTTTGTGGCAGAAAAGGCAACGGTATTTTGCCGGATGTCCTTCCGGTAAGGGGATGTTGTCTTGGTTGTGGCACTCTTCGCAGAACTTCTCAGCAGCTTTCTTCCCCTCGGACTTGACGATGTCATGGTACTGGCGATGATCATCATCGAAAGGCATGCGACTGGTTGACTCGGGTGGTGCTTGCCAGAGAAAAGCCAGGATGACGATGGCAACTCCGACCAGAAGAAGATCACGTTTTTTAAGGGAAAAAGCCATGAGGACCTCAATGCGTGGTTATGTTGATCGGGATCACTGTCATTCATTGGCAAGGCTGGTTAATCCACCAGGCCAGGGAAAAGATAGCATCACTTGGCAAACACTGCAACATGCGTCAAGCTGTTTGTCCGGCACGTTCGAGTATGCAGTTCGCAATCATATAAAGTGCTGCAACGGTATTGCTGTAAAGCCTTGCTATCAGTCGCTGCGGATAAAGAGCAGGTAGATAGCCAGAAAGACGATGAATGAGCCGCCGCCTACCAAAATCATGAGCGCGTCAGTCGGCATGCCGTCTTCCAGTGACGTTCCCTGGGAGAGTGTGTAGCTGAGCAGATAGATGAACCCGGTAATCGTCATGACCGTGACCAGCAGCAGGCGCCATTGCATCAGATAGGCAATCACTGCAGTAACAGCGACGCCGGCCAGGAAGTAAGGGTGCTCCATGACCTGTTTGAGGTCCATGGCCTGAATATAGGCCATGACCCTGGCGGTTTCAAACTGCTTGATGAATTCGATGGCTGGGGAAAAATCCATGAGCCCTTCTCCGACTTGCATTCCTGCTGTTAGGTAAACTTCAGTTTGGTATATTATCACCTTTTCTGAATGCGACAAAGGCCAAAAAACCTCCATAATTCTTGACTTTTGCTGACTTGCTCTCTAGAGTAACTCCCTGCTGAAAACTACGGAAAAGAGGGCTGAGACGGTGCCGGAAAGAGCCATTGGTGTCTTTGATTCAGGAGTAGGCGGATTGACCGTCCTGCGGGAACTGCGCCACCAGATTCCAGACGAACCCCTTGTTTACCTGGGGGATACGGCACGCGTACCTTACGGTACAAAGAGCTCGCCGACCGTGCTGCGTTACGCACACGAGGCCGCACGTTTTCTGCTTGCCCAGCGGGTCAAGCTGCTGGTTATCGCATGCAATACCGCTTCAGCTGTTGCTCTTGACGATCTCGCGAAGCACTACCAGGTGCCGGTGGTTGGTGTTATTGAACCAGGCGCCAGACGAGCACTGGAAATCACTTGCAACGGCCGAATCGGGGTGATCGGTACTGAAGGGACAATACGCAGTGGCGCCTACGAGCGTGCTCTGCGGGCGGGCAGGCCGGATATCGTAGTGCATGTTGCCGCATGTCCGCTCTTTGTGCCGCTTGCTGAAGAAGGCTGGGCCTGCCATGAGGTTGCACGTCTGGCTGCCAGGGAATACCTTGCGCCACTTCTCGAGGCAGGCATTGATACCCTGGTGCTCGGCTGTACCCATTATCCGTTGCTTAAACAGATGCTGCAGGAGGTTGTCGGCCCGGCTGTTCAACTTGTCGACTCCGCACAGGAAACGGCCAAGGTCGTTGCCGCCCGGCTCAATGAGCATCAGCTGCTGCGTCAGACAGCAGCTGCTCTGTATCCACGTTATTTTGTAACCGACATCCCCGATCGCTTCGAGCGGGTCGGCGGCGCCTTTCTTGGTGAAGAGCTGCAAGGGGTTACCACGGTCAGTCTGGATTGAATATGTCCAAGTCTTATCACGAACCAAATAAATTAAAACAGCAGCCATGGCGAAAACCCCTGATTCTCTGGGGCAGCCTTGTTGTACTGCTGTTCTGCATCGGTCTGGTTGTCGGCTATCTGAAAACCAGAGAAATTCCCGGGATATCGACGGTTGTCGAGGAGATGGCGTCGCAGCAGACCCGGGAGATGATTCTCTACTTTGCATCAACTGATGGCCAGACTCTGGTCGCAGAAACGCGCATGGTCAAGGAATGCCAACGCGACGAAGATTGTCTGCGTGATATTGTCGAAGCCCTGATCGCCGGCCCGCAAAGTGGCCTTGTACCGATTCTGCCTGCACAGGTCTCGCTGCATGCTATCACTGTCGCCGACAGTCTGGTCAGCGTAGATTTCAGCCGGGAACTGATCACCGCGCATCCCGGCGGGACCCAGAGTGAGCTGCTCACCATCTACGGCCTGGCCGATACTTTGACGGTTAATTTCCCGCATCTGCGCCAGGTGCAGATGCTGGTGAACGGCGCATCGGTAGCCACCCTTAAGGGGCATGTCGACCTGCGCCAGCCGATCAACCCGGATTTCAGTCTGGTGGAAGAAGGGCTGGCTCCAACCGGCAAAATGATCAGCCTGCCTGAAGGAAGGGACGAGTGATCGATTTCCGGACTGCGATCGCTGCACGGGTGCTTATTCTCGACGGCGCCATGGGCACCCTGCTTCAGGAGCGGGGGATGTCTGCGGGCGGCTGTCCAGAAGAGATGAACCGGGTAGCACCTGATGTCGTCGCCGGAATCCATGCCGAATATGCTGAGGCCGGGGCTGATATCCTGGTCGCCAACAGTTTCGGTGGAAATCGCGCCAAGCTGGCCCATTACGGACTGGCAGGCGCGGTGGATGAACTGAATCGCCGTGCTGTAGAGCTGGCTCGCCAAGCTGGTGGTGATCACGTATTTGTCGGTGGTTCCGTAGGCCCCACCGGCCGCTTTGTCGAACCGGTTGGCGATGCCGGTTTTGATGAGATGGTCGCAATCTTCGCCGAGCAGATTTCAGCCCTGGCGGACGCGGGGGCTGATCTGATTTCTTTTGAGACCTTCCTCGATATCCGTGAGCTGCGTGCCGGAATTATTGCCTGCCGCGATGTCTGTGATTTGCCGATCATCGCCCAGATGACCTTTGATGACGCTGGCCGTACGGTACTCGGTACCCCGCCGGCCGCTGCCGCGGTCACCCTGGATGCCTTGCAGGTTGATGTGATCGGCAGCAACTGCGGACTCGGCATCGATGGTATCCATGATGTGCTTGTGCAGATGCGCAAGGTCATGCCGCGGCCATTGATCGCCCAGGCCAATGCCGGCTTGCCGATACTTAAAGACGGTCAGACCCTCTTTCCCGGGACCCCTGCAGAGATGACTGCTTACCATGAACGCCTGCTTGCTCTCGGCGTGCGGGTTATCGGCGGCTGCTGCGGAACGACTCCGAACCATATCCGCGCTATGCGCAAGGCGCTGGGCAGCTTTACGCAACATTGGACGCCACCCCCCCGGCGGGGGTTTCTTTCCAGTCGGACCGGTGTGGCCGAGTTTGGTGGTGAAGCACCCTGTGCCCTGATCGGCGAACGCATCAACCCCACCGGCAAGAAGGGCTACACGCAAGAGCTGCTTTCCGGCAAAACGGCATATGTGCGTCGTGAAGCGGCAGCCCAGATCGCCGCTGGCGCCCACTTGCTTGATATCAATTGCGGGGCCCCCGGGGTCGATGAAGCCGCAGCCCTGGAACGCGCCATCTACGCTGTCAGCGCTACCAGCATGGCTCCGCTGGTGATCGATACCACTGATCCGCTTGCCCTCGAGAGGGCTTTGAAGGCTGTAGACGGCAAGGTTTTGATCAACTCGGTCAACGGCGAAGCCCGGAGTCTTGAGCGCATCCTGCCACTCGCCCGCCGCTACGGCGCAGCGGTGATCGGCCTGACTCTCGATGAAGCCGGCATCCCCGAGACTGCCGAGGGACGGGTCGTGATTGCCCGGCGCATCCTCGACGCCGCTCGGGCCATCGGCTTGCCGAAGCAGGATCTTGTGGTGGACTGTCTGACCCTGACGGTTTCAGCAGAGCAGAAGCGGGCGCTCGAAACCTTGCGTGCCCTGCGCCTGGTTCGCGACGAGCTTGGATTGGCCACCGCTCTTGGCGTGAGCAACATATCCTTTGGTCTGCCGTCGCGGCCGGTGTTGTCCTCGGTGTTTTTTGCCATGGCCCTGGAAGCCGGTCTCAAAGCGGCCATTATCAACCCCGGGGATGAGCGGATGATGGATGCTTACCGCTCGGCACAGGTACTGCTCTGCCAGGATATCCGGGCCGAGGATTATATCGGCCATTATGCCGGACAGTCAGCCTCAGTCGCCGTGGTAGCAGGGCAGGATGGAACTCCGCCGGACATTCGCCAGCGTCTCGCGGCGGCAATTGTCGCCGGTGACAGCGAAGGAATTGTGCCGTTGATCAAGGTTGCCATGCAGGAGGGGTTAAGCGCCATGGCCGTCAGCAACGAAGGGCTGCTGCCGGGGCTCGAAGAAGTTGGCCGCCGCTTTGCGGACAATCGCATCTTTTTGCCGCAAGTCATGCAGTCCGCTGCGACGATGCAGGCCGCTTTCGGTTATCTCAAGGAGAATTTCGCCGGGGGCAGCGGCCCTTCTCTGGGGCGCATTCTCATGGCCACGGTCGAGGGGGATATCCATGATATCGGTAAGAATATCGTATGCACGCTGCTGGAGAACCACGGCTTTGAGGTGATTGACCTCGGCAAGAACGTTCCGGCCGCCAGGATTCTTGAGGTGGCGCTGGAAAATAATGTTGATGCCGTTGGCCTTTCAGCTCTGATGACCACCACTCTGCAGCAGATGGATGTGACTTTAAGCAAACTCAGGGAGGCCGGGATCAAGGTCATTACCATGGTTGGCGGTGCCGTAGTCAGCCAGGACTACGCCGACAGCATCGGTGCCGACATCTACGCCAGGGATGCCCTTGAAGCTGTGGCCAAGGTCAAGGCGATTCTGGGGCATTGACGCGCTGACTTGCGCTGGGTTTGTGCCTGTGACAGAATAACGGGATTAATGGCTAAAAGGCAAAAAACATAACGCAGGCGCAAAGAACGCAAAGAGAATCAAAAGGTTTTTAAAGGGTTTAATACCAGTCTCTTTTGCCGTTTTTCTTTGCGTCTTGCTTAACCTCTTTGCGCCTTGAGTGAGCGTAGCGAACGGGCGTTAAAAGTCTGGTTTGTCCTTTGCCTTACGCTTTTTGCTTTTGTCGCAGCTTTGATTATTTCTTGAAGAGTACGGAGAACAAAGCAGATGGTGGTCGGCTTCAACCATAACTTCCGCTACAAGGGCGAAGTCTATCACATTCAGACCGAGGACAGCGGGATAAAAAGCCCCAATATTGTCACGCTGCTCTATCAGGGCGGGACGATTCTTGCCTCAAAGAAAACTTGCTATGCCGACATCACCAGAGTTGACAATCTGGACCAGGTTGTCGAGGAACTGATGAAGGAGCAGCATAAGGGGATGCTGCGCAATCTCAAGACCGGTGAATTCGATGCAGTGATTGAACGCTTCCAGTTGGCAAGGAACCAGAAGTCACAGATTCCGAAGCTTGAGAAGATCAGTACCCCCCTGACCGAAGTGACGCCGGCTGCCGTGAAATCTGTTGTGCCGGAGACTCCGCCTGCTCCACCTGCCGTTGCCCCGGTTGCCGCACCGAAGCCCGAGCTGCAAACCGTGCCCAAAACACCGCCGCCCGCAGCGGTAAAGCCGCCTTCTTCAACCATCGAATTCAGCCTGGACGAAGTCATCCTCTCTTACCTGATGGGGGATGACAAGTGAGGCTGTGATGATGACTCCGTGATGATGGCCGGCCTTATTGTAAGGATTTTTATAACGGTTGTCTTATGAAGGCCTCTACAAAAGATAAGCAGCGCGGCGCTATTCTGATGCTGCTCCTGGTTATGGTCGTGGTTCTGGGGCTGGCTGCCAGTTTGGCCGGACAATCCTGGCGCACTACCATGCAGAGGGCCCGGGAGGTTGAACTCCTCTGGCGTGGCCAGCAGTATCAGCAGGCGATCGCCAGTTACTATGCAATCAAGCGTGGCCCGCAAATGTTTCCGGCCAAGCTCGAGCATCTGCTGCGCGATCCACGTTTCCCGGACGTGGTCAGGCATCTGCGCAAGCCCTACAATGATCCGATGACCGGTGACGAACTCGAACTGATTACCGATCCAGGCCAGCGGATCATTGGCGTACGCAGCAGCAGTGACCAGGAACCTTTCCAGCAGGATGGTTTCCCCGAGGAACTGGACACGTTGAAAGGAAAGAACACTTATCGTGAATGGGAGTTTGTATTTGTGCCAGCAAAGGCCAAATCGACAACCAGCGATAAAATGCCCAAACCGACGACCGGCGATACTTTTTCCAAGCCCATGCCGAGAAGCATAACCCAGTAAACGCGGAGCACGATGTTTTTTAAAAGCCTGATCGGTCGGATCGTCATCCTTTCTTTTCTGCTCTTCTTTGTCGCCATCGGCAGCGTGACCCTCTTTCATGTACGCCGCGAACATAGCTATATCACCAATACCAGCCTGCGAACTACCGACCTGATGATGTCAGTGATCGAACGGTCCATCGCCAGCGCCATGAGTACCGGCAATACCCGTGATGTGCAGGCGATTCTGGAGATGGTAGGCGGCGATCCACGTTTGTCCGGAGTCCGCATCTTCCATCCCGATGGCCGCGTGCTCAAATCGTCGGAGCCGCATGAGATCGGTCGTCGGGTCGACCCTCACAACCTGGCAACCTTCCTGCAAGGTCAGGGTTATAACATCTTTCGCAGTTCGACAGGCAGCGAGGTCATGGCGGTGGTCAGGCCGATCTATTCCGAACAGCGTTGCACGCCATGTCATGGTGCCGGCCGGCGGGTGCTCGGTGTCCTGAATCTCGATCTCCCTCTGGCCGAGATGGAGGCCCAGCTGCTGGAGACATCACAGCTGTTCGGAATCACCATGTTGACGATTGTACTACTGCTGACCAGCGGGATCTCTTTGATCTTCCATCGCTTTGTACGGCAACCGTTGCAGATTATCGCTGTCAAGATGGCCCAGGTTGAAGAAGGTGACCTGTCTGTCGTCCTCGAACCTCAGGTTGACGATGAGGTTGGCCGCCTGATGGTCAGCTTCAACTCGATGGTCGATCGTCTGCGCGTAGCCAATGATGAAGTTCAGGCCTGTCACTACCAACAAATGGAACGGGCCGATCGTCTGGCCTCAGTCGGTGAGATGTCAGCCGGCATCGCCCACGAGATCAAAAACCCTCTCGCTGCGATCAGCGGCGCCGTCACCGTGCTCGCCGACGATTTTGCCGAAAATGACCCGCGTCGCGAGATCGTCAGCAAAGTGCTTGAGCAGATAGCGCGGCTGGATAAAGCTGCGACCGACCTGCTCTTTTTCGGTCGTCCCGGCAAGCCGAGTTTCGAATTTGTTGATACCAACGCGCTGCTTAACAAGACGATGTTTTTCGTCAGCCAGCACCCGGAAGCAAGAAATGTCCACCAGAGCAAGGAGATTACCCGTAATTTACCACCGGTTTGGGTTGACGAAAAGCAGCTGCAGCAGGTATTTTTCAATATTATCATTAATGGAATCCAGGCGATGAAGGACGGCGGTACGCTGTTGCTGCAAACCGATCTGGTTGAAGAGCAGGGAAAAGAGTTCGTCCGGGTGATGATCGGTGACAGCGGACCGGGTATCAAGCCGGAGGACCTGGAGAAGGTATTCACCCCGTTTTTTACCACCAAGACTCAGGGCACAGGCCTGGGCCTGGCGATCTGTTGGCAGCTCATGGAACAACAGGGCGGATCCCTTGAGGTCAAAAGCCGGTTTGGTGAAGGAACCCGTGTCGCTATTTATCTACCGGTCAGTACAGATGCTGCGCCGGATATGAACGAGGCAGAACGTGCGTAATACGAGAATATTGGTCGTCGACGATGAACATTTGATTCGCTGGTCGCTCGAGCAGTCCCTGAAAAAGCAGGGCTACGAGGTAGCAACAGCCGCCAGTGGCGAAGATGCCCTGCGGCTGGTTCAGGAAGACGCCCCGGAGTTGATGCTGCTTGATATCCAGCTGCCTGGCATGAATGGGCTGGAGGTTCTTGAGAGGGTCAAGGAAATCGACAGCGAAATCCTCGTGATCATGGTCACGACTCTCGGTGTGCTTGAGACTGCTGTCAAAGCAATGCGCCTCGGCGCGTATGATTATATCAACAAGCCGTTCAATCTCGACGAGTTGTCGATTATTGTCAGAAAGGCCCTGGAAACCCGGCAACTCCGTAAGGAAGTTGCCCACCTGCGCTCTGCCCAGGAAAGCAAGTTCGGCATAAAAAACATAATCGGTGACAGCCGCCATATGAAGCAGGTGCTCGATATGGTGCGCAAGGTTGCCAAGAGCGACGCCAGCACTGTTCTGATCCAGGGTGAGAGCGGCACCGGCAAAGAGCTGA
>JBPPMD010000280.1:0-2766 GCA_051305875.1 Desulfuromonadales bacterium | reverse complement strand
TCGCTGGCGACACTAGCAAACTAATGATGCGATAAGAAGGAAATTATCTACGGGCATGCAGAATTTTTTGACATAGCGCGACAGTGATATTCAATCTGGGACATCGTATCAACGCAAGAGCAGCACATAATTGCTACAGCTAATTAGTGTCCATCCGGAAACTCCGGTTGTCACGATCGAAGTTTTCGATCTGGAAACGAGCAATTTTTCGCAAGTTCAAGGAAATCAAGGATTTGAGCGAAGGCGTATTCCTTTACGCCGCACAATCAAATCCGCAGATTGACGCAGAGATTGCGGAAAAGAGCCGTTTCCGGACGAAAACAGACTAGCAGCCGCAACCGCAATTATGACACACCACTTTATTGCTTCCTTCCGGCTCGATCATTTCCGGCGCAAACGCAACACGCGAAACGCCACGGCGGATATCTTCGAATAAATCACAGTTGGCGCTCTGGCCAATAATGTGACCCAGGCAGAGGTTGCTGATGTGATCTCCAGGTGAGCGCAGTCGGATCGTATTGAGCAGGTCACCGTAGCCGTTCACCTCAAGTACAGTGTCAGGTACTTCAAGGTAAGTGACCGTAATTCCGAGAGTGTTCAGCTCATCATGGAGGGTGCCAATAAACCCGTTAAGCGCGGCTGAATCGACCTCATGAGACCATTCGCGGTTGCCGATTCGGTATCCGTAGAAAACGACGGTAATCTCTTTCTGCATGCTCACTTGTCCTCAGTGCTGCCGGCTGAACCATTTTGCAGCGTCGGCGTTACAGTCAGGCGTGGGTCAAGCGTGGTACGCTGCAATGTCACCTGGCCCACACCGGCGACTCCCGGCCGGCGATAAATGAGCTCGACAGAACTGCCGACCGGACCCCAGAGATGCTCAGAGATGACTGTGCCGAAGTCGCTGCCCTGCAACAAAAAATCATTGACCTGAACAATCAGGTCACCAGGCAACAGGCCCTTGTCCGCGGCAGGAGTATTCTCCAGCACGTTCAGCACGACCAGGTCACCGTTGATGGTCGGCACAACCTGCAGGCCGATACCACCGAACTTCACCTCGTCTGCCATGGCCGGAGCCGCGAGGCAAACGGCGAGGAGCAGAGCACCGGACAGCAGGATATAACAGAAGCGGGTCATGGTAGAGACACTCTCGGTAGATTACGGGAAAACATCATGGAATGGCGAAGCAATCAAACATCCAAATCTTCACTTCGGCCCGTATAGTCCGACAGACTGCTGGGCGGAATTTTTGCGTCGCCATCATGATTGATGAATCCACGAGATGTCACCGCAGCCTTCACGGAGGACTTCGATTTTGTCGTCGATCAGGCTGATCACGGTGGAGGGATCGCCGAAGCGGATGCCGCCATCGATAACCAGGTCGAGCATATGCCCCATGGTTGCTTCAATCTCTACAGGGTCGTGCAAGGGTGTTTCCCCGGTCAGATTGGCGCTGGTGGTGACTAAAGGGTGGCCCAGTTCGCGCACAATAGCCAGAGCAATCTGATCATCGGGGATACGGATACCAACCGTTTTCTGGCGGGTGATCAGGCTGTCCGGCACGACACGGGTGGCATCAAGGACAAAGGTGTAGGGTCCCGGAAGGTGGCGTTTCATAATCTTGAAGGCGAAATTACTTATCTGCGCATAATTGGCAGCATCGGAGAGGTCGGAACAGATAAAGGAAAAGGGTTTGCGGGCATCGCGCTGCTTGATCTGATAGATATGCTTGATGCCGCGGCGGTTGAAGATATTGCAACCGAGACCATATGTCGTGTCGGTCGGATAAGCGATCAAACCACCCTGTTTCAGCTTTTCTACAACCCGGCTGATCAGTCGACCCTGGGGATTGTCCTGGTTGATATGAAGCAGCATGTTCCTCTCCTGTTCCGCTGTAACGTGCCCCTGCATCTTACAACTTACGGAGCACTGCTTAAAGCTTTTTTATAACAGATATTTCAAGTCTTCCAATTCTCGCAATGCCGCATAGACTGCATCCAGCTGGCGACGGTTCTGCAAAGTCACCAGCACGCTGACACACTGATACTTACCGCCGGAACTGGGCCGGGTCCGCATCGCCTGCCGTGAAACCTGAACGACTGTGGAGACAGCCGTCAGTACCTGTTCACAAAATCGACTCTCAGCAGCGCCCGGCCCAAAGGCCTTGAACTCGAAGTGACAGGGGAATTCAAGCAACTCCCGTGGTGAATCAGAGCCCGTCATGACTTGTTGTTGACTCCCGTATGGCCGAAGCCGCCGGAGCTGCGGATTGAATCATTCAGTTCAATGGTCTCGACAAGATTCGCCTGAGTCACGGCAGCAATAACCAGCTGGGCGATGCGGTCACCAGGCAGGAATTCTACAGGTTCCTGTCCATGATTGATAATAATAATGCCGATTTCGCCACGGTAGTCAGCATCAATGGTTCCCGGCGCGTTCACCAGCGCGAGGCCCTTCTTCAGCGCCAGCCCGGAACGGGGTCGCACCTGCCCCTCATAACCGGGAGGAATCTCCATGGCCAGACCGGTCGGCAGCAGCGTTCGTTCACCGGGGGCAAGGATAACGGGCGAGTCTATGGCGACACACAAATCCATGCCCGCAGCATGTTCAGTCATGTAAGCGGGGACAACTGCCTGCGGGTGAAGCTTTTTGACTTTGATTTCAATCATGGGACCTCAGAAAAGTAGATTTTCTTTGCGTCTTGAGTGAGCGAAGCGAACGGGCGTTAAGATCGTTATAAGTTAAAATACTAAACTGACAGCCGGC
>JBPPMD010000211.1:0-2089 GCA_051305875.1 Desulfuromonadales bacterium | reverse complement strand
GCGTTCGGCCTTGACCGCCAGCGGTGTTGAAGTTTCACGGATAGCGGTGCGCGGTTACGGCGAGTCCTACCCGGTTGCCAGCAACGAAACTCCGGTGGGGCGCCAGTTGAATCGTCGGGTTGAAGTCATTATTTCCGATGAAGAGGGACGAATCGTAGAGCGTCGCTAAAACGTGTGATTGCCCCTTTGCAGGTTCCGGCCGAATCGGTGACTGGACCGACCGGAAGCAGAGAGACAAATGGCAAACGGCAGGGTACTACTGGGTATCCTGCCGTTTTATTGATTGAGACAGTGGTCATCAGCTCCTTAAACGCAACGGCACTGAATTTCTGAACAGCCAAACTTAACTGTCCCTTTAGCATGTTCACGGTGCTATTGTTCAAACTAATGACTTCCTCGGCCATCTTCACATCCTCGGCGTCCAGGCTCTCTACCCGGTTGGTTCTGTTCAGCGTTCTCGCTACCGGTATCGGCCAGTCGATGACCTTTACCCTGCTGGCGCCACTGGGCCGTGAAGTCGGTCTGGGGGAAGTGCAGATCGGCCTGATCATCAGCTGCTCTGCTCTGGCCTTCACCTTGACCAGCCCGGTCTGGGGCCGTGCCAGTGATCGCTGGGGGCGAAAGCCTGTGCTGCTTCTGGGCTTGTCCGGTTATGCTTTCGGTTGCATCCTGTTTGCCTCGGTTTTTTTCTTCGGCCTCAAGGGTCTCCTTTCAGGGATGACCCTCTATCTTTTGGTCATTTCATCGCGGGTACTGATGGCTGCCCTGATGTCGGCAGCTCCCAGCGCCGCCTCGGCCTATATTGCCGACACCACCAGCGCCGGACAACGGGTCGCAGGCATGGGACGTCTGGGGGCGGCCAGGACTCTGGGCGCCATCCTCGGCCCGGCGATGTGCGGCTTGCTCGCCGTCATCGGCCTGCTGGCACCATTGTATATCTCCGCAGCCATCACCCTGCTCAGCACGATTCTGATCGCAATTGTATTGCATGAACCTCCTCGAGCAGCTGCGAGAATCACGACAAAACCGAAGCTGAAGCTGCTTGACAAACGCTACTTTCCATACATTTTGACCGGATTTCTGACCTTCTTTGCTTTCTCGATGACAAGCCAAACCATCGGATTTTATTTTCAGGATCGTTTCGTCCTTGACGGCAGGGCCACGGCCCAGGCCCTCGGCACGGGTATGATGGTTGCGGCAGCTACGTCATTCTTTTCTCAGGCTTATCTCGCAGGACGGGTGAAGATGAAGCCTGTCCGCATGATGACCCTGGGACTGCCGGTGTTGATGATCGGCTATGGCGCCCTGCTGTTTGCCGGCAGTATTGCGGTGCTGGTGATCTTTCTGGGGGTTTTGGGTTTTGGGCTGGGCATGGTTTCGCCGGGATTCACCGCCGGTGCTTCTTTGGCGGTCGGTCCTGAAGAACAAGGCGCCGTCAGCGGCATGGTCTCCGCTTGTCCGTCGGCGGGGTTTGTGCTGGGGCCAATTGTCGGTACCAGTCTGTACCAGATTGATCACGCTCTGCCCTATCTCTGCGCCTGTGTGCTGATGTTGCCACTGACGATTTATGTGTGGCGATTCGGTAAAATTGAACGAAGTGAGACTCTTTGAGATTTTGTCGTGCCAGCTGTCACCGTCATATATAGCAGTAAGGTTCGATCTGGAAACGAGCAACCTTTCGCAAGGTCAAGGAAGGCGATATTTTTAATTGACATTAAATCGGTATTGAGGTACCTTTATACCACAAGAATGGAATAGTGAGATAAATTCGTAAAGCTGGACCAGGAATAGTATCGTGGTATGCTTTTTATTAATGTGTTAATCGAGAATTTGCTGCCGTTCCTTATGAGCTGAAAAATACCGTTGTTTAGATCGTTTTGTTCCGGTCAGGAGAAATTTATGAGTGCAAAACCTGTTGAAAAGATAGTCGATTTCTGCCAGGGCATCTTCGAGGACATTACCTTCGCCAAAGCGCGGCAATGGAAAGATGCCCAACCGGGTCGCAAGGTGATCGGCTACATGCCGGTTTATGTCCCGCGCGAAATCATCCATGCCGCCGGCATGCTGCCGCTGGGGATCCTCGGTGGCG
>JBPPMD010000208.1:0-5114 GCA_051305875.1 Desulfuromonadales bacterium | reverse complement strand
ACCAGGAAATCAACTTCAGCTCTTGCAAAAAGGGGCAGGAGTGAAAAGATCTGTTCGGGATCGTCGTAGCCGGCCCGCAATTTGATTGAGAAGCTCCCGGAGATGGCATTACGCAGGGCAGGGATGATCTCGGCCAGCGTCTCCGGGTGCTGCAACATGGCACCACCCGTTGCGCCGGTGGTCATGCGACCGTAAGGACAACCCATGTTGAGGTTGATGTGGCGGGCACCGGCAGCTTCCGCCTTGCGGACAGCGGCCACCAGGGCCTTGCTGTTGTTGCCGACCAGTTGAGTTACCAGGGGGACATCTCCGGCTGTACTGGCGACCTCTTTCA
Organism: Desulfuromonadales bacterium; assembly: GCA_051305875.1. Lineage (GTDB taxonomy): Bacteria > Desulfobacterota > Desulfuromonadia > Desulfuromonadales > BM103 > M0040. Next base: position 4,780 of record JBPPMD010000208.1, on the reverse strand, counting down.
GGTCATTGCGGGCAAGGTTTTTGCGACTGACAGAACTGACCCGCATGAACTCGGTAAAAACCGTGTCAGGGCGAACCCAGTCAATGAAGAGGGCGCGCATGGCCCGGTTGGTCAATCCCTGTAACGGGGCCAGCATCAGAGGCTTTGTACCCTCTTTCCAGGGCAGTGTGCGCAGATTGTCTGAAACGGCAGACGTGGATTGATTGGCAGGCATGGTGATTCGTCAGTTAACCCGGTGTTTGCTTGTCGCCTGCCGGAAGGTCGGCTTTCACACTCTGGTTGCGGCCAGACTGTTTGGCCCGATAAAGGGCTTCATCAGCCATGGCGACCACTTGAGAGGGTGAGAGGCTCGGGTTGGGGACAAGGCTGGCGATGCCAATACTGATGGTGACGAGCGGCGACACCGGCGATTCAGCATGCGGTAATGCCAACTCCCGAACGTGGGCGTGAAAGGCTGCGGCCAGTTCAACTGCCCCGTGCACATCGGTATTGGGAAGAACGGCAACAAACTCCTCACCCCCGTAACGGGCCAGCATATCACCAGCTCGACAGAGTGCGCCTTGTAACGCCCACGCAACTTTCTGCAAACAGATATCGCCTTCAAGGTGGCCGTAGTGATCGTTGAAATTTTTGAAATGATCGATATCGATCATGAGCACGGAAAATGGTTTTCGCTCGCGTCTCTCGCGCAACCACTCACGATTCAAAAATTCATTAAAGCAGCGCCGGTTCGCCAGGCTGGTGAGCGTGTCTGTGATCGTTAGTCTTTCCAGTTCCCGGTTCATTTCAGCGAGGCGTTCGTTGAGAACCAGCAGGTCTTCTTCACGGTCTTTACGGCGGTTTATTTCGGTTTTCAAACGCAGTGCAGAACGGACTCTGACCAGCAGCTCCGTATGACTCGGTGGCTTTGTGATGTAGTCAGTAGCCCCGGCAGAGAAAGCTGATTCAATGCCCTCAAGGTGATCAGCCCCGCTGATAATGATAATCGGCACATCACAGAAGACGTCGTGCCCGGAAAATTCCCGGCAGGCATCGAGACCGCTTTTGCCCGGCAGGTTGATGTCCAGCAGGATCAGGTCCAGGTCTGTTTCCGTTTTGTCTGGATCATTGAACCCGATCTCCTGATAGGCCTCCTCAACTGATGCGCAGAGAATCAAATCAGCGTACCCGACCTCATTAAGGAGATCGGCAATGAAAGTTCTGGAAATTATCGAGTCATCGACAATCAAGATGCTCATCTTGTCACCTTCACTATGTTTCAGAGACTTGTCGGAACTTTCAATCTGCCGATGCAACTTTTACCCTTGCAACAAGGATAACGCAATCAATAAAAAGTGAAAGTCTCTGAAGTGTAAAGCTTATGCAAAAGTCCCTGAAGACGGCCATTCCGACAGGGCTTAAGTCGAAATCCGAATAATCCACTGGATTTCCGATAATGCACTCGGGGATAACAGATTTTATGCAAATAGCTCGGAGCATAGAGGAATGCAAATCTTGTGACTTTCAATCGTTCAAGGAGTCCAGCTCCTCCCAACGGGCATAGGTCTCGGCAAGTTCGTTTTCGACCGTTTCCAATCGTGTTGTCGTCGCAGCGACCTGTTCCCCGGCTGTTCGGTAAAAAGACGGGTCCGCCATCTTTGCATGCAGTTCGGCGACTTCTGTTTCAAGGGCATCAATTTGTAGCGGCAACGCTTCCAACTGACGTTTTTCCTTGAAAGTCAGCTTGCGGGACCGTTCTTTCTTAGGTTTCTCTTTTAGCGGTTCTTTGCTTTTGAGTGCACTCTCCGGTTGCGGTCGCTGGAGCAGCCAATCGTCATATCCACCTACGTATTCGCTGATCTGGCCAGAGCTTTCGAAGACAATGGTGCTGGTGACGACCCGGTTGAGAAATGCCCGGTCATGGCTGACCAGAAATAGCGTGCCTTTGAAATCTGCCAGAAGCTCTTCAAGCAGATCGAGGGTTTCCAGATCAAGGTCGTTGGTTGGTTCATCGAGAACCAGAACATTGGCCTCGCGAGTGAACAGACGGGCCAGCAACAGCCGGTTGCGTTCACCACCGGACAGGATGCGCACCGGGCTGCGAATGCGGTCGGGGCTGAACAGAAAATCCTGCAGGTAGCCGATCACGTGGCGGGATCTGCCACCGATCACCACCGTATCCTGATCTCCGGCGAGATTCTGCTGCACGGTCAAATCGGGATCCAGCTGTTCGCGCAACTGGTCAAAGTAGATGATCTGCAGGTTGGTGCCGAGCCTGACGCTGCCCTGCTGTGGTGACAGTTCACCTAGCAGCAGTTTGAGCAGGGTGGTTTTGCCAACTCCGTTCGGACCGATAATACCGATGCGGTCACCCCGCATCACCGTTGTTGAAAAGTTTTTGACCACGGGTAAATCATCGTAGGCGAAGGTCAAGTCTTTTACCTCGGCGACCAGCTTGCCGCTGCGCTCAGCCTCCTGCAGGTTGAAGCGGGCTGTGCCGAGACGTTCTCGCCGCTGGCGATGTTCTTCACGCATCTTTTTCAGTTCGCGTACGCGGCCTTCATTGCGGGTCCGCCGAGCCTTGATGCCTTTGCGGATCCAGATTTCCTCTTCGGCCATTTTTTTGTCGAATCGATTGTTCTCCTGGGTTTGTGCGTGCAGCAGTTCCTCCTTACGCTCCAGAAAGGTGTCGTAGTCGCAGGAGAAATCGAACAGCCGACCGCGATCGATCTCGACGATACGGGTTGCCAGGTTGCGCAGAAAAGCCCGGTCGTGGGTGACAAACACCAGGGTCAGATTTTCGCGTTGCAGAAACTCCTCCAGCCAGAGGATCGACTCGATATCAAGGTGGTTGGTCGGTTCATCAAGCAAGAGAATCTCGGGGTCGACGGCCAGTGCCCTGGCCAGCAGGACCCGCCGCTTCAATCCTCCGGAGAGGTTTGCAACCGGCATATCTGCAGGCAGTTTGAGACGCGAGAGGACCTGTTCGATGCGTTGCTGGTGCGCCCAGCCGTCACCATTTTCAAGCTTCTGCTGCACAGTTGATAACGGGTCATGCAGATCAGCCTCGCCCTGTGCCATGCGCAGGCTCAGGGTGTGGTAGCGACTGAGATGCACGCCGATTTGACCCAGGCCCTGGGCGATGGCTTCGTAGATTGTCCCTTGAAGGTCGCCGGGGATGTCTTGCTCAAGACGTGCAATCCGCAAACCCTGCTGGCGATCGATAACACCACCATCCGGTGCTAATTCTCCGGAAATCACTTTAAGCAGGGTCGATTTGCCGGTACCGTTGCGACCGAGCAGGCAGATGCGCTCGCCCCTGATAATGCGCAGGGAGATATCCTCCAAAAGAGGTGGCCCTCCAAAAGCCAAATTGATATTGCGTAGATTGATAAGTGCCATACAGATCTTTTCCTGAAAGAGAGTTGAGGATTATGGCAGAAGTGTACGGTGATGCAAAGTAAAACGGTAATGCAAAGTAAAACGGTAATAGGCTGGTTCTGTTCCACTAAAACAGCCTTATTTACTAGCAGCCTGTCGGACTATCCATGAGCCGGCTGCAAATCCGGCTGTTTGGCCCATATTTCAGCTCCTTTTTGGTCCATAGCTACGGCTATGAACCTGCAAATGAACTAAAATCTGTTCTTAAACATCCAAATTTTCGCTTCGGCTCGTATAGTCCGACAGGCTGCTAGATTTTCTTCTAAAGAAGAGACTCTTAGTGTTAAACTGACATGCAGAAAAAACGATTTATATGGAGATCTTAAATGCTCGAATTTGGCCGCATGAACCGGCTCATAGTGCATGCGATTGACGATGATGGTGCCTGGCTGCAGTCCGGTCGGGAACAGGCGCTGCTGCCAAAACGTGAACTGACGGCAGAAATAAGCTCTGGAGATAGGCTCGACGCCTTTGTTTATGCGGATGCCGCCGGGCGACCGGTAGCGACCCTGCGCAAGCCCAAGGCCGAAGTTGGCGAGTTCGCCTTGATGCGCGTCGTCCAGGTCAACGTCCATGGTGCCTTCATGGATTGGGGCTTGACCAAAGATCTTCTGGTTCCGCATAAAGAACAGCCGGAGGAGATGAAGCCGGGACATCATTACCTGGTCAAGGTCCGTCTCGATCGCGAGGGCCGGCCGATCGGTACGGCGCGTATCGACAAATGCCTCTGCAGCGCCGACAACACCATTGGCGACGGCCAGGAGGTGGATCTGATCGTCTGGCAGTTTACCGACCTTGGCGCCAAGGTGATCATCAATCACCGCTTTGCCGGTTTGCTCTACCATGATGAAATTGGTGATCGTCTCAAAGAAGGTGATCACTTGCATGGCTATATCCGCCAGATTCGCGCTGATGGAAAAATCGACTGTACCCTGAGCCGGGGCACCAGAGAAGATAGAGACGATGCCAAAGCGAAAATCATGCAAGCTTTGTTGGACAACCAGGGCTTTCTGCCACTGAACGATAAAAGTCCGTCAGCGCAGATTCAGGAAACGCTCGGATTGAGTAAAAAACTTTTCAAAAAAGCTGTTGGCGGTCTGTACAAGGCTGACCTGGTCGAGTTGACAGATGAGGGCCTCAGGCTGAAAGAAAAGTCATGACTGCATTTGACAGCTTCTGCTGGCTATTGTAAAAATCAGAAAGCGGATTTGTTCTGCAGCATGATCGGCTAAATCCATTTTACTCCCCTGATATGGGGCCAATGAAGGAGAACCGGAATGGCAACTTACACCTGTGCAAAATGTGGAATGGGCGTTAATGCGACCTGCGCCAAGTGCGGCAGCCCTCTCGAAAATGACTC
>JBPPMD010000028.1:0-7495 GCA_051305875.1 Desulfuromonadales bacterium | reverse complement strand
TCGAAATTGCGGTCGGATTCGAGCGACGCCCGGTCGGTTGGATCAGGGAAGTTGGTCTTTTCATCAGTCATTTCCAAGACCGTCTTATCGGCCTCGCGCAACAACTGATCCATCTGTTCCTGAAGAAGTTTGCGAAACTCCTCCAGTTTGGCTTTATTCATAAGGAAGCTCCTCTGATTGAACGGGCATAAATTAAATGATATTTACCATCAAGTCAACCTAAATGCCACCTAAATGCCAGTTCAACCTTTAAACTGGGCTATCAGCACGTAGCACAGCGCGATGACAGCAAACCACACCGTAAAAATGTCCGCGTGCCTGAGAGGCGGTTGCTTCGCCATTGCCTGTGTCTCTTCGGTCACTGTGTCATCGGGAACCTCGGCGACCAGGGATGCCACCAAAGCGGGGAAGTCCGCGTAAGAGTTGGAGATAATCAGATAATCATCGGGGCCGGCCACAAGTGTCATAAAAACCCGGCTGCGTACCTGAATCGTCTCCAGGCTGGTGACATCGGCAAAAAGAACCTGCCTCTGACGAAAGGGGCGAAACGCCGTAACTCGATCACGACTGACGACAATGCGACGAAAAGCGCTCTCAACAAAAAGTACCGCCAGTGGCACGATCATAACCGCCAGAATAACCGCTTTGGCAACCGGCTGGCCCTGAATGACACAGACAACCAGCAGCGTGATCGTCAAGGCAATCAGCAGACCCATCGGCACGACAAAGGCTCGCCGAATAACGAAGGTACGTTCCTGGCTCACCTGGTTGACTCCCCCGGGTTGATGAAGTGCCCGCTGCGGCCACCTTTTTTTTCTGCCAGTCGGACCTTGCCGATCATCATGGTCTTGTCCACAGCTTTACACATGTCATAAATCGTCAACCCCGCAACCGTGACTGCAGTCAGCGCTTCCATCTCCACCCCGGTCTGTCCATTGACCTTCACCGTCGCCTCGATCTCAACCCGCGAGTGCTCCGTATCGGGCGAAAATTCCACCGTGACGCTACTTATCAGCAGGGGGTGACACAGCGGAATCAGCTCGGATGTCTTCTTGGCAGCCATGATTCCGGCCAGCCGCGCCACAGCGAACACATCGCCCTTTTCCACCTGATTATCAAGGATGCGTGCAAGAGTCTCCGGATGCATCGTCACATCGCCGCGCGCCACTGCAACCCTGTGAGTCTTTGCCTTGTCACCGACATCCACCATGATCGCCTTGCCATCATCATCGAAATGAGTCAGATCTGTCATCGCTAATTCCTCGCTCCAGAGACGCGAAGCGCCTCATCAGTTGAATAAATATTCCAGCGCCTCAGCCGCGCTGCGCACCCCGATCAACTTCATACCTTTTGGCTGATCGAGATTTTTCAGGTTACCGGCCGGCAGCAGGCAGCGGTTGAAACCGAGCCGGGCCGCTTCCTTGACACGCAGCTCAGGACGGGAAACCGCACGGACTTCCCCGGCCAGACCCACTTCACCGAAGAGTACGGTACGCTCATCAATTGGCCGATTGAGATGGCTGGAGGCCAACGCGGCAACCACACCAAGGTCCACCGCCGGTTCGGCAAGCCGCACGCCACCGGCGACATTGACAAAGATATCCTGTGCCAGTACGGCATAGCCAACCTTCTTTTCCAGTATGGCGACCAGCAGCGAGACGCGGTTGGAATCGATCCCCATGGCGGTGCGGCGCGGGTTGCCATAGGCAGCGCCGGAAACCAGCGCCTGAAGCTCGACCAGGATCGGCCGGGAACCTTCCATCGCCGGAACGACGACGCTGCCTGCGGCATCTGCCGGGCGCTCGGCGAGAAACAGCTCCGACGGATTCGGCACCTCACTCAAGCCGGCATCCTTCATCTCGAACACGCCGATCTCGTTGGTCGAACCAAAGCGGTTCTTGACCGCACGCAAAATCCGGTAGGGATGTCCGGCATCGCCTTCGAAGTAGAGCACGGTGTCCACCATGTGCTCGAGCATGCGTGGTCCGGCAATCGAGCCGTCTTTGGTGACATGCCCGACGATAAAAGTCGGTACATCCTCGCCCTTGGCAAGATGCATGAGGCGGGCAGCGCACTCGCGCACCTGACTGACACTGCCCGGCGCCGACTCCAGTGACGCGGTAAACACGGTCTGGATCGAATCAACCACCAGAAAAGCCGGTTTCAGTTCCCTGACCCGCTCGAGAACCCCTTCCAGGGAGGTCTCTGCCAGCAGGTAAAGCTCTTCCGCGACCACATCGAGACGCCCGGCACGCAGTTTAACCTGCCGGGTCGATTCCTCGGCGGTGACATACAGGACCGGACCGGCCTTGGTCCAGCCTCCGGCGGCCTGCAGCAGCAGGGTCGATTTGCCGATGCCCGGGTCACCACCGATCAGGGTGAAGGAACCGGGCACCACGCCGCCGCCGAGCACCCGATCGAATTCGGCAATATCGCAATGCAGACGATCCTCGTCGGTCGCCGAAACCTCGGATAAGCGCACCGGGCTGGATTCGGAACGCAGGGGAACCGTCCGTCCGCCCTTCTTCGCCACCGTCACGGTCTCTTCGACCAGGGAATTCCACTGGCCGCAATCAGGGCATTTTCCCATCCACTTGGGGCTCTGCAAGCCGCACTGCTGACAACTGTAGATCGTCTTTTGTTTCAAGTTAAACCTTTAGCTTATGAGGTAAGAAATGAGTTATTCTAGGCCTGTCGACAAAGGCTGTCAACGTTGCGCCGCGAATGACTTGCCAGAAGTCGCAAACCAGCCTAGAATGAAAAGCTGACCATTGGAGGCATCAATTGGGCAATCTATCCTTGAAATATGGTTCAAACGTTCTGCGGCTGGATCTGCACGCTCGTCTTGTCACTGCCGATATGCCGCAAGAACTGCCTGATCCAACCGATGAGATTCACAGGGCGCTGACAAATCCACTCGGTACGTCAATGTTGGCGGAGATTGTCCGTCCTGGTGAACGCGTGGTTATCGTCACTTCAGATATTACCCGCTACACCGGCAGCGAACTCTACCTGCCAATTCTGGTCGAAGAGCTGAACCGTTGCGGTATTGCCGACCGGGATATTGAGATTGTCATTGCACTCGGCATCCACCGCAAACAGTCGACAGACGAACATCGAAAAATCCTCGGATCTCTCTACGGCCGCATCGCAGTCTATGATCACGAATGTGATGACCCGCAACAGCTGGTTGACCTCGGCCAGACCTCGTCCGGGCTGCCGGTGCAGATCAACCGGCGTGTCATGTCCGCGGATCGGCTGATCGTGACCGGCACCATCGGCCTGCATTATTTTGCCGGTTACGGCGGCGGCCGCAAGAGCCTGGTTCCCGGCGTTGCCAGCCGCGCCACCTGCATGGCGACCCACTTTGCCATCTTCAACCCGCCGGAGCAGGGAGGTCGCAACACGAGAGCCTGCACAGCCAGGCTGGATGGCAACCCGGTACACCAGGCGATCCTCGAGGCAGCAAAAAGGATCAAACCGGACTTTCTGCTGAACACGGTGCTGACAACCGACAAACAGATTGCCCGGGTCTTCTGCGGTGAGCTCGAGCAGGCGCACCTGGCCGGTTGCGAACTGGCGCAGCAGCTCTACACGGCCCACCTTGAACAGCCGGTCGACCTGGCGATTGTTTCTTGTGGAGGCCACCCCAAGGACATCAATTTCATCCAGGCCCACAAGGCACTTGATTACGGAGTGCAGGCCGTGCGCCCGGGTGGTACCGTGATCCTGCTGGCCGCCTGCCCGGACGGTTTCGGCAATGACAGTTTTTTCGACTGGTTCAGCTACGAAGATCTGGACGTGTTCGAAAAAGCCCTGCGCAGCCATTACGAAATCAACGGCCAGACTGCCTGGTCGACCCTGAGCAAGGCCCGCACCTGGCGGGGTATCCTGATCAGTGAATTCGATCGGAAGCAAACCGTGAAGATGGGCATGGAGAAAGCCGATTCCCTTGACGAGGCCCTGCAGATGACTTACAAACAGCTGCCGGAGAATCCGCAGATCGTGGTCATCCCGGATGGCGGAACCATTTTGCCAGTAATAAGCAATGGGTAGAGTTAAGCTAAACACCAAAGGATTAACGGCGTACCAGAGACGCAGAGCAATAAACCGGACGAATGACCCATTATGAATGTTTTTCCGCACCTCCGCATCTCCGCGTTGACATCTTATGTTTCGGTTATTCTTTCGTTATTGTTTGGATCTTGATTCCATCTTTAAAAGGCAGTATAGATGCTTTCTGAACAAATCATAAATGAACTGCACGCCATCTCCGGCAAGGCGAACGTTTCGACAGAAAAAGCCGACCGGATCTGTTACTCCTATGACGCCACTCAACAGAGTTTTCTTCCCGAAGTGGTCGTACATCCCGGATCGGCGGAAGAGATCAGCGACATCCTTAAGTTGGCCAATCGTGAGTTGATTCCGGTCTTCCCCCGCGGAGCCGGCAGCGGCTTCAGCGGTGGTTCTCTGCCGACCAAAGGCGGCATCGTTCTCTGTACGGAACGTCTGGACTGGATTCTGCAAATTGATGAGGAAAACCTGATTGCTGTCGTGCAACCGGGCGTGGTCACCGAGAAGTTCCAGCAAGCAGTGGAAAAAGTCGGGCTTTTCTACCCTCCCGACCCGGCCTCGCTGAAATTTTCGACCCTGGGCGGCAATGTTGCCGAATGTGCCGGCGGCCCACGCTGTGTCAAGTACGGCGTCACCAAAGATTTCATCATCGGCCTTGAAGTCGTTACCCCGACCGGCGACATCATCACAACCGGCGGGCCGACCATGAAAGGTGTCGTCGGTTACGACCTGACCAAGCTGCTATGCGGTTCCGAAGGGACGCTGGGTGTCATCACCCGCATCGTCATCAAGCTGCTGCCGCTGCCGGAAGCGAAGAAGACCATGCTGGTACTGTTCGCTTCAATCGATGGTGCCGCACAGGCGGTCTCGGCAATCATCCGCGACAAGATCATTCCGACCACCCTCGAGTTTATGGATGGCCGGACCCTCGACTGTGTGCGTCAAGCGACTGACCTTGACGTCCCCACCGGGGCACGGGCCGTTCTGATTATCGAGGTTGACGGCGACCGTGAGTTTCTCGACAAGCAGGTCACGCGGATTACCGAGCTCATTCAACCCCTCGGTGTGGTCGAGACCCGGGTTGCGACGACACCCGAGGAGAGTGAAGCCCTCTGGCAGATTCGCCGTTCGGTTTCGGCGTCGCTGCGCAAGGTCAACCCGGACAAGTTCAATGAAGACATCTGCGTACCGCGCAGCAAGGTGCCGGAGATGATCCGCAAGGTAGACTCCATCGCCGAGAAGTACGGCATTCCGATCGTCAACTTCGGCCATGCCGGCGACGGCAACATCCATGTCAATATCATGATCGACAAGAAAGTCCCCGGGGAACTGGCCAAAGCCGAAAAAGCCATTGAAGAGGTCTTCAAGGGCGCGCTGGAACTGGGGGGCACCATGAGCGGCGAGCACGGTGTCGGCATCGCCAAGGCCGCCTATATCCCCCTGGAGATCACTCCGGCTGCCGCTACCTACATGAAAACGATCAAGCGGGCGCTTGATCCCAACAACATTCTCAATCCAGGCAAGATTTTTCTGGATTAAGCAGAAACTGGAGAATGGGGACTGGAATTTACATTAACAACCAGTCGCCAGCCCCAAGCCCCCTGCAACCGGTTTTGATATGGCCAAGTTGAAAGATCTGGAAGATTATCGCGAAGAGATCGAACAGTGCGTCAAGTGCGGAGCCTGCCGTGCCCACTGTCCGGTGTTCGCTGTCGAAAAGCGTGAAGGACGCGTTGCCCGCGGCAAGGTCGCTCTGGCGCAGTCGGTGCTGGAAGGTGACATTGACCTGGAGTCCAAAGTGCTGGAGGACATGAGCCAGTGCCTGCTTTGCGGCAGCTGCTGTGCACAGTGTCCCAACAAGGTCCCGACAGAGGATATTGTTGCAGCCGCCAGGCGCCGGATTGCCGAGCAGAAAGGCCTCTCGACGTTCGGCAAGGGCGTCGCTGCCGTTCTGGGCCGGCCAAAGCTGATGAATCTGCTGGCCAAATCCGGCGGCACCCTGTCATCTTTGCTCTTTAAAAAACTTCCTGAGAATAGTGGTTTGCGCCTGCGTTTCCCGGTCCCATACCTTGAGCAGGATCGCACTCTGCCACCTGTTGCTGCGAAGCCATTTCGCGAGAGGGTGCCGGAGATTATCCTCGGCGATCCGCAGCAGCCAACTGTGCTGTTTTTCACCGGCTGCGGCATCAACTATATGTATCCGGCTATCGGTGAAGCTTTTCTCAAGGCCCTGAAATTTCTCGGTGTAACGATCATCATCCCCAAGGACCAGGCCTGCTGCGGACTGCCTGCAGTCAGTGCCGGAGCTGCGCAAACCGTGGAAAAACTGGCCGAGCAGAATCTGGCGGCGTTGAGTCGTCACCCTGTGGATCATATCGTCACAGCCTGCGCCTCGTGTAATGCTGGTCTCGGCAAGATCTACGCGGAGATGGGCGAGGAGTTTGCAGAGCTGTCGGCAAAAACCATGGATATCTTCGTATTCCTGGCCAACCACGGCCTGCCGGAAAAACTGGCGGCCCTGCCAAAAGCCGAAACCCGCGTCAAGGTTACCTACCACGACCCCTGTCACCTGCGTACCCAGGGGATCACCAGGGAACCGCGCCAGATCCTCAAAGCTCTGCCGCAGGTGGAATTTGTAGAGATGCCGGAGGCAGGAACCTGCTGCGGGCTGGGAGGGACTTATTCGGTTTACCACTATGAAACCAGTAAAAAGATCGGCGCCAGGAAGGCGGCTAATATTGAGGCCAGCGGTGCGCAACTGGTGGCAACCGACTGCCCGGGCTGCATCATGCAGCTCCAGGACAGCATCAATCATGCCGATGGCGGTCAACGATCGGTTCACATCCTCGAACTGCTGGCCGAGGCCTTGCCTGATCGGGCTGATCCCGGTTAAAACTGTACCGTCGCATTGCAGACACCTGACAAGCTGTTAAAATATGTTCGCCTGTGAACGTTCAACCTGCAACCTTTAACATTCAATCAAGGAGAAGTGACCCATGCAAAAACTGATCTTGCTGATTGCGGCAACCCTGTTTCTATGCTCAGGAGTGGCGCTGGCCGTCTCCGCGGGAAAAACCATGGAGTTCAGCGACAGCCCCATGGGCGTGGTGAAATTCGATGGGACTCTGCATAAGGAAGCAGGCAACAAGTGCAAGGATTGCCATAACTCGGAGATGTTCCCGAAGATGAAACAGGGGACGGTGAAAATCACCATGGATGAGATCTACGCCGGCAAACTCTGTGGCGTCTGCCACAACGGCAAGCGCGCTTTTGACGCCCAGAGCAATTGTGCGCGCTGTCATATCAAGCAGTAGCTAGTTTTCGTCCGGAAACTGCAGTCGTGCCAACCGGAGCTTCCGGATGGACAGTAGTTCGAGAGTAGCGCGAAGTGCGAACAGACAACGGCCCGCCGGATACCCGG
>JBPPMD010000292.1:0-10475 GCA_051305875.1 Desulfuromonadales bacterium | reverse complement strand
GATTTCGCAAGATTGCGCAGGGATTTGGCGTGTCAGCAAGGCGCGCTTTCATCTGCCCAGCCGTAGCTACTCAGATGAAGGCGCAACGCAGCTGACGCGGCAAAGAACCAGTAAGATGCGACAGTTTATAGGTTACAGGGTACTACCGATGGTGAGCAGAAAAATGCCCGTTTCCAAATCGAAAACTGTGCTTGTGTTATCCGGAGTTTCCGGACGGAAACTAACAACCTGTCGAACTATCCATATCTTTCCTGTCGAGTATAATTGATGCTGACTCCAAAACTATTGGTAAGGTTATGATTCGTCTAATATCAACACGCCGGTTGGTTTTTTGTTTGTTGTTCTCTTTCTGCTTCATACTGCAGGGCTGCGCCTCCAAGGGCGAGCCTGAAGTGAAAGTGAAAATCGGCATGCACGTCGATGCAGTGCTGGAGTTTATCGTGGAGTACCCATTATCATGGAACAAGGATAGACGCCTGGTTTTTGACAGTAAAGAAGGCGAGGTCCGCTGGACGCATCCAGACCATCCGCAGACACTTTTGCGAATCAGGTCTTTCGTGCCGGAACGACAAGCTCCTGGCATAGAGCTGCAAATCGATCAGGCATTGCATGAATACGTCGGACTGGAAATATCGACCAGAGAGGCTGTTACGCTTCCTGCCGGTGAGGCCTGGCACATTACGGGACATACAGCACAAGTGGATGCCGATATCTACCTGCTGTTGCGCACAGATCGCGGTTATTCGATCGAGCTTACAGCGCCGCGGGACAACATTGATGCCTACGAGAGTGTCATGGACAGGGTCACGCACTCTTTTCGGACCATGCCGTAGGAGTCTGTCATTCATGAGCTGGATTTTCGCTTCGGCCCACATAGTCAGACAGACTCCAGAACATATCCCAAGCAAAGGACAATTAATGCATCCGATTGAACTCATTGATAAATATTATAGCAACCATCCGGAGGCCAGACGCATTCTGATCGCACACAGTCACCAGGTCGCCAGTCTGGCTGTTGCCGTGGCAGAACATGTTATGCAAAGTGAGACCATTGACAAAGATTTTGTTGAGCAGGCCGCCATGCTCCATGATATCGGCATGCTTTACACCGACACGCCAAAACTCGGGTGTTATGGTGATCAGCCATATATCACCCACGGGATTATCGGCGCAGAATTACTGGCTAAAGAAAACCTGCCACGACACGCCCTGGTCTGCGAACGCCACATCGGCGTCGGCTTGACTATAGAAGACATTACGTTGCAGGGTTTGCCACTGCCATTACGCGACATGCTGCCACAAACCATGGAGGAGAAGATTGTCGCTTACGCCGACCTCTTCTTTTCCAAAACACAGAAAGGGATGCGCACGGTCGATATGGTCAGGGAATCATTGGCCCGTCATGGAGAGTATAAAGCCGCCATATTCGACAAATGGCACTATCAATTCAAACTTTAACAAAAGAATAAGATGATGGAACTGTGGCTGCAGGATATATTCAACCTTTTGCCGGGCGGAATGCTTTTCGTTACTGCAGTCTTCATGATTGCGTTTATTGAAGCGCTGGTCGGAATCGGGTTGATCATGCCCGGCAGCGTGTTGACGGTTTTCAGCGGTTGGCTGGCTTTTCAGGGGAAGGCGCCAATCACAGCCGTCATGACTGCGGCAGGTTTTGGAGCGGTGCTCGGTGACCTGCTCAGTTATTGGTTGGGCGCTCGATTTGGTGCCCGTCTCTGGCGCTGGAGCTTCTTGAAAAAACGCCGGAACTTATTACGCCTGACAGAACTTTTTTTCTTTGAACACGGTGGTAAAAGCGTTTTTTTCGGCCGATTCCTTGGACCGATCCGTGGACTTGTGCCGTTCGTCGCCGGAGCAAGCAAAATGCGCCCTGTTGCTTTCAGCTGCTACGCCATTGTGAGCGGGATACTCTGGGGAATCAGCTATCCCGGGCTCGGCTATCTCGGCGGAACCAGCTGGCAAAAGGCGGAAACCCTGACCGGTCGGCTTGGTCTGCTGGTAGCTCTTGGACTCATCGCTATACTGCTGGTGGCCTGGCTGCGGCACAAGTTTTTACCGAGGCGGGAAGTGCGCGACGCAAAGCGTGACAAGACATCTTCACTCTGAAAGCCTTCTGCACGATTCCACCTTCCTTGCTCAAGCTTCCCATTTCAGCTAGGATACGGAAAATTTACAGCGACAAAATCAGCTTCAGGAATTGCTCATTATGCCCAATCTCTTGCACGACAGCAGCTGGCTTGATTTTGAAAAAACCCATGTCTGGCACCCTTATGCCCCGCTCGAAGGAGCTCTTCCCTGCTACCCCGTCAAACATGCGCAAGGCGTTCACCTGACACTGGAAGATGACCGCAAGCTGATTGACGGCATGTCTTCCTGGTGGTCGGCTATTCACGGTTACAATCATCCGGTTCTTAACAACGCGGCCAGACAACAACTCGACAAGATGGCGCATGTCATGTTCGGTGGTTTGACTCACCGCCCGGCTGCGGAGCTGGCGGCGCGCCTGGTGAAGTTGACCCCGGAACCCCTCGAACGTGTTTTCTTCTGCGATTCCGGTTCGGTGAGTGTCGAAGTCGCCATCAAAATGGCGATCCAGTACTGGCACGCCAAAAATCAACCCGAGAAACAACGTATGCTGACGATTCGCCGCGGCTATCACGGTGACACCTGCGGTGCCATGGCAGTCTGCGATCCTGAGACCGGCATGCATCATCTCTTTACCCAGGTTCTTTCAGAGCATTTGTTTGCCGATGCACCGACGGTTGTAAACGATGCCGACTGGCAGGACGCAGATATCGCCGGTTTCCGCGCCCTGATTGAAACCCACCATGAGCAGATTGCCGCTGTCATCCTTGAACCGATCGTACAGGGCGCGGGAGGCATGCGCTTCTATGCCCCTGAATATCTGCGTCAGGTTCGTGCTTTGTGCGATACCCACAATGTTCTGTTGATCGCCGACGAGATCGCTACCGGCTTTGGCCGTACCGGTACACTGTTCGCTTGCGAACAGGCCGAGATCGTTCCGGACATCATGTGTCTTGGCAAAGCCATTACCGGCGGCTACATGACCCTGGCTGCGGTTCTGACAACAGCAGAGATCAGCGGGTCAATTTCGACAAATGCTCCCAATGCATTTATGCATGGCCCGACCTTTATGGCCAACCCGCTGGCCTGTGCAGTCGCCAACGCCAGCATCGATCTGTTGATTGAAAGTCCCTGGCAGGAGCGCATCGCTGCCATCTCCAGGGCGTTCTCTCAGCACCTGCTGCCCTGCCAGGGCTGGAACGGTATCGCCGAAGTGCGCATCAAGGGCGGCATCGGCGTTCTGGAACTGGATCAACCAGTCGACATGGCCGCAATCACCAGGCGCTTCGTCGACAAAGGCGTCTGGATTCGCCCTTTCGGCAAACTGGTCTATGTCATGCCTCCTTATATCATCGGTGATGAGGATCTGGACACACTGCTGATGGCGATGACCGAGGCTGTAGTTGAGGAACTCAGCTGAACTGAAGGCTGAAGGCTGGAGGCTGGAGGCTGGAGAATTATACCATTCTGGTATTCTGTTTCTGTATTCTAATTTTCAATATTCCCAAAACACAAAGGATCCCTGACATGCCTGAACCCCTGCAATTCCTTGCCATGCTCAACGTGCCGGTCGATGAAGCCGATATCCTGATTTTGCCGATCCCCCTGGAGAGGACGGTCTCTTTCAAACCGGGAACCGCCGATGCGCCCGCAGCTATCCTGGAGACAACCGGGCAACTCGAATTTTACGAGGAGGATGCCGGGTGGTCGCCGTTCAAGCATATGAAACTGAGTGTTTTGCCCGGGTTCGCAGACGACACAACCCTGACTGACGCCGAGCTGCATGCCAGTCTGACCAGGCATGTCGCCTCATTTCCAGCCGACAACCTGTTTATAGGCATCGGCGGCGAACATTCCCTGACCCCGTCCCTGGTCGAGGCGCGCATGCCGGAACCCGGCACCGTACTTTTTCTCGACGCCCACGGCGACATGCGTACCAGTTACGAAGGGAGCAGCTACAGCCATGCCTGCCCTGTCACCCGCCTGCTGTCCCAGGGACATAAGATTATCATGGCCGGCATCCGCTCGGTTTATGAAAGCGAAGTGGAGTTAGTTGAAAAGGAACCCTGCATCACCTTGTTCCTCGATTGGGATCTGCAGGGAAAGGGCCAGTGGGAGTCTTTCCTGCAGAAGGTCAATTCTCTGCAAGGGCCAGTCTACCTGTCGATCGACATGGACGTCTTCAACCCGGCCGTTGTTCCCGGAGTCGGCACACCACAACCGGGAGGTTTCTCCTGGTACCAGGTAATCGAAGTACTTGAGTCTCTCTTTTCAAAAAAACAGATAGACATAGATTTGCGCGGTGTTGACGTAGTCGAACTTGTTCCGGAGCAGAGCAGGGTTTCCGAGATGACCGCCGCGAAGCTTCTCTTAAAAATCATCTCCTTCTGGGGCTGTGCCAACGGATTCAACCTGAAACCAAAGACTGGCAGCCAGATGCAGGTTGAGTATGAATAATGCTGGCAATCATTCGACAGTCTTCTTGTCTTGTAACTATTCAACACATAAACGAGTGCATGTGGTCTGCAGCCGTTGCTGGCGGGAAGTTAAGTGACAACGTTGGACGCAGGCAATGGCTGCAGACCACATGCTGTGCCGTTGAGTAAGGCAACTAAATGCCTTTTTATATACCCATCGGCAGGAAAACTACCTTCTTCAGCACACTATTGACACCCCTCTCCCACTTGCCGACCATCGTAAAAGCCATCATGTCCTGGATGGCGATCATCTTGCCGAATATACGCTCATAGCTCAGATTCTCCTCTTCACCAGACTGGCTGTTGGTTAGCAGAAGCAGCGTTCCTGAAGCATCCCTGGCATTGCTCAGCCGCCAGGCGAGCACCTCAATATTACGGGCAGAATTGAACAGTTTCTGTCCATCAAGTGAATCAAGCATGAATTGTTCACTCTGCCAGTTGTAGGCGCTGCGAACCATTCCCACCATGCCTGTCATCAGGGCGAAAACCCGGTCGCCCTGGTAATCGGGGCTGAAGGCCAGGTCCAGAGCTGCCGTACCCTGCTGATTGTTCAGCTCTTTGAAAATCAGGCGGCCAGGGTTATCGAAAATCTGGTTCTGTCGTTGACCGATCGACATGCCACTCTGCTTGTCCAGCTCACGGGGATTGCGTTTGTAGAGCTTCACCAGCAACTCCTCCATGTGATGATTCAATTCATGCAGGCTGGTATCAGCAATCCTGTCGATATCGGTTTTAGCAAATGAGTTGAGAGCCGAGGTGTCAATGGGGTTGCGGCACCCGGTCAGCGAGGACAGGGTAGAGAAACAGACCACAAGCAACAAACACCTGGACACCAGGGCGATGACAGGCTCAGACAATTTCTTAACGAAGCAGATGGACACGGAAATGCACCGTCAGGAACTCTTGGAAATCATTGACTTCATTAAACGCCAACTTTAAGCGGCCTTTTTCCATATGATTGAGTTTGGATAGAGTAATGAAATTGCTCGGTTCATTGCCGGCGCGAATATTATCTACCTGACAGCGCAGGCGCAGAAAAACGAGGAAGTTATAACTTGCTTCGAGGTCATCGGCCATCTTCCGCTTCAGTACGCCTTTTTCAATCAGGGACTCGATACGCTCACGCGTGCCGCCGTCCATGATTCCCGCTTCCATGGCCAGAGCCTTCACTCCTTCGGTGATGGCAAAGATTCCTGCTTTTTTGATGTCCAGTTGCCCGCGACGCTCTTCAATATGCTCCACCTTGATGCCGCCGAAGAAGCCCAGCGGAGGTTTGAAACGATTGATATTAGCCGCCGATCGCGTCAGAAACATTTTCTCCTCGCTAAAATGTACGGCAAGCATTTTTTTCAGACCTTTTTCAAGACTCGGGTCACCGTAGATTGTACGCAGATCAAAGAACATGCTGCCGTTGAGAATATTTTCCGGCAATGGGTTAATCAGCCAATGGTTCAGGATTTCCTGCCACTCGCTGAAGCTGCGTCTCCAGAACTCATTTTTTGCCATGATGCCGCCGGGACAGGGAGGAACGCCAATTTCAATGAGAGCGTCTATCAACTTCGTTGAAAAAGCTTCTATCCTGGCAATTTCAGCAGCGGAGAGGTCATCCGCATAAATAATGGCATTGTCCTGATCAGTGGTCAGAGTCTGCTCACGGCGACCTTCACTGCCCAGAACAACAAAAGCAAATTTATCAGGAAGGTCGCTGAATTGCCTGGTACGCAACAACTCGATCAAACGCAGCAGCAACTGATCGTTGAGCAATGCTATCATCCGCACCAGCTCACGAGGAGGGACGCCGGTTCCCACCAGATGAATAACCAGACCCTGAATCTGCTTATGATGCGACTTCAGATCTTCCAGGGTTGCGGCATGATCGATATCCCGCACCAGCTTCTGCGGTGAATGGGTCTGAAGACGCATGATATCAGTGACAGTAATAATTCCGGACAGTCGATTTTCCTGATCAACAACACAAATTCGATGAATGCTGTTCTTTGAAATCCGGTATAAAGCCTCAAAGATAAAATCATTTTCGCTGACCGTGATCAGCGGAGCATTCATGATTTTTCGGGCGACAATTGTGGCAGGGTCAACACCTTGGGCGACAATTTTGCTGCGTAAATCGCGATCCGTCACTATTCCGACCGGATTGTCCTTTTCACAGACGATCACACTGGAGATCTGCAAATCCCGCATAATGCCGGCAATCTTCAAGACGCTGTCTTCAGGATCACAGGTCGCCACATTGCGGCGGCAATATTTCTTGATGGGCTGGAAGAGGATGTTTGCTTCTGACATCTGGAAATCCTGGCGACGGTTGATACAGAGGATTTCAGGCTACAGTGATTACGGAGGAAACACTATCAATCTAGCTTTGAAGTGTCAGAGGTGCAAGAGAATTAATGGCAGAGGATTAATAGCTGGGAGCCGAGGGATTCGCCAGCCTCCAGCCTCCAGCCTCCAGCCTCTAACATGAAAGGCCGCCCCTTGCAGGACGGCCCTTCATGTTTCACTTATCAGGCTGATTCAGGTTACGCCGACAGCTTGAACTCCTCCATATCATCAAACTGCAGGTACTGGTAAATTTGATCTTTCTTCGGTGCAACCTTCTCCTTGTAGACCGCAAAGTACTCGGCCGGAGTCGGCAGTTTGCCCATGTTCGTGGTAATCGCACCCAGCTCAGCGCTACCGAGATAAACCTTGGCGCCGGTACCGATGCGGTCGTCAAAGTTTCTGGTTGAGGTGGAGAACATGTTCACACCGTCAGGCACGCGGGCCTGATTACCCATGCAGAGAGAGCAACCGGCAATCTCGACACGGGCGCCGATAGCGCTGTAGATCGAGAATATCGCCTCTTCCTTCAGCTTGGCCTGATCCATGCGGGTCGGCGGGCAGATCCAGGTACGCACATTCGGGTTAAACTTCTGACCGCGCCAGATCTCTGCGGCGGCCCGGAAGTGACCGATGTTGGTCATGCAGGAACCGAGAAAAACATCCTGGATCGGCGTGCCGGCGACAGCACTGAGCAGCTTGACATCATCGGGATCGTTCGGGCAGGCCAGAATTGGTTCTGTGATCTCAGCCAGGTCAATTTCGATGACCGCAGCGTACTCGGCATTGGCATCGGCTTCAAGCAGCTTGGGATCCTTGAGCCACTCCTGAACAGCCTCAATACGCTTGCGCAGAGTATCTGGATGCTGGTAGCCCTCCTCAATCATCTTTTCCATCAGGGCGATGTTGGAGCGCAGGTAAGTACAGACCGACGCCTCGGAAAGCTTAATGCAGCCGGCAGCAGCGGAACGCTCGGCAGCAGCGTCAGTCAACTCGAAAGCCTGCTCGACCGAGAGGTCCGGCAAACCTTCCATCTCAAGGATGCGGCCGTTGAAAATATTGACCTTGTTCTTCTTCGGCACGGTCAAAAGGCCCTGCTTGATCGCCCAGAAGGGAATCGCGTTAACTGCATCGCGCAGAGTGATGCCTTCATTGAACTCGCCCTTGAAGCGAACCAGCACTGACTCAGGCATATCTAGCGGCATAAAACCGAGAGCGCCGCCAAAAGCGACCAGTCCTGATCCTGCCGGGAAGCTGATGCCGATCGGGAAACGGGTGTGCGAATCGCCACCGGTACCGACGGTGTCGGGAATCAGCAGGCGGTTCAACCAACTGTGGATGACGCCATCGCCAGGACGCAAAGCAACGCCTTCGCGGTCGGCAATGAACTTCGGCAGGTTAGCGTGCATCTTCACGTCTGCCGGCTTGGGATAGGCCGCTGTGTGACAGAACGATTGCATGAACATCGGCGACAGGAACTTGAGGCAGGCCAGCTCCTTCAATTCGTCGGCGGTCATCGGGCCGGTGGTATCCTGGGAACCGACTGTAGTCATGACCGGCTCGCAGGCGGTTCCGGGCAGGACGCCTTCAACACCGCAGGCCTTGCCCACCATCTTCTGCGCCTGGGTGTAGCCCTGGCCAGGTTTCGGAGTCGGATTGTCCGGTTTGGCGAAGAGGTCGGCTTCACCCTTGCCGAGAGCTTTGCAGGCTTTGCTGGTTACTGCGCGACCGATGATCAGTGGAATACGACCACCAGCGCGATACTCGTCGGGCACCGTGTTCGGCTTGATGTCGAAAGTTGAAACGACTTCACCGGCTTCGTTGGTGACTTCACCTTTGGCGGTGTTGATGGTGATCACATCGCCCATGTTCAGATTGGCAACGTCCATGCGCAGCGGCAGGGCACCGGAATCCTGGGCGGTGTTGAAAAAGATCGGGGCGATAACGCCGCCGATGATCACGCCGCCACGGCGTTTGTTCGGTACACAGGGGATGTCATCGCCGATGTACCAGAGTACGCTGTTGCAGGCTGACTTGCGCGACGAACCGGTTCCGACCACGTCGCCGACAAAAGCGACCTGGTGACCTGCTGCGCGCCACTTGATGATTTCTTCGATACCACCAGGGAAGCGGGTTTTGCCCATAGCCAGGGCGTGCAGAGGGATGTCAGGACGGCTCCAGGCATCACCGGCCGGGGAGAAATCGTCAGTGTTGATTTCACCTTCGACCTTGAATACTTTGACAGTGACGATCTCGGGCATTGCAGGCTTGTTTGTAAACCACTCGGCGTTGGCCCAGGATTCAGCGACCTTCATAGCAGCGGCGTTGCTCTTGGCCAGCGCAAGGATCTGAGCAGCTGCATCGTAGACATAAGTCATGCCGGACAGGGCACAAGCAGCTTCGTCAGCAAGTTCGGCGTTACTCAAAGCGCTGATCAGCGGCTGGACATTGTAACCACCGATCATGGTACCGAGGATCTGCACAGCCTTTTTACTGTTGATCAGCGGAGAGCTTTTGGCCCCGGTCAGGATTTCGGCCAAAAAGCCTGCCTTGACTTCGGCGGCAGGGTCGACACCGGGCGACACGCGCTCGGTAAAGAGCGTCATCAGAAAATCTTCCTTGCCGGCAGGCGGATCCTGTAACAGTTCACAAAGGGCAGCGGTCTGCTCGGGGCTGAGCGGCAATGCCGGGATCCCCTGAGCATTACGCTCTTTTTCATGCATCAGATAAGCTTCGATCATCTCTCTCCTCCATCGTGTTGTTGGTGAACGAAAAGGTTTCGCCACCTATTTATACTCTGTTCGTTTTCACGAATTGTGGTTTAAGGCCAAGCTGAAACTTGCATACTGTATACGATTTCACAGACTCCGTCAACGCACAAACCGGCATAATTTGACGTCATTTTTCAACACTTTGATCTCAGTATTTTCACCTTTCCAACCGCCATAAAAAACATGGAACATGTTGGCCGTGATGCATGTGACATATTTTGACACACAGCAGCAGTTTACTCACAGGCGAACAGCAAGGAGGAGAAGATGTTTGAGCTTATTATGTTGTTTGCTTTTTTATATGCAGCTACCAGTCAACTTTTTCCCTGGAAATCGGCCACAAGGACATAGCGGATGTGAATGGACAGTCTGCATCGGACAGTCTTTGCATGGGCGAAATGTTGTGATATTCTGAATTTCATTTTATGGAATCTATTGACTTCACTTTGGAGGGTTGCTCATCATGCAGCAAAAACGAACCTGGAAAAAAGCCATTCATTTTAGCCCGATCATTACGCTGCTTTTCTTCTCGGCACTTGCCGGGAACCGGAATTCCGTCACTCCAGCCTCACTTTTGGCAAGATTCGGTGTCAATCGATAATCCTTGACACCCTTTGTGCTGCTGGCCGCATATGCGACCGGCATCGCCATGGTATGCGTCGTTGCGCCATGGGATATCACCGGCTTTGGCATGGCGACAGGATTCCTGCTGTTGCTATGGGCAGGTCTCTACCGCTCAACTCGGGCTTGGCTTCCATTCCTCGGTCTCCTGGTTGTTGCCGGTTTCCTG
>JBPPMD010000291.1:0-3064 GCA_051305875.1 Desulfuromonadales bacterium | reverse complement strand
AACTCGCAGCTGTCTCCACCAGTACGGCCGGGTTTATGGCCCTGTCCTACCTGCTGGGGACATGTTTTTCACTGGCGATTGCGAAAAAGTGGGGCTACGATAGACACCCGGGGCGCAAGGGTGAAGCTTTCGGAATTGGAGTTCTGATGGGGGTGCTGAATTATTTCGGTTTCTCTGCCTTTCTGACCGCATTGCAGCTCGGACCATTGTCAGCGATCGCCCTGATAACCGGGATGCACTTCGTTATTGCCATCATCCTCTCGGTTTTTCTCTACCGGGAAAAAATGACATTCCCCCGGGGGCTCGGCATCGGCTTGACGTTGCTTGCGGTTTTCTTTCTCAAACAATAACGGCGCAGAACAAATGCTATGAACGACACCCGGAGTAAATGGAACAACCGTTGGCGGGAGAAGGCTGCCACTGCAGATCTGCAGGTCGACCCCTGGCTGCAGCGTATATTCCCTTTGCTGCCGAAAGGGCGGACTCTTGATGTCGCCTCAGGCGCAGGGCGTAATGCCTTGTTCCTTGCTGAGCGGCAATGTGCGGTCACGGCAGTCGACATCTCGGATGAAGCACTCGAACAGCTCCGTCTCGAGGCGGCCGCTCGCCATCTTTCAATAGAAACCCGACAGATTGATCTGGAGACAAATCCTGTCCTTCCTGAAGGTCCCTTTGATTTGGCGCTTGATTTTTTTTATCTGTACCGACCGCTTTTGCCACTCCTGCGCGAAACCGTCCGGCCCGGTGGGATTGTTGTTCTGCGCACCTTCAGCAGTGCCGGAGCATTTAGCGGTGGTCCGGACAATCCGGATATTGTCCTGCGCCCCGGAGAGCTGCTGCAGATGTTTAATGGCTGGGAAGTTCTTCTCCATGAAGAGGGGCTTGAGCCTTCACGTAAAGGCGGCTCATTGGCCGGAATTGTGGCCCGAAAAAACCTGTGATCACATGTGTTTCAATTCTCAAGCGATGCAATGCTTTTCTGAAAGTCGAAGAATGATAAAAGCGGTATACAAATGTCCAGCATATACCGCATCACAGCATTAAAGATCGTTTTTTCGAAAAAACTTTATTGGATTCATTCATTCGCACTATTATCTGTGCATTATCAATGATCGACTCCGATCATCACGTTGGAGGCTTTAATGATCGCGTAGGCCGGTTTCCCTTCAGCTAGACCGAGTGCTTTAACAGCGTCATTTGTGACGATGGAGGTTACTCGGTCCCCTCCTGATAATTCGATGATGACTTCCGCATTGACTGAGCCAATGATAATCTCCTTGACTGTCCCTTTAAGTGTGTTACGAGCACTGAGTTTCATAGACAGCTCCTCTGCAATTGTTTGTCTTTACTCCTTCACATACTAGCAGTCAATTGTCGGATAGCAACTCGTGGAAATTTAACGAATACTTATGTATTTGGCTAATCGCATCCAGAACCGCCCGGTTCAGGTGAATAATCATGCTGAGCGCGGTGCTCAGCGACGTGATGAGATAGTTCAAACAATCGACCTGCCGTCAGTTGGCAACGTAGAAGAGCTGTTCACCATTAACTTTAAAGCTTGTGATCAGGCGACGTCCCTGCTCAGAGACGAGATAGTCCATGAACTTCTTGGCCAGATCGACCTTGACATGCGGGTGTTTAGCGGGATTGACCATAATCACCCCGTAAGGGTTGAACATCCCGGCATCACCCTCAACCGCGATCTTCAGATCGGTTTTGGTCTTATATGCGAGATAAGTACCGCGATCGCTCAGGGTGTAGCCAACGCGCTCGGTCGCCATGGTAATGACTTCACCCATGCCGCGACCGGCTTCCAGGTACCAGTTGCCGACCGGTGTTACGCCGGCAGCTTTCCAGAGCTGCTTCTCCCGGGTGTGGGTACCGGAATCGTCGCCGCGGGAGACGAAAGTCGCCTTGGCTGCGGCGATCTTCTCCATGGCTGCTGCCGCATCTTTCATCCCGGCGATGCCAGCCGGATCCGATTCGGGACCGAGAAGCACGAAATCATTGTACATGACGTCACGTCGATCGACGCCATAGCCGTCGGCGACGAATTTGTCTTCCTTACTGCGCGCGTGGACCAGAACAACGTCGACGTCGCCAGTCTCGCCCAGTTTGATTGCCTTGCCGGTGCCGACAGCGATGACGTCGACCTCACAGTCATTGGCCTCTTCAAAAGGCGGCAGGATATCAGCCAGCAGGCCGGAGTTTTCTGTGGATGTGGTGGTCGCCAGGCGCAGATGCTCAACGGCGACTGCCGGTGAAGCAAGCAACAATAGCAAAAGGATGGTCATGAGGCGTTTAATCATCTTGGTTCTCCCTGAAGTGTGGATCCGGCGTTTCCAACGGGCCCGATCACAGATTAATAGGTAAATTGTGCCTGTAGTCGGACAATGGTGTCGTCCTTGTCGGAGTTCAGGTCGTCCTTGACCAGAGTGACGTCGGTCTGCAGTTTGAGATTATGCTTTACGAAGTAATAGTTGGCGCCGAACTGGGTTTCGTTCTTATCATATTTGGCCGAGGCTTGGATGTCCGTCGATTCCACAGCCGAGTAACGGACTGCCAGTTCCAGTTTCTTCGGGATCACCTGATAGCCGGCCTGCAGATAGTAGCCGTCGGCATCCCAATCGGAGCCGGAGTCCGGGTCGGCGTTGAGACTGTAATACTCACTGGCGAAGCTTGCTCCCATCCAGGTGGCGTTGAGGTTGGCGGTCCACAGCAACCAGGTCAGATCGCTACCGTAGATGTTGTTGAAATCAGTTAAAGTGTCCAGATTCAAAGCCACGTCCATCACGTCGTTGTCCTTGTCGAATCCACTTCCAACATCATTGGGGCCGATTTTTTCCCAGGCAAAGGAACCGCCGATGTTCACCAACGGTTTGTCACTCGACCAGCCGGCTTCATCCATCTTGTAGGCTCCAAGCGGGTTGATGTCGATGCGCCCTGCGACCAAATGATTGTCGCCGGCGTTGCTGGTGTTCGGGCCGTTGCCATTGAACAGGCCGAAACGATAATCGATCATTTTGTCGGCAAAGCTGCCGGCAGCCTGAATCCCCTGGTCACG
>JBPPMD010000147.1:0-2075 GCA_051305875.1 Desulfuromonadales bacterium | reverse complement strand
ATGATAAGCATCGCAAGAAAGTCGAACTGACGATCAAAAAGTTTCCTATGGCCATCTCGCCTTATTACCTGTCTCTGATCAACACTGACGACTATATGAACGACCCCGTTTTCCGCCAGGCCTTCCCGGCCCCCGAGGAACTGGAAATACTCAGGCATGATATGGCAGACCCTCTGGACGAGGACAAGGACAGTCCCGCCCCGGGAATCACCCATCGCTACCCTGATCGGGTCCTGTTTCATATCAGCAATGTCTGCTCGATGTACTGTCGGCACTGTACCCGCAAACGTAAGGTCGGCGATGTTGACTCAATTCCCAGCAAAGTCGATATCCAGGCTGGTCTGGCATACATCCGCAAGACCCCCGTCGTGCGTGATGTTCTCCTCTCCGGCGGTGATCCGCTGATGCTCTCCGATGATTACCTGGACTGGATACTGACCGAACTGCGCAAGATCCCACATGTACAGGTGATTCGCATAGGAACGCGCATGCCGGTGGTCCTGCCTTACCGTATAACGGAAAGCCTGGTCGAGATGTTGAAAAAGCATCACCCGGTCTGGGTTAATACCCATTTCAACCACCCGAGGGAGATAACGACGTCGTCACGTGAAGCACTGACCATGCTGGCCGATGCGGGAATACCGCTCGGCAATCAGAGTGTCCTGCTGGCCGGTGTAAACGATTGTCCGAGGATCATGAAATCGCTGGTGCATAAACTGGTTGAAAACCGGGTTCGCCCCTACTATCTCTACCAGTGCGATCTTTCAGAAGGTTTGACGCATTTCCGTACCCCGATCGGCAAAGGGATCGAAATCATGGAAAGTCTGAGGGGGCATACCAGTGGCTTCGCCGTCCCGACCTTTGTTGTCGATGCGCCAGGTGGAGGTGGCAAGATCCCGTTGAACCCGAACTACCTCATCTCGCTGTCGACCAACAAAGTCATCCTGCGCAACTTTGAGGGTGTGATCACTACATATAAAGAACCTGACAGCTACGAAGAGACATTTTGTAATCGCGAATGCGACAAATGCGACTTGCAACTGGATCTTGATGATGCTGAAGAATGTTGCGCCACCGGCATCGAAAAGCTGCTGTCCGATCATGATCAGACTATTTCCCTGACCCCGGAAAACAATGCGAGAATGAAACGGAGAGGCAAATGAGCGACCAAATCGAAATTTTCGGTTCTTCTGTAATACAACATGGCAAAAGCAACGATCGGGCGTATGTCATGAAGATATGCCCGCAAGACTGCCCGACAGTGGTTGACGATGCCGTCAACCTGGCGGTTGACAACCGTTACTCCAAGATTTTCGCCAAGGCCCCGGCTTTCAGTCGGCAAGCTTTTTTGCAGGAGCGCTTTGTTGAAGAGGCAAAGGTTCCTAATCTGTTTAACGGTGCGGAAGACGGCTATTTCCTCAGTAAATTCATGTTCCCTGAACGGCGCCGGGAAAGTGCTCCGGAAACCGTCAAAAAAGTGATCGCCGCCGCCAACAGCAAGTTCACTGAAGTGGGATTGGTCCCCGAACTTGATGCGGACTTCACCTGGCGCATCATGCAGAAGCATGACGCAAAAGTCATGGCCCGACTCTATAAGCTGGTATTCAAGTCGTATCCCTTTCCGATCGATGATCCCGACTACCTGGAAAGGACCATGGACGAGGACGTCATCTATCACGGCATCTTCAGGGAGGGGGAGTTGATCGCGCTCTCTTCGGCAGAGGTCGACTTTTCCAGCAAGAATGTCGAGATGACTGATTTTGCGACCCGGCCTGATTGTCGCGGCCAGGGCCTCGCCACTTACCTGCTGGAAAAAATGGAAACAGATGTCCGCAACAAGGGCATTTGCACTGCCTATACCATTGCTCGAGCCTACTCCTACGGCATGAACATCACTTTTGCCAAGCACGGCTACAACTTTGCCGGGACCCTGACCAACAACACCCAGATCTCCGGCCAGCTGGAGAGTATGAATGTCTGGTACAAAACCCTCTGAAAAATGCGATGATTGCAGTGCGTGGAGATCAGAACCACCATTCAGGTTTTGTGTAAAAAAGCGTCGATTTATTGAATCC
>JBPPMD010000107.1:0-4453 GCA_051305875.1 Desulfuromonadales bacterium | reverse complement strand
TTGACAGAGAAGGAAATATCCCAAAGTGCTTGAAAATCACCATACTTGACTGAGACGGAGTTTGCTTCAAGAATGTTCATGCCGCAGAGTCTCCCAGGTAGGCCTCGATGACAGAGGGGTTATTGGATATTTCTTCTGGGGTCCCTTCTGCGATCTTTTCGCCGAAGTTGAGTACCACCAGCCGATCGCAGATCCTCATGATGACTCGCATGATGTGTTCAACAATCAGTATTGTCACCCCCTGATCGCGGAGCTTGAGGATTAATTCGATAGTTAGATCAACCTCAGTCGGGTTAAGTCCGGCAACCACTTCGTCGAGCAGCAGGAATGTAGGTTCCAGAGCTAACGCTTTACCGATCTCCAATCGCTTGCGCCCGGCCAGGGTCAGACCGGCGACCGACACCTCGGCGCGGTCGGCCAGACCGGTAAGCTCAAGAATGTCCCAGGCATGCTTTTCGGCATGAGAGCGTTTGGGATAGCGCAGGAAAGAAGCAATCAAAACATTTTCCAAAACGCTTAAACCCGGAAAGGGCTTGACCACCTGGAAGGTCCGGCCGATACCGAGTCCCGCCAGCTCATACGGTGGTTTACCACTGATATCCTTGCCATTAAGCAGAATTTGACCATAAGAAGGCGCGTAATAGCCGCTAATCACATTAAACAGGGTCGTTTTACCCGCCCCGTTGGGGCCGATCAGGCCGACAATCTCACCGGTCTGAACTTTGAAAGAAATTTGGTTATTAGCGGTCAGCCCGCCAAAGGTTTTGGTGACAGATTTCAATTCAAGTAGTGACGTTGTCATTATTCCCCCCCTTCTTTCTGAGCGCAGTCTTTCAGAGTGCCAGCGAGCTTTTGCGTTTTGTCAGCACTCTTTTGATTGCGTTTCGGCCCAACCCTTCGAGACTTTTTCAGTCCACCGTTACCCCCGTTGCGATTAATGATGGTTCCCCAGAGGCCGTTCGGCAAGAACACAACACAAAGAGCAATGACCGCGCCGAGGATAATCAGGTAAAGCAGCTGAAAATCCGACAGATAGGCCCAGAAAACAGTCTTAAATGCAAAGATCAGCACGGCACCGATAACCGGACCAATCAGTGTCCCCATTCCGCCGAAAACCACCATTACCAGCGCTTGATCGCTGACGAGGTCGCTTAGTGTCGAAGCCGGATCGATAAAAGTGATCCAATAGGCGTAGATGCCGCCAAGAATCCCGGTTGGTACCGCCGAGAGGACAAAGGCCTGGATCTTCAGTCTGGTCGGATTTAAACCGAGAGACTGGGCTCCAAGTTCATCTTCACGAATCGCCTTGAGTTTAAGGCCGAAGGGAGCATGTTCAAGCAGAAACCAGAAAAGGAAGAACGTTGCAGCGACCACACCGAGCATGATGTAGAAGAAATAGAGTGGATTCAGCAGTGACGGAAGACGCATACCGTCCGGCCCGCCGGTAATCGTCAAAATCAGGGCCAATTGCTGGATCGCCAGTGAGAGGGCCCACGTGGCTATGGCAAAGTAGGCGCCACGCAAACGCAAGGTCGGGAAGCCGGCTGCTAGGGCGCAAAGTGCCGTAATCAAGGCTCCGGCAAGCAGCGCCATGACAAAGGGCCAGTTGGCTTGCACCATCAAGATTGCCGTTGAATAGGCGCCGATACCGAAAAAGGCACCATGACCAAAATTCAGGTAACCAGTATAACCAGCCAACACATCAAAAGCGATGGCCAGCCCGATCCACATGATCGCTTCAGTGAGAATCCGCAAAACGAAGGTATCACTGACAAACAGGGGCACAACTCCCAGGGCTATGACAGCCAGAATACTCCAGCCGATAATCTTGTTGCGCATGGCTCAGACTCCCTTAGCGAACAGACCCCGGGGGGACACCAGCAGGATGGTAAACAGAATGACGAAGACTGCCAGCATTGTCAGTCCGGGATCCAGGTAAATCAGGAAAAATGACTGTACCAGGCCCAGCAGAAAAGCCGCCCAGGGGACGCCTGCCAAGTAACCCATGCCTGCCAGAACCACGACAAAAAAGGCGACGATGGTGTAACTGGGACCCATCTGTGCGCTGACCGAGAGGATGCTACCGATCAGCACGCCGGTCATGGCGCTGATCCCGACATAAATCCCATAAACATAGGAACTGATCCGCTTGCCATTGACCCCCATCAACGCCGCAGCGTCGCGGTTTTGAGCCAGAGCGCGAACACCGAGCCCGAAATTGGTTTTTTTGAGCAGCCAATGGAGAGCGCCGGCGATTAACAGAGCGTAGACCAGGCCGGCCAAACGAATACCGGAAACGGTCATAAAGAACTCACCATGTTCATAAAAGAACGATTTGGAAGAAAAGGCAGAGGGGATCGAATGGCTGAAAAAACCGAAGCTGGTCAGAGCTATGCCGCGAAACATCAACGCCAGACCGAAGGTGAAGACCAGGCCCATCAGTAAGGGGTTACCCTGCCGACCGCTGACCACTCGATGTATGACCGGCTGCAAAAGGTATCCAACCAAAGCGAAACATAAAAAAACGACCGGCAGCAACAAAAAGGGATCCAGGCCGGTCCACTGATTAAGATAAAATCCCATAAAAGCGCCGAGCATGATCCATTCACCTACGGCGAAATCGATGATATGCATTACGCCGTAAACCAGAGAAAAGCCGATAGCGATGGTAATGTAGATACCGCCGAGCATCATACCGTCGATCAGGGCCTGGGGTAACAATTCCATGAGTTGATCCTCCTGCCGCTGCCAAAAAAAAATCGTTAGTCGGTCGTTCAATCTGAGCTGCCCTATTTGAGGGGATTGGTAAAAACTGTAAGTTGATTTGAGCCTATGGTGAGACGGGCCCTCATCGGAGGGCCGCCTCAACCAACAGGCTTGAATAAAGCTGTGAATCGATTTCTTTAGAAGATCCTTTAACGCTTTTCCCAGCTGATCATAGGGTATTGTGGAGCTGACTCCATGTCCTTGTCGGGACCTACGACCACCACCTTCTGGTTTTGAATCTGGATGGTCAATGGAGTCATACCAACGTTGGCGTGGTAGTAATCACCCTCATCAGCGAAGTTGATCCTACCGTAAAAGGTTTCTATATCCAGGTTTTCGAGTGCTTGCACCAGGGCGACGCGTTCAGCTTCAGAGAGGGGCGGAGTTGCGCCAATCTTCTGTAAGGCAGCCTGATAAGCTATACCAGCAGCCGAGGAACCTGCCTGGGTGTAGTCAGCCTCGGCTTTATAAGCCTTTTCCGCTGCTGCGGCATAACTGGCGGCATCAGGCCAAAGGAATTCACCGCGGGTTTTCGCTGTCGCTGTCCACACTGAGGCTCCGTAAACCTGATCAGCATTTTTTCCAAGCGCTTCGATAAATGCCGGCTCAGTAACGCCGTAGTGCATCAGCAGCGCCTTGGGAGTGTAATTGATCTGTTGCAGAGATTTGACCAGTTTGATCAGCTCTTCGTCATGGCCGCCGAAGGCGACCAAGTCGGGACGAAGACCGCGAACTGCGGACATCAATGGAGTCAGATCTTGCCCTGCCGGCACGATATTGTATTTACGTACTTTGATGCCGGCCTTTTCCGCTGCTGCCTTAAACGCTTCGGCCGTAGCCTTCGAGAAGGTATCATTCGAACCGAAGATGACTGCAGTCTTTGGAGGATCAGGTAAGGCGCTCAGGGTGGTGATTGGCGTCGCGCCGGTAAAGCTGACAGGCGGAATGGTGCCAAAAGTGTATTTGAATTTATTTAACCAGATCAGCGGTGATTCGGCCGAACCTGTGATCATCGGCACCTTGTACTTCTCTACCACCGGGGCGGCAGCCATGGTAACACCTGATGAATAGGGTCCGAGGATGAAGTCGACCTTCTCCTGGGTAATCAAACGTTCAGCTGAAGCAGCTCCTTGTGATGGCTGTGACTGGGCATCGGCGTAGAAGAGCTGGACCGGGTACTTTTTGCCGTTGATCTCAATGCCGCCCTGGGCATTGACCGCCTGCGCCCACAGATCGTAGCCGCGTTTGGTGACATTACCACCGGTCGCCAGTTCCCCGGAGATCGAAGTGACCACGCCGACTTTGAAGAAATCGCGGTTCTCTGCAGCAAAGAGTTGCGTGCTCAACAGCAGCACTGAGACTAAGGCCAAGATAAAGGTTGTTCCCTGTTTCATTGTTTCCTCCCATTGGTACAGTTAGTTTTTCCGCAGAATAAAACTCTGTTCCTTTCTTGTGCACGGCGCGTGCCATCCCTTTTTGCGCCGGCCGTTTGACGCTCTCTGCGCAGGAATAGAACCGGTGGCTGCTCCTGTAAGATATCAAAATTAAAGGCTCTGTTAGTGAGAAAAGTTGTTTTCTGATTCCAAATGCAGATTATGGGCGCATTCAGTTACTCTTTTTCGCAACGGGAACAACGAAACTGAAGCAAGTACCTGGAATCATTTGATTCGCGTTACCAACTCAATTC
>JBPPMD010000095.1:0-4139 GCA_051305875.1 Desulfuromonadales bacterium | reverse complement strand
ATCAAACCGGTGGAGACCGACGAGCTGCGTATCGGGGTGGCCGAAACCTATGACGTCATCGTAAAGCTGCCGGACGCACGGGCTTATACACTGTTCGCGGAGACGATGGACCGCAGCGGTTATGCCCGCGGCACCATCGCCCCGCGAAAGGGGATGAGCGCCGAGGTGCCCGAACCGCGCCGCCGGCCCATGCTCACCATGGCCGACATGGGGATGATCATGCAAGGCGGAATGCACGACGGAATGCAAGGCATGGGCGGCGAGGCCCCCGAGGGCATGCAGCACGCCATGCCCCAGCACCGCTCCAGTGACGGAAGCCGCATGGACTTGCCGACGACCAACCTGATCGAGCGCATCAAGCATGGCCCGGACGAGCACGGCCCGGCCAGCATCACCATGGCTCAGACCGCCTATCGCAGGCTCGACTATCCCGGGGCAGGGCTCGGCGAAGACGGCTGGCGGGTACTGACTTACAGCCAGCTACGGGTTCTTGAACGGCCCCACGACCGCCGGCCGCCCACCCGGGAGTTTGATCTGCACCTGACCGGCAACATGGGCAAATACATCTGGGGGTTCGATGGCAAGAAGTGGTCGGAATCCGACATGATCCGTTTCCAGTACGGTGAGCGTCTGCGGATCAACATGATCAACGACACCATGATGAGTCACCCGATCCACCTGCACGGCATGTGGATGGACCTTTACGCAGGGGCCGAGGACTACGGTGACAACCCGCGCAAACATACCGTGATCGTCCAGCCGTCTGAGCTGCTCACTGTGGACATTACCGTCGACGCCCCTGGGCAATGGGCATTCCATTGCCACCTGCTCTATCACATGGAGGCCGGCATGTTCCGCACCGTCGCCGTGGTCCGCTCGCTGGAAGGAGGTCCGATCGATGTTAAATCCTAATTCACTATTCTGGAAGATGGTTTTGCTTCCGCTGCTGCTGATGTTTGCTGCCCCGGCATGGGCCCAGGAAATGTCCGACATGCCGAGTACGTCGGATCGGCCGCTGCACGGCGAATCCGCCGCAGAGTATCAGAAATCTGCGCTCCAGGCGCAGGAGATCGATCCGGCGACCCCCGCAGGGATGACCCTGGACGAGGTCTTCGAATTTTCCGAGTCCCCGCCGCCCAGCAACTTTCCTGTTCCGATACCCGATGACAAGCTCTTCGCCTTCACCCTGCTTGATCAGCTGGAGTATCGCGTCGCGACCGACGACGACACGACCTATCGCCTCGGCTGGGACGCCCAGGGCTGGATCGGCGGCGACTTCAACAGATTCTGGTGGAAAAACGAAGGCGAGGTGTCCTTTGACGGCCCGGATGAGGGAGAAACGGAAACCGACCTGCTCTATTCCCGCCTGATCACGCCGTTCTGGTACGCTCAGGTCGGCGCGCAATACGCCAACGAATGGAACCAAGACGACTACGAGGACCGCTGGTCCGGCGTGATCGCCCTGCAGGGTCTGGCCCCCTACAAGTTTGAACTTGATAACTCGCTCTACATCTCCGAGGACGGTGATGTTACCCTCGGGATCGAAGCCGAGTACGACCTGCGCATTACCCAGCGCCTCGTGCTTCAGCCGCGGGGTGAAGTAGGATTTGCCTTTCAGGATGTTGCCGAACGTCGCCTCGGCGCGGGCATGACCGACGTCACGCTTGACCTGCGACTGCGGTATGAGATCAAGCGCGAGTTTGCGCCTTATATTGGCGTTCGCTACCAGGCTCTGGTTGGCCAAACCGACAACATCGCAGAAGCCGATGGAGAGGATACCGAACAGTTGTTCTTCCTGGCAGGTCTTCGCTTCGCTTTTTAGTGCTCAGTGGCGCGAAGCATGGCCAGCTGGTCATCGGTGGTGCCGCCCTCTTATTGCTTTCGGTCGGCATCTCTGAACCATATTTTGAGGCAAATACCCATTTATTCGCCTGCTCAAGCATCCGATCCGTCAGGTCGACGCCGATGATCCTCCCCTCCAGACCGATTACCCTTTGCAGAAGGGGAAAGTTAAGCCCGGTTCCGCACCCGAGTTCCACAACGACATCACCTTCTTTCAGTTGCAGGGCATCCACCGCCCGTTGTCGGTAGTACCACTCGCGGAGCCCGATCAGGTAGTATAGATTGGCCGTCAGATCGTAGCGCCCGGCGCGTTTCCGATAGAGGTCCTGGATCTTTTGCCTGTTCAAGGCCATGAATCTTCACTTTCTTGTCACGCCCGACAGGCGGCCGCATTTGTTATTTTTCTCTCCGCAGTCGGTCGACACCCTTTTTATGCGCATTTTTTCGAATCACTACATCACGGGTGTCCTTTGCAGCAGGTGACGAAGCTGAAATGTCCGTTTTCGCTTTCCGCTCGACCCCCATGAATTTCTTGCCATTATGCGGCTGGTGATTCATTCCGGCCAAAGTTTGGAATGGGGTGCCCAGAACCAGTGAACCGACAAGGATGATCCATAAAGTGCGTTTCATTTTTGACCTCCGATCTGGTTATGTGAGAGCTGCTCTCATCTTTAAATATCTCAAACATCTTTAAAAGCACATCGCATGCCAATTTTTTTTACATTGTATTTCCAGCTACTTGTGAGCAATGAACATATCGTGGCAGGTTAGACGAGGAATATTCTACAGGGGACTGTGTAAATGGCTTCAACCCGTTGCGCTCCCTGACGAACTGGCGTGCCGTGAAGAGCGCGTCTTAGAGAGTTTTGCGACGTACTCGGTTCGCTTAGTCATCCTGACACAAGGGGCCCGTGATCATGAACACGACCGGTTCCATCTCCGCGCTCGTCATTCAATCGAAACACACGGGTAGTTCTGCTGACGAATTCGCAGATCTTACCGCCTCGATCTCATCCTCGAGGCAGAGGACGATAACGCCAATTACTACAAGCTCGCGAAACAGGTGGACGTGGCGATGTTGTTCTACCTGTTTTCCGATGAGGAGCTCGGCGAACTGTTCGCTCAAAGCGGGCAGCGCCAGCAGGGTCACGCCAGTCAGCCCTAGCGGCAGCGGCAGCACCAGCGCCTTGCCCGGCCCGATTTGTTCACCGAGAAACAGTGCCGCCAGCACCATGATGATTAGCGGTTGGGTGTTGCCCAATACCGAAGCGATGCCCGCGCCGGTGTAAGCAGGGCTGGCAAACATCGCCCCGAAAGTCAACGTGGTGGCCAGTCCTCCCAACGGCAGAATCCACCGAGCCAGGCGCGCCTCCGGCCACAGCGGCTTTCGGCGAAGTACGAGCACGAGCAAGAGCACCAGCCCGCCCAGAAGCGTGCGCGTTCCCGCAAACCACAAAGGCGGCGCGAACTCCAGACCCGTCTTGATCGCCGGATAACACGCGGCCATCGGCGCGATGACCACGAGCATCAGACACGCTTGTCGTAGGGGCGAAAGCGGTCGCTCCAATCCTGGCTGCAGCGAGCGCTTCATCTGTTACGGCTCCATTTCAGGCAGAAGGCAGGGTATCCAGTCTCTAGTTCCAAACCGGAAATACCTGGCGGAAACTATCTGTTTCCATTTGCGAAGGTTCAAATTATAGTCGCTCGCCCACTCCTTCCATGTCTTGGGGCCGAGATAACGGTATAGAAACCACGAGGCCACCACGATGACGATCAGGGCGATTCCCCAGGTTCCGGAATGTGCAATGTGTTCAGTCATGGTGTGATTTCTCTCCAGGTTGTTGTCATGGCCTTCTGATTATTTTTCATTTTGTTCCGTGTTCACCAAGATCCTGCCCTAAAACGACCTTGATTCGTCTTCGTTGTGTCTAATCTGGCAAAGGAACTCAGTGGGAATGTGAATGCTCCGGT
Organism: Desulfuromonadales bacterium; assembly: GCA_051305875.1. GTDB lineage: Bacteria > Desulfobacterota > Desulfuromonadia > Desulfuromonadales > BM103 > M0040. The sequence continues at coordinate 326 of JBPPMD010000095.1, read as the reverse complement.
TGGTCGTCGGCCGGTCGTTGCCTGAGGAAGAAAAATTCCCCGATCAGGATGACCGCCATGACAACCGCGGCCACGATTAAAACGAAAGGATCAGAGGTAATCTTTACCCAGATAAAGCCGCCCAGGATGACCATATTGAGAACGATTGCCGTGATTGGAATCACCGGATTTGCACCCAGCTCTTTTCTCAAATGACGCAGCACACCCCAATGAATGGCGATATCCATGATCAGATAAAAGATGATGCCCAGCGCCGCGATGCGGGTCAGATCAAAAAATGCCGTCAGCAGCAGACCCAGGACAACCGTATAGACCAGCGTATGCTT
>JBPPMD010000059.1:0-5440 GCA_051305875.1 Desulfuromonadales bacterium | reverse complement strand
CCTGAGCCCTGACACTTGTTTCTGTCGACATAAATCTTCATTATCACTCCTCTGGGTCGGATTTGTACAAACCCTTCTTTATCTATAAGTTTCGGACTTACAACCAAAACAAAGGTTAGCCACGATCTTTTTATGGGTTATAATACAGATACGTGTTTATGTGCCGAAACACCGTCGTAACGCGACACCAACCGGATCGGAAATATTGACAAATTCGACTCCGTAACCGGGCGGATAGTTTGCCTTGATGTTCTCGTTTTGTGTGTTGGCCCAGGCGATACGTCCGTGGATTTCAACATGGGTCTGCTGTTCATCCGGCAGAGAAAAGTTCAACAGCAGTTTTTCTTCTTTTTGCCAGGCAGGTTGGCAGACCAGAAACATACCACCGCTGCTGACATCAATGCAATGCCCCTGCAGTCGTCGTCCCCGGCAGGTAAAATCCACAGGCACCTGGTATGTTTGACGCGATTCGCGGCGGTCAATACTCACCAGGAGGCGATGACCAGCGTTTAGGAAACCTCGCCGGCCGAGCGGTTTCGATAGATAGCCATCCCCCCCGGCAGCACGGGCATCCTGTTCATCGGTTGCAGAAGCCTGGTCACCAATCAGAACGATGGGAATGTCCTGAAGATTCTGCTCAGACTTAAATGCTCGGCAACAGGAGAGTCCGTTCATCCCAGGCATGTCAATGTCCATAAAAATCAGACTGGGACAATGTTCTCTGGCTACCGCTATCGCCTCTTCCCCGGATGATGCAGTCAGAATGGCTGCCGGAGTATTTCGCAGAAACTGTTTTTCCAGCTCCAGAAAAAACCTGGAGTCGTCAACAAGAAGGATACAGAGTGGGGTTCCCATGAGTCATTAAACCTTTACTGTCGTGCCAACGTTGGCAAAGAAGACCTTATTGGGGAAACGGACATACAGCTGGGCAGAGCGGATCTGACCGGTGCAGTGTGATACGCCAAGGCGATCAAAATCCAGGTGCATCAGGTAGTCCAGGGTCGCGGCAAACTGTTTATCGCCGGCCGGTCCCAGGTGAGTTCCACCGATAATCGCGTGAATTCACAAACTATGGCAAGCTGCAGGCCATGGCAGACAATATTAAGCCCTTTCCAGAAACAGGCTTCCACATAATCAAGTGAGGGTGCTATAGTGCCGCACACACAGAATTACCTGGCAACCTGTCGGACTATCCATGAGCCGGCTGCTAAAGGAACAGAAAACATATGTCAGAACTTCCCAATACATTACAGCTGACCGGCAAGCAGAACCGGTTTTTGCGCGGCCAGGCACATGGACTGCGGCCCTTCGTCATGGTCGGCAAACAACACCTCAGCGAAGAAGTCGTCAAAGCTACTCACGAGGCCCTGGAAGCACATGAGCTCATCAAGGTGAGGATTCAGGAGGGCTGCCTGACCGATCGCAAGACAGTCGCTTCCGAGCTTGCCGGTGAAACCGGTTCCGCCGTAGTGCAAATCCTCGGCAACACATTCCTGCTGTACCGTCCGAGCGACAACAAACTCATCACCCTGCCCTGACCATGCAAGACCGTTAAACCCTCTCATATGGCTCAAACAGCCGTTTGTATTCATCGAGGGCATAACGGTCGGTCATGCCGGCAATGTAGTCGCAGACAACCCGTTCCCGACCATACAGCTCAAACTTGTCCTGGTAACTTGTTGGCAGCAAAGTCGGATTCTGCAGGTAATTCTCGAAAAGCATGATCAAGAAACGCTCTGCCTTGATGCGCATGCGCTCGACTTTGTAATGACGGTAAAGGTTCTTGTAAAGGAACCCCTTCAATTCGCGGTTGCGCACTGCGGTACCAGTGCTGAACCTCACCAGGTTAGTACCATGCTCGCGTATCTCCTGCAGAGAATGAATCCCCGCTGCATCGATATTGGCACGAGTCTGCTCAACAAGGTCGAGGATCAAAAAACCGATCAGGTGACTGATCGTCTGCAGAATTTGACGGTCTCCTGGCAATAACGGATATTTTTCCGACACCCTGGTGTAAGTTTCTGCCCAGAGATCAACGCCCATCAGTGCCTTCAGATCCAGATAGCCGGCCTTGAGGCCGTCGTCGATGTCATGGTTGTTATAGGCAATCTCGTCAGCCAGGTCGATAATCTGGGCCTCCAGGGTTGGTCGCAGCCCCGGACAGTACTCTTCTAAACCCGATCCAGTCGGAATATCATAATCGGAGGAGTGCTTGATTATCCCCTCACGGGCCTCCCAACTCAGATTCAGACCGTTGAAATCCGGATAGCGCTCCTCCAGGATTTCGACGATGCGCAGCGACTGGCGATTATGTTCAAAGCCGCCGTAGGGAGTCATCAGGCGATTCAAAACCTCTTCGCCCGTGTGCCCGAATGGCGTATGCCCGAGATCATGCGACAGGGCCAGGGTTTCAACCAGGTCTTCATTCAGTCGCAAACGTCGGGCGATTCCACGACCGATCTGAGCAACTTCCAGAGAATGGGTCAAACGGGTGCGGTAGTAATCACCTTCATGGTTGACAAAGACCTGGGTTTTGTACTCCAGCCGCCGAAAGGCAGCACAATGGATAATTCTGTCGCGATCACGTTCATAGGCAGGGCGATCATCCTTGTAAACCTCGCTATACCTGCGACCGCGTGACGTTTCGCTCTGTGCGGCATATTCTGCCAGGTGCAGTCGTTCCATGTAACCTCCATTACTAACTCGTTTTCGTCCGGAAACGGCCCTTTTCCACAATCTCTGCGTCAATCGGCGGATTTGATTGTGCGGCGTAAAGGACTACGCCTCCGCTCAAATCCTTGATTTCCTTGACCTTGAGAAAAATGGCTCGTTTCCAGATCGAAAACTGTGCTTGTGTTGTCTGGAGTTTCCGGATGGACACTAGCTCACATTTAAGCCATGCAAAATGCCATCTGTCAAGCCCGATTAACGACTCACCCGCTTGACCATGATAGATGATTGTGCTAGTTTTTTTCGCACTTTACATGCACTCCACAAGCACTTGGCAGGTCTTCTCAGGGGTAAACTTATGCGGGTGATTGCCGGCACTTCACGTGGCAGGCGGCTGGCGGTTTTCGAGGGACATGATGTCCGACCGACACCGGACCGGGTTCGCGAGGCACTCTTCAATATTCTGCGCAGCAGGCTGGGGAACTTTGCCGGTCTCAGGGTCCTTGACCTGTTCGCCGGTTCAGGAGCCCTGGCGATCGAAGCGTTAAGTCGTGGGGCAACCTCTGCCTGCCTGGTGGAAAAGATGCCGGCTTCGGCAAAAATCATTCGTGAAAACCTCAACCGCTGTAATTTATCCGACCAGGCAAAACTGATAATCCTGGATGCGTGGCAGGCCCTGCCCGGATTCGCCTGCAGATCATTTGACCTGGTTTTTCTCGACCCTCCTTACGGTCAGGAGCTGGCTGAACGCGCCCTTATTGAAGTCGACAGACTGGAGATTCTCGGCAAAGATGGAATTGTCTGTGCAGAAACGGCCGCAGATGAGATATTACCTGAGTCCATCGGACAACTCCGGCGAATTGACCAGCGTCGTTACGGCACAATTTTGATAAACTTTTATTCCTGAAAAGGGGCGGACATGAACAAGCAGATTGCCATCTATCCCGGTTCTTTTGATCCGATCACCTACGGACACCTCGACATCATCGAACGCGGGCTTGAAGTCTTTGGTCAAATCATCATTGCTGTCGCACGCAATTCCGAGAAAAAAGGCCTATTCTCCACTGCGGAGCGTATCAGTCTTATCAAAGAGGCACTCGGCAGTAATGAGCGCGTTACAGTTGAAACCTTCGATGGCCTGTTGGTTGATTACGTGGTGTCCAGAGGGTCCAGAGTCATCCTGCGTGGACTACGGGCGGTCTCCGATTTTGAATACGAGTTCCAGATCGCCCAGATGAACCATAACCTCAAAAGTGAAGTCGAGACCCTCTTTATGATGACCTCGGTGCCTTACGGCTACCTCAGCTCCTCAATCGTTAAGGAGGTCGCAGGACTGCAGGGCCCTGTTGAAAGCCTGGTGCCACCAGTGATCGCCAAAGCGCTGGCCGAAAAGTTCGGTAAACCAAAGACAAACTGAAGGAGGCATTATGATTACACGAGATATGACCATTGCTGAAATCATCGCCATCTACCCGCAAACCATGCAGGTCTTTCGTTCCTTCGGCCTCGATTGCATGGAATGTCAGATTGCTGACTATGAAGAAGTCGAACACGGCGCCGGCGTGCATAATGTCGACATCGAACAACTGCTCAAGGCGCTAAATGCGACAATAACCGGTAGCCAGAAAACGGCCTTATAAAATCAAAATCTACAGGACACAGAAAAACACCTGTTCGAAATCTTACAGGGTGCCAGGTCTCGCTACCATTCCTCGCAAAGAAAAAGGGACGGTCAATCCGTCCCTTTTTAGTCGATATTCAAGCTGCAGTGCTGATTCAGCCTTGCCGTAATGCAAATGTTGACACTGTGCAGGTCAGTAGTCTGTCGACAGTCCCCTAGCCACCGAACTGGAACGTCAGACCCAGCATGGCGCTCAAGTGATGACGCCAGTCTGAATCATCGTCAGACTCAAAATCATCGCTGCTGCGATAATCAAGGATATGTCGCACATCTACGCGCAAAGCTGTATTTTGATTAATGGCATATTTGATCCCGCCGCCCCACAGGCCCGCAAAATCCTCATCATTATGGCTTACGCCTTCAATATCATAAATTATGACTCCGGCACCAGCCGCCAGATATGGACTCAGCCTTTGCTCTGGCTGGAAATGATAGAGTGCGCTGACGCCGACAGTCCATATTTCAACATCCGGGTTATTCCCCTGGTCGAGATCGGTCTCGGTTGACGTGTAACGGACATCGGTTTCGATCGCCCAATTACAAGACAGGTTGTATCCGACAGCCAGGCCGTAGGACACATTATCTTCCAGTTGCAGACCACCATCGATCAGATGGTAACCAACCATGGGTGTCAACGTCCATGACTGCGGACAGTTCCGGCTTTGAAATGTTGTCTTGAGAGCAGAACCCGTTCTGTCTGAGAATTGCGGATTGGTGCAGGTGGGCGGTTCAATATAGCCGGGATAATCGCGATAAACCTTAGCCAGTTCGACTTCCCCTGCCATAGCAGACGGGACAAAGATTAAGCAAAAGACAGCTACGAGGGCGAAACGACATGCAAGATGATACATACGAAGACCTCCTGAAAAAATAATTAAAAATCATTACAACAAGATTGCCGAAAAAACCGAAAAAAGCAAGTGTTTAGAGCTAAAACAATTATGCGACGCCAAGCCATGGATGGATTTGTGGAATGATTCGCACGTCCCGATGTTCCTCTGCAGTAATCGTCTGCAATCTGAGCAAAACTTCGCCTCCCAGGGCAGGACCGGTAGCCAGGGTGCGCGGTTGCAGGACAAAAGGGACGTC
>JBPPMD010000054.1:0-2946 GCA_051305875.1 Desulfuromonadales bacterium | reverse complement strand
AGTTGCTTAACAGCAGCGTCTTTATCAAGAGTGGTGGAGGGACAGGCCCTGCGAAGCCACAGCAACCGATCTGCCATAGCTTAAAGCGAAGGTGGGTGTCAGGTGCTAATTCCTGCCCCGGATTTCCGGGGGAAGATGGGGACGGAGCTCAGAGGACGGCTATTATTGTCTCTCCAGGCCCCTTCTCAAGAATCCGAGAAGGGGCTTTTTTGTTCCTTTCTCACCAGCCGAGGAGGAAAGATGGAACCAAAACCTGTATATTCCCAAGAAACCAACTTAGTGCAACTGGGTGTCGGCCTTGACGAGCGGACCGGGGCAATCAGCGCCCCGATCTATCTGAGCGCGACCTACCGACATCCCGGCGTTGGCGAATCGACCGGCTACGATTACACCCGTTCAGGGAACCCCACCAGGCAGGTCCTGGAAGAAGGCTTGGCAAAACTTGAGGGGGGCAACCGTGCACTGGCCTTTTCTTCCGGTATGGCGGCTCTGACCACCTTCTTTCTGCACTTTTCCCAGGGCAACCACCTGGTTGTCAGCGAAGATCTTTATGGCGGCACCTATCGGGTTCTCGACCAGATCTTTGCCAACTTCGGTCTCTCCGTCACCTATGTCGACACGACAGATACTGTCGCAGTTGCAGAGGCAATTACCGACCAGACCAAAGCCCTGCTGGTTGAGACTCCTGGCAACCCGCTGCTCGGAATTGCCGACCTTGCCGCTCTTGGCCAACTCTGCCGCAAGCGCAATTTGATCTTTGCTGTTGACAACACCTTTTTGAGCCCGATTCTGCAACGTCCCTTTGATTTCGGAGCCGATGTCGTCATCTACAGCGCCACCAAGTATCTCGGCGGTCACAACGATCTCTGTGCCGGCATCTTGGTTGCCCGAGAAGTAGACCTTGTCGAACGGCTTTATTTTCTACAGAACTCAACCGGAGCCATTCTGCCCCCCCTCGACTGCTGGTTGCTGCTGCGCAGCCTCAAGACCTTGACCCTGCGCATCGAACGACACGGCAAGAACGCCATGTTAGTGGCACGCTGGCTGGAGCAGCACCCCAAAGTTACCGATATCTATTACCCCGGGCTGGAAAAACATCCCGGCCACGAGCTATCATGCAGACAAGCCAGCGGTTTTGGCGGTATGCTTTCTTTCCGGGTGAAGAGTGACGAAGTGGCCAGGACCGTTCTCAAGCGTCTACGCTTGATCTCTTTTGCCGAAAGTCTTGGTGGCGTTGAGTCATTAATGACATTGCCGGCCGTGCAAACCCACGGCGACATTCCGGAAGCCGAGCGCAAGCGCCTTGGCATCTGTGAGAGCCTGTTGCGCCTTTCAGTCGGCACAGAATCGGTGGACGACATCATCGCTGATCTTGAACAGGCTCTGGAGTGAGTTTGAGGAAGTTTTTTATTAAAGGCTTTCGAAACAGAAACAACAATTAACGCGGAGACGCTGAGAAGAGTACCCAAGGTGTCAGTCATATTGCATTCATATTTTTTTTACTCTGCGGCCTCTGCGTCTCCGCGTTAAACCTTCTTTTGGATTATAGAACCGTTAAATTACCGTTCAGTCATCTTGGAGCATTGCGACATGACACATTCAAAGTATCGGCAGGCGACCCTGCTCGTTCACCAGGGCAAAGACCGCGACCCGGCAACCGGCGCCGCGACCGTGCCGATTTACCAGGCATCAACTTACCATCACGAGGGCGGCACCTCCGGTGCTTATGATTATGTCCGCAGCGGCAACCCGAGTCGTGAGCAGGTCGAAGAAGCCATTGCCCTGCTCGAAGGCGGTGTACGCGGCTTCGCTTACGCTTCAGGGATGGCCGCTATCGGCAGCACGCTTTCTCTGCTGAAAAGTGGCGATCACCTGATCGCCTCCTCCGACCTGTATGGCGGTTCCTGGCGGTTCATCACCGGTGTTCTGCCACAGCAGGGAATATCCATCAGCCTGGTTGACACCTCCGATACTGAAGCCGTGACAGCGGCCATTACTCCGCAAACCCGGGCGCTTTTTCTTGAGACCCCGTCCAACCCGCTGTTTAAAATCACCGATCTGCGGGCCATGGTGGCAATCGCCAGAGACAACGGCCTGATCACCATGCTCGACAACACCTTTATGACGCCGCTGCTGCAGCGACCCCTTGATCTCGGCATTGATGTGACCATCCACAGTGCCACCAAGTTTCTTGGCGGCCACAGCGACATCCTTGCCGGTCTGGTCACTACTGCCGATGCGCAGCTCGCAAAGCGTTTGAAATATTTTCAGAATGCTTTTGGAGCCGTGCTTTCGCCCTTCGAATCGTTTCTTCTCTCACGGGGAATCAAGACCCTCAAGGTACGTCTGCAGGCAGGCCAGGCCAGCGCACAGGCTCTTGCTGAGAGGCTTACGGCGCATCCTGCTGTTGCTCGCGTCTGGTTCCCTGGTCTTGACGATTTTTCAGGCCGAGAGCTGCATTTCTCTCAGGCCAGCGGTGCCGGAGCGGTGCTTTCTTTTGAACTCAAAGAAGAACCACAGGTCAAGAAACTCCTCGAAAGCGTCAAACTGCCGATTATCGCCCCCAGTCTCGGTGGTGTGGAAACCATCCTCACGCATTGCTGGTCGATGTCGCACGCCGCAATTCCGGCGCCAGACAAACTACATCAGGGGATTACCAAAAACCTGCTGCGCATCTCGGTCGGACTCGAAGATGTTGAGGATCTCTGGGAAGATTTAGAGGCGGGACTAGTACCCTGTAACCTATAGGATTTCGCAAGCTTGCGAAGGAATTTAGCGGGTCAGCAAGGCGTGCCTTCAGCTGCCCAGCCGTAGCTACTCAGCTGAAGGCGCAACGCCGCTGACGCGGCAAAGAACCAGCAAGATGCGATAGTTTATGGGTTACAGGGTACTAGTATTTCACCTCAACCCGATACCCCAGCACCACCTCCCCCTTAGCCGGCACCC
>JBPPMD010000037.1:0-32936 GCA_051305875.1 Desulfuromonadales bacterium | reverse complement strand
GGCCAGGAGACAACCATTACCAGTTTTCACACCACCTTGCTGCACCAGGGGATGGTTATTGTCGGGGTTCCCTACTCCGAGGCGCGCTTGATGAAGATGGATGAGATCAGTGGTGGGACACCTTACGGTGCATCTACTCTTGCCGGTAGCGATGGTTCGCGCCAACCCAGTGAGAATGAACTGGCGATTGCCCGCTTCCAGGGGCAGCATGTGGCCGAGATCGCCCGCAAGCTCAATCGGTAAGAAACAAAGCCTCAGCAGGCAGAATTGCATTGAAATTGGGGCTGCTAGAGCGTCCACTTGAGTGCCCCCAATTTGAAGCGATCAAACCCGTTCATTGCCCGCCAGCACACTTGATCTGAAATAGTTTACTGCTGCGACCTCAACGCTGGAGCGTTTTCAATCGTTTGGAAATCGCTTTGGCCAGGGCGGCGTACCCTTCGGTATTGGGATAAATGCTTTCGCTCCTCGTCTCATCGCTGGAAAGAATGTTGCTCAGGGTGTTTACCTCGATGGAAACCTTCATATCGCGGGCAATCTGGTTATAAAAAGAGGCTGGCTGGAAGTAAGGTGCCGGTGGGGGGACGGCGATCAGAAAGACCTCGGCATCGGCTTCGCCGATGAGCCGGATCATTGTTTTGAAGTTGGCGACGAGCTCTCCTGCATCAAGTCCCTGGATCATGTCTTCGCCACCGTGGCAAAGGATCACCAAATGGGGTTGTACCTCGGCCAGCACTCGGGGCAGCCGTGCGAGTCCTTCTGCAGTGGTCTCTCCGGGTACCCCGGCGTTGACCACCTTGCGCCCGACTAGGCTCTCTAGCACAGCAGGGTACGCTTCGCCTTCACTGGCACCGGTGCCGGCTGTAATGCTGTCGCCGAAGGCGAGGATGACCGCTCCTTCGGGCAGAGCTCCCGGAGAACGTTCGCATGCGGCAAAGAGGGGGAAAAGCAAAAGCAGGAGCAGCAAGGGGGAAATTCGGTTCATCGGCAGTGTCCTTCGGAAAAAGTTAGTAAAGCGTGATGACTTCTCTGCGTTAACAATTTTTGGTTATTGCTCCGAGTGTTAAAGGCGAAACGACAGACTGATCGAACCGAACTCGGTAGGGGATTTCTGCTCTGCAAATTCGTCGCTGCGAAAAATATTGGTAAAACTCAGACGAACCCCCCCCCAGGTCAAGACCAGCCCGGCTTGGATATCACCGACCCAGGGTTCACGATCAACACTATGGCTGCTTTTAAAAGTATTGCCATCGAGAAAGATACTATGCAGGACATAACGTCCTTCGACCCCGGCAAACAGATACCAGCCAAATTCACGGGTCGGATTGTAAAACCCCGAACCGGGCAGGCTCGGACGGATTGAAGGCGGACCGTAATCGCTCGGCAGATCACGGCCGACGCGCAAGGTGACGCCACCGGAGATGCTGGTCAAAACATTGCCGAGAGTGCCGCCGACATTAGGCGTCAGATCAACACCCATGCCATAGACTTCGGAGACGTATTGAGCCTGCCACTGCCGGTCGTAGACCAGCATGATACCAAATTCGTCGTGCAGTTGATGACGCCAACCGTTCGGCTCCGGGGCCCCGATGATATTGTGGACAATCGACTGGGTGTCTTCTGCTAAAGATGACTGGCCAACAACACCAAGGTTCAGCTCGAGGGAATCAAGTCGCCCTGAGCGCAGATTGCCGTCGCGCACGCGATGATCGGAAATCAAGCCGATTGCACCGTAAAGCCATCCTGCATAAGGACGATCATCCACGACAAGGTCCTTGCGAATGATGTCTTCAGGAGTAAAGATGCTCTGTCCGACGGCGTAGCTGGTGCGCAGATGCCCCCGCCGACTGAATACCGGCACCATGCCTGCTGCCCGCACCAGCCAGGCCGGGGTTTCTTCGCTGGACAGATATGAGATACGGGTTCCATGGGTATAATGTTGGTCCTCGCCGCTTCCCCACATATCGTTCTCGACCTGCACGCTGAGAATCCCGAACTGATCGGGGATACCCGGGTCCTGTTGCGCCAGCACACTGCCAGGAAAGGCAAAAAGCAGAACCAGGAGCATGCCCCGCAGCAACCGGAGGCTGGAATTCTTACGTTGCAACTCAGAACCTGGCAAGACGCTTCTCCAGAAAGGCACTGATCCCCTCCTTACAGTCTGCCGTCGTGAAGCAAAGTGCAAAAAGGTCTGCTTCGTAACGTGCCCCGCGCGCAAAGTCCATCTCCAGACCGTTATCAATCGCATCCTTGGCAAACCTGATTGCCGAAGCGCTTTTATCACACATCTTCAACGCCAGGGCGCGGGCCTCCTCCAGCAAGCGGTCCCCGGTCACGACGCGGTTGACCAGGCCGATGCGGCAAGCTTCCTCGGCATCAATCATTTCACCGGTAAAGACCAGTTCCTTGGCCCGCCCTTTGCCGACCAGGCGAGCCTGACGCTGTGTCCCGGCAAAGCCGGGTATGATGCCGAGTTTTACTTCAGGTTGTCCGAACCTCGCTGAATCTGAGGCAATGCGTATATCACACCCCATAGCCAGTTCGCAGCCGCCGCCAAGCGCGTAGCCGTTGATGGCCGCAATCACCGGTTTGGGAAACGCTTCTATACGATCAATCACACGCTGGGCCAGCAGGGCGAAATCACGAGCGCCAGCAGCGTCAAGGGTGCCCAGATGACCGATATCACCGCCGGCGATAAAAGCCTTTTCACCGGCACCGGTGAGTATCACCACGCGGATATCCGCATCCTGTTCCAGTTGATCGAGCAGTTCTTCCAAACGGTAGAAGGTGGCCACAGTCAGGGCATTGAGTGCTTTGGGGTTGTTGAAAGTAATGATTGCCAGAGCGCCATCTTTTTCAAGAAGCAGGCTTGCTTCAGTCATCCTGATTCTCCTTTGCAACGTTTCGTTATCAGGCTCTTGTCGTCAGTGAGTATTACGGTCCGGAAGATGTAGTCAGTATAACTGAGGAACAATCGGTGTGTCATCCAGGATATTTCATAATCCCTGTCCGGCCTTCTGAATCAACCGACCCAGAGAGTAATAAAAAATGCCCCGGTTCCTGGAGGGGAAGGCCGGGGCTAAAGCTCTGTGGCCCAAAGGGCGCAACAGAGTGTCATACTTTTTGTGAGGTCACGCTACTACATGAGCACGTTTAAGTCAAGCCAATAGATAGCCAATTTATACCCGTTAACATATACCTGAATCCGTGAGGAGTGAAGGGTGAAGAGTGAGGAGAGAAATCAAAGGCCCGGTTTCCGCCTGAAGATTTACGCCTCACCCCTTACGCCTCACGCCCCACCTGCTGGGGTCTGCAAAATGGCTTGAAATCGGCAGAGCCAAATCAAACTCACGGATTCAGGATATAAACAGGAGAGGAGTCGTTTGCGGCAGTTCACAGGGTTTCTAGTTTGTCTGCTTAAAGAAAAGTTGCGATGAAAATGGTTCAACAGACCAGCCCACAGCGTCGACAGCCCGGGTGACAGACATGCCCCGGTCTGGCCGCTAGCGCCTCCTCATATTCCTTGCGCAGGTGTCCCCGTTGGACACCCTGTTCAATAATATCCCAGGGAAAGAGTTCGTGCATTCCCCGTTCTCGATGAAGATAGAAAGCCGGATCGAGGCCGACTTGGCGACAAGCCGCCTTCAGGCTCGAGCCCCCGGCCAGCAACGGCAAGAGCCTGCCTACGCGACGATCTCCGCGCGCAAACAGACCCTGGATTTCGGCCTGGCGCAATGACTCAAAATTCAGATCGACATTAGGCAATGGACGCAGCCGTTTCTGCAATAGACGATATTTCTTTTCAAGCTGTCCGCGCTGCTCCATGGGTGCCCACTGCAGCGGCGTCCAGGGCTTGGGCACAAAAGGGTTCACAGAAAGATGCAGGCGACCGAGCCGGCCGCGCTGCTTGCCGATCGCCTCCCAGATTTGACGTATTTTCACCGTCAGGTCCGCAATCGCGATAATGTCAGCCTCTGATTCTGTCGGTAACCCGATCATGAAATAAAGTTTGAGGTTCGGGATGCCGCCCTCCGCCAGCAGCTTGACGGCGGCCAGAATCTGCGCTTCATCAATCCCCTTGTTAATCACATCGCGCATCTGCTGGCTACCGGCCTCCGGGGCCAGGGCCAGGGTCTTGTGCCCCGCATCGGCGAGGACGCGTACCTGATCGATCGTGATTGCATCAATGCGAACACTTGAGACCGACACCTCGCCACCATGATCGAGAATTGCACGGCCAATTTCAGCCAGTTCGCCATAATCCGAGACAGCCGCCGCCACCAGGCCGACCCTGCCGACCTCATGCTGTTCCCCGAGAATCTCGTGCCGCAGATGGACAAGTGAATGCTCGCGAAACGGCCGGTAGATAAACCCGGCTGCACAGAAACGACAGGCCCGTGGGCAACCACGGGAGACCTCGACCAGGTGCATGCTGCCGAATTCCGTATCCGGCGTCGCCACGCAGGTACGGCTCTGACTGTCATCGAGATGATTCTGCCACTGGCGCTTGACGCGCTCAGGCAGATTTTCTGCCGGTATCATGGCCTGCAGCTCGCCGGTCTCCCCGTAACTGATGGTATAGCCGCGCGGCTGGTAGACTCCCGGCAATTGCGAAAGATGGCTCAAAAGTTGATTGCGGTCACCCGTATCCCGGGCCAGCAAGCTTTCCAACAGTGGCGGCAGGATAACTTCGGCTTCACCAACCGCAAACAGATCCATGATGTCCGCCAGCGGTTCCGGATTGAGGAAGGTGCAGACGCCGCCACAGAGGACAAGTGGTTGGTGCTCACCGCGTTCCACACGCCAGAGCGGCAGACGACCGAGCTCAAAAAGAATCGGCAGATTCAGGTAGTCGTTTTCAAAAGAGATGGAGAAGGCGACCAGATCAAAATCGCCAAGCGGTCGCTGCGATTCTACGGAAACCAACGGGAATTCGGTTCGACGATGCTCGTCGAGATCCTCGGGATCAGGGAGGAAGAAACGTTCGCAAAGTGTATCGTCACGGGTATTGAGCATCTGATAAACGGTCTGCAGACCGAGGTTGCTCATGCCCTGATGGTAGGTGTTCGGATACACCAGGGCAACACTCAGACGTCCCCCCCAGGGGTTGGCAGTCAAGCCTGTTTCCAGTTCGAAACGTTGACGGTATTTTTCGATCAGGTGACGTGACATCGGCCGCAGTTTACGGTGAAGAGATGCGAGATTTCAATCCATCTCTGCAAACCGTCGCAACAATTCGACAAGACTGGATCAGGCTGGATGAATTCTTCAAAAAGTAGAGCTTCGGCCACAGGTTGTGCAACGCTTTCAGGATGTCGGCACAGTTCAACGGGTTGCTCTATCTGCCGCCGTTTGCGCAGGAGTTCTGGATAATGGCAGGGCTTCGTCAACCAGCATAACAGGAATCCCGTCACGCACCGGGTAAGCCAATTTGCAGGCGTGGCAGAGCAGTTTATCATGATTGTCATCAGGGACAATTTCACCCTTGCATTGTGGACAGACCAGAATCGCAAGAAGATCTTTAGACAGGGCCATATGTAGTCTCCAGGTTCGCTGGTTTGCACTTTTGTACATTTATGTTCACATCTTCTACAATAGGCCTCAGGTCAAGTCAAATGCAAATCCCGGAGCATGCGCAGTTCACATTCGTTAAAGGCCGGATCCTCTGAGAAATCGAATACAATGTATTCAGGTTGCGCATACCCATCCGGGCAACGGTTTTATCCCGGGGCTTCCTGACAAAAAAAAGGACCGCGCAAGGCGGTCCAAGGGAGTTGAGGGAGTCACATCACAGGCAAGCGCAGAGCTCTAGAGCAAACCGCAGACGCCGGGCGGAGAACCGGCACGGTTGGCCACTCTTTGACAAGCACAGCATTAAATTCCAGTCTTTGGCTGACAGGACCCTGAGGATTGCACCATCAGCTATTAGTCTTGTTTATCAATCGACGCGTTTACGCAAGAACGTCGGGATATCGTATTCTTCATCTTCATTGTAGGCGCCAATACGCAAGCCGGCGCGGGGTTTGCCCTGATTCTGATTGCGAATGAAAGCCGGGATATCACGATCAATTTTGCTCGGATTCGGTATGTTCGGTCGACCCAATGCCGCGCCAGGCCGCTGGCCGGTTTCGAAGCTGCAGCCAAAACCGGTGGCAATCGCCGTCACCTGGATCTTTTCGCCCATCTCTTCGTTGATAACCAGACCGATGAAGATGTTGGCGTCTTCGTGGACTTTATCGTGAATAATGTTGGCCACAGCCTGATAATCGTCCATGGTCATACTTGAGGAGCCGGTCACGTTGACCAGCACACCCTTGGCACCGGAGATATCAATCTCTTCCAGCAGCGGGCTGCTGATTGCCTGTTGCGCGGCAGCCACGGCCCGGTTTTCACCTTCACCGACACCGATGCCCATCATGGCCATGCCGCGTTCGCTCATCGCCGCCTTGACGTCGGCAAAGTCGACGTTGATCATACCGTGGGTTGTGATCAAATCCGAGATCCCCTGTACAGCATGACGCAAAACATCATCTGCCGGCTTGAAGGCGTCGAGGATTCCCATTTTCTTGTCGGCAAGCCCGGTGAGACGATCATTAGGAATCAGGATCAGTGAATCGACCACCTGTTTAAGCTCTTCAACGCCCTGCATTGCCTTGGCCATGCGCTGTTTGCCTTCGAAAGCGAACGGCTTGGTGACGACTGCGACGGTCAGTGCACCGACCTCTCTGGCAACTTCGGCAATCACTGGTGCTGCACCGGTACCGGTGCCACCGCCGAGACCAGCGGCAATGAAGACCATATCCGCACCCTGCAGCAGATCCTTAAGTCGGGATCGATCCTCTTCAGCCGCTTCGCGACCGACTTCGGGATTGGCTCCGGCACCCAGGCCCTTGGTCAACTTGGGGCCGAGCTGAATGCGCAACGCCGCCTGGTTAGCCCGCAGCGCCTGAGCATCAGTATTGGCCACCATGAACTCCACACCATCAATGCGGGCGACAATCATCGTATTAACGGCATTACTGCCGCCACCACCAACACCAATGACCTTGATCTTTGCTACCTGGTCAACGTTCTCGTCAAATTCAAACATAAGACTCCCTCCACCATTGCTGTGACCATTGCTTCTCCGTTGCGCCGGTCGGTTTAAATTACAGACCTTGTGCCTTCCTTCAGTTTTTCAGAAAAATTCTCCGAACCATTCTTTCATGCGTCGCGCCACACGATCGAACAGATTTTCCTGGCCGATCACAAAATTGCGGGTCTGCATGTTGCGGCTGCCATATTTCACCAGACCCACACCGGTCGCATAAACAGGTGAATTAACGACATCGGTCAAACCGCCGATATCGATGGGTTTGCCACGCCGCACCGGCAGATCGAAAATCTGTTCAGCCAATTCCGGCATCCCTGGCAGAATCGCCGAACCGCCGGTAATAACCACTCCGGATGCGATCAGATCCTCATAACCACTCTTGACAATCTCGCGATTAACCAGGGTGAAAATTTCCTCGACCCGTGGTTCGAGGATCTCGGCCAGCAGCTGACGCGACAGGATGCGCGGTTCACGGCCACCGACAGAGGGAACTTCAATCGTTTCGTCTTTACCGACCATCGAGGAGAGGCAGCACCCTGAGGCCTGCTTGATCTTTTCGGCCTCTGCCGTCGGTGTCCGCAAACCTACAGCAATGTCGTTGGTCAGATGGTTGCCGCCAAGCGACAGAACCGATGTATGTTTGATCGCCCCATCGACAAAGATGGCAATATCCGTCGTACCGCCGCCAATATCAATCAGGGCAACGCCGAGGTCTTTTTCATCGGGGGTCAGCACGGCTTCCGCCGAGGCCAATTGCTCAAGGACAATATCTCCGACATCCACACCGGCCTTGTTGCAACTTTTGATGATGTTCTGTGCACTGGCTACTGCGCCGGTGACGATATGCACCCGGGCTTCCAGGCGGACGCCACTCATTCCCAGCGGCTCCTTTATGCCATCCTGGTCATCAATGATGAATTCCTGGGGCAGGATATGTATCACTTCCCGGTCCATCGGAATCGCCAGGGCCTTGGCGGCGTCAATCACGCGACGCACATCTTCGTTGGTGACTTCACGATTCTTGATGGCTATCACACCCTGGGAGTTGATCCCCTTGATATGCCCTCCGGCAATTCCGGCAAAGACCGACTTGATTTCACAACCCGCCATCAACTCGGCTTCCTGGAGTGCCTTGCGAATCGCATTGACAGTGCTCTCGATGTTGATGACCACTCCCTTGCGCAGGCCGCGTGAGGCACTCGTACCGATGCCCACGATATCGAGGCCCTCATCGGTTATCGCCCCGACAATCGCACAGATCTTGGTTGTGCCGATGTCGAGGCCGACCACCAGATTTTCCCGTTTATTGCTCATGTCTCTCCCCTTCCCCTTCTTCATAGCTAACCTCTGCCAACCGTACGTTTCGCATCCACCATCACGATAACGCGATCGGTCACGTTTAAGTCAATATACCTGAGCGCCATTAAGCGCGGTTCCAGATCAATGTAAATTTTCTCCAGGCGGTCGAGCTTGGCATCAAAACCCATCTTGCCCATATGTACGGGGACTCCGCCGATGCGGGTATGCAGAATCAGCCCTTCCTGCTGGTCGTAATGGATTTCTGAAATGTCATCAAGGTTAAAGAGCGTTCGGTTGCTCAGTTCATCCATAAGCAGCAGAGCCAGATTCAAGCAACCCTGGGTCTGGTCCGGGTTTTCGAGCAAATACTGACGATCAATTCCGGTAATCACCGGATAATCGAGCTGGTCGCCCGCGTCAAGCAACTTGAAAACCTCTCCTGCCTTATCAACGTAATAGAGAAAGCCCAGATCAATAATGGCCCTGGCCTGCCGCTCCACGACCCGGATCACCACCTGATTCGGGAAGGACCGTTCCACATCAGCTCTGGCAATCCATGGATGCTCTTCAATTTTACGACCGATCATATAAAGTTCGAGATCAAACAGGCTGTCACCTGTCTTGATATCTGAAGCATCGAGGATGTCGCCTTCACTGACTCTCACCTGATTTTCCACGCGGATCTGCTGCACTCCAAAATAACCTGATTCGAGAAGTATCTGGGCTGTCAACAGAGCGCCACTGGCAAGCAGAAAACCACTACCGGACGCAATGCTGATGCGCAGCACACGATGGAAGAGCTTTTTCCAGTCGTACGGCTGCTTTTTCTGCTTTCGCCGATTGGTCTTAATCTTCTTCTGATTGTTGGACTTCAGGTCATGCATCGTTTCATCCGCTTGCTTGACTATTTGTTCAATCCCGCATCTTCAAGGATTTGCAACACCAGCTCGTTAAAGGGAATACCAGCCTCTGCAGCGGCCTTGGGCAGCAGGCTGGTTTCTGTCATGCCTGGAATGGTGTTGATTTCAAGGCAGAAGAACTCTCGTTCCCTCACCATAAAGTCGACTCTGGCAGCGCCCCGGCAGGATAGCGCCCGGCAGGCGGCCACGGAGACTTCCTGAAGCCGGTTGTAAAGAACCAGCTCTAAAGGTGCCGGCAGCAAATATTCGGTTTGTCCCGGCGTGTATTTTGATGCGTAATCGTAAAATCCACTTTTTGGGACAATCTTTATAATGGGCAATGGCTCACCATTCAGGACACTGACAGTCACTTCGTCGCCTTGAATAAAATCTTCGATCAGGATCAGGTCATCGTGTTTCATCGCGTCAGCAAGACCTGCTTCGAGCTGAGACCTGTCATGCGCTATACTGATGCCAATTGTTGAACCTTCACGAGCCGGCTTGACGACCAGAGGGAAATGCCTGCAGCGTTTCAACACTGCGGGCAGGTCATCCCCGACACGGTAGACCATGAATCCGGGAGTTGATATTTCGTGATAGAGCAGGATCTGCTTGGTAACCACCTTGTCCATGGCCACACTGGATGACATCACACCACTGCCGGTATAAGGGATCTGCATCATTTCAAGCAGCCCCTGAACCGTGCCGTCTTCACCGTAGCGGCCATGCAGGCAGATAAAGGCCAGTTCGGCTTCAGCTGTACGCAATTGCTCCGGCAGATCACGACCGACATCTATCGGAATCGCGTTGCAGCCATTTTCAAGCAACGCGCTCAAAACGGCCCGGCCTGTTTTCAGAGAAATCTCCCGCTCGGCAGAGAGGCCTCCCATCAGTACGGCAATCCTGTTGTTTTTCAGTTCATTGCGATTCGCCATAACTCTCATCTCAAGCTGTACTCTTTCAATCAAGCCTTATCTCTCAGGAGTTGCAACAGTTCCTGGCCTACCTGCCAGACATTACCGGCGCCGAGCGTGATGACAATATCACCAGCCTGCAATATGGCCAGCAGATGCTCTACCGTCGCTTCGGCATCACCGGTAAAGCAACATGATTTGTGGCCATGACCGCTGAGGCCATCTGCAAGCTTTTCTGCTGAAACTTCAGGCCTCGGCTCTTCGCCAGCGGCGTACACATCCATCATGGCAACATGGTCGGCCTGGTAAAAAGCTTTGGTAAAATCATCAAAGAGAGCCTCGGTCCGACTGTACCTGTGAGGCTGAAAAACCGCAATCACCCTGCGGTTCCAACCAGAACGGGCCGCAGCCAGAGTCGCCTTGATTTCCACCGGATGATGGCCGTAATCATCGACCACCATGATCCCTTGTGCTTCACCTCTGATCTGAAAACGCCGCTGCACGCCTCCGAAATCCTGAAAGCCCTCTGCAATCGAGGCAAACGGCATATCAAGCTCCATGCCGACAGCAACAGCAGCCAATGCGTTCAGGACATTGTGACGCCCCGGCATCTGGATATTCAGCCGACCGAGTGCTTCGCCGCGAAAATGCACAAGAAAATTGGTGCGATCGGCATCATGCTGGATGTCAGAAGCCTGGAAGTCGGCCTGACTGGTCAGACCATAGGTGATCAGGCGCTTTTTGACTTCGGGAATCATCCCCTGCAGGTTCTCATCATCCAGGCAGAGGACAACCAGCCCGTAGAAAGGAACCTTGTTAATGAAGTCGACAAAGGTCGATCGGATTTCATCCAGTCCACTATAGTAATCGAGGTGGTCCTCATCAACATTGGTCACCACCGCAATGGTCGGCGACAACTTAAGGAACGACCCATCGGATTCATCAGCTTCGGCTACCAGGAATTTACCCTGTCCCAATTTGGCGTTGGAACCGATCGAATCAAGCCGGCCACCAATGACCACTGTCGGATCAATGCCACCATGGGAAAGCACGGTCGCCACCATGCTGGTGGTGGTGGTCTTGCCGTGGGTTCCGGCAATGGCGATGCCATGCTTCATACGCATCAATTCGGCCAGCATTTCTGCGCGGGGGATGACCGGGATCTTGCGTCGATGGGCTTCCAGGACTTCAGGATTTTTCTGATTGACTGCCGTAGAAGTCACGACGACATCCACTTCAGCAAGATTCTCGGTTCGATGACCATAAGCAATCGTGCCGCCCAGACTAACCAGCCTCCGGGTGATATCACTCTCCTTGAGGTCCGAACCGGTCACCTGGTAGCCAAGGTTAATAAGCACTTCAGCAATCCCACTCATGCCTATGCCGCCGATGCCGACGAAATGTATTTTTTGAATCTTGCCGTACATAATTTTCTCTTTACCTCACTTCCAGAAGAACGGTTCGGCATTCCTGCAGCAACCGTGCAGCAGCGCCGCGGCGCGCTAATCTTTTTGCCGCTGCAGATATCGACAGGAGACTGGTTCGATCGTGGAGCAAGCCGTTGAGCAGCTTGCCCAGTCGCTCTGGTGTCAGGTCGGCCTCTTCCATCATCAGGGCGGCTCCCTTGGCAGCCATGGCCTGGGCATTAATTGACTGATGTCCGGCGGCTGCGTATTTATATGGCACAAGAACAGCCGGACGACCACAGGCAGTCAACTCGGCAAGGGTCGTTGCCCCGGCTCGGCACAAGACCAGGGTCGCCTTTGCATAGGCCTGCGCCATATCTTTAATGAATGGCTGAACGTCAACATTCGGCCAACCATTTTCCTGGTAAGCTCGCACAATTTCATCATAATCCGATGGTCCCGACTGATGGACGATTTCCAGTTTCTCTCGCCAATCATCCAGATATGGCAAGGCAGCGATCACCGCGCGGTTTATTGCCCGCGCTCCCTGACTGCCGCCGAATACCAGCAGGCAGACTTTGTCTTCGGGAAGGTTCGGGCAATTTTCCATTGCCGCTCGGACCGGATTGCCGGTCAACACTGTGGCGCTTTGATAAAAAGCCCGGTCAGCCTCGCCAAAGGACAGGCAGACTCTTTTTGCCCAACGACCAAGCAGACGGTTGGCCAGACCAGGCCAGGCATTCTGCTCATGGATCAGGTACGGAATTCCCAGTGTTTTGGCTGCCAACAGAACCGGAACCGAGGCATAACCACCGACGCCAACCACAACATCCGGGCCAAATTTCCGCAGGATCGCTCTGGATTGTCCAAAGCCCCTTATCAGCTTACCGAGAACTTTAAGGCGGGCGAAAACACCAAGTCCGGCCCAGCCGCTCATTTCGATCGTCTTTAAAGACCAGCCGAGTTCCGGCAACATTCGGGCTTCCAACCCCCTTTCGGTGCCCACAAAGAGAATTTCGCTCTGAGGATCCTCATGCTTGAGTTGTTCGGCCAGCGAAATTGCCGGAAAAAGATGTCCGCCGGTGCCACCACCGGCCAGTAGCAGCCTCATCGCAACTCTCCCGGTAGTTGACGTGAAACGTTCAAAAGAATGCCGATAGCTGCAAGGGTTGTCACCAGGCTCGTCCCCCCGTAGGAAATAAACGGCAACGCCAGCCCTTTGGTGGGAACCATCCCCATGACCACCGCCATATTGACAAAGGCCTCCATACCTACCAGCAGGGTAAGGCCGAAAGCCAGAAAGCAGGCGAATTCGTTCGGTGCATTGAGCGCCGTGCGGAAACCGCGCAGTACCAGCAGCATGAACATCGCTGCGATGACGATCACGCCGATGAAACCGAGTTCTTCACCGATCACGGAAAAGATAAAATCAGTATGCGCCTCGGGCAAGAAGAAGAGTTTCTGTTTGCTCTCACCAAGACCTTGGCCAAACGCACCGCCCGAGCCGAAGGCAATCCAGCTCTGGATAATCTGGAAACCGGTGTTACTCGGGTCTTCCCATGGGTTAAGAAACGCCAGAATCCGCCGGCGGCGGTAATCGACATTCATGACCATGAAGTAGAGAAATGGCAGGGCGACCAAACCGATACTGGCCAGGTAGCTCAAACGAGTCCCGGCAACTAACAGCATGGCAATCGTCACGACACCGAGAGTCAGGGCACTGCCAAGATCCGGTTGTGCCAGCAACAGCACGAGCAGCACAGAAAGGATCAGCATGTATGGCAGGAAACCGAGACGAAAGCTCTTCACTTTCTCCTGTTTACGGGCCAGAGAATGTGCCAGGAAGAGCACCAGGCCGATTTTAACAAACTCAGCCGGCTGGAATGTAATCCCGGCAATTTTAATCCAGCGGGCTGCGCCGCTAACCTTTTTACCGATGCCGGGGATCAGAACCGCTATCAACAGCAGGGCACACAATGCCAATATCGGCCATGCTGCCTTGCGCAGGATTTCAAGATTAACCCGCATCAACAGCGCCATGACTCCGAAGCCAAGCAGAGCATAAACGCCCTGACGCTTGAGAAAATACAGGCTGTCGCCGTAATCCCGCACCGCCATGATCGACGAAGATGAAAAAACCATAACCACACCGAGACAGGTCAAGCAGACCGCCAGAAGCAGCATGGAACGATCAGTCCCTTGTCTAACTTCCATTTCTGCACCCCCGGTGCGGACTCAGCGCACGAAACTCTTGAGAAAAATCCTGCCCACGCTCTTCAAAATTCTTGTACATATCGTAGCTGGAACACCCTGGAGACAGCAGTACCGTCCCCCCGGAACAGCTCAACCGCGCAGCAAGTTTGACGGCTTCGTGCATATCAGCGGCCCTGTAGATTTCGGTAAGGCCATTAAAGACATTCTCCATGCGCCCTGCTGCGGCACCGATCAGTATCAGACTGGCAACCTTGGCACGAATTGGCTCAATCAGAGCCGTGAGATCACCCTGCTTATCCTTGCCACCGGCAATCAGAATCACCGGCTTTGCCAACCCATCCAGGCTTTTCACCACGCTGCCGATATTGGTGCCTTTGGAATCGTTGTACCAGCAGGAACCATTCAGTTCGCCGAGGAACTCCATACGGTGCGGCAGACCGGCAAAATTTTTGGCGGCCATCCAGGCAATCTCGGCAGGGCACCCTTCCAACAGCAGTGGAATCATGGCAGCCATAACATTTTCCTGGTTATGCCGACCACGGAGCTGTAATTCATCAACCGGAAAGAGAATTTCATTACCCTGCCAACGCCAGACGATCTTGCCATCGATCAGGCTCATGCCGTTGTCCAGCAAGGACTGGCCACTGAAACAGATCCGGGTTGCCCGGGTTGCCCCTGCCGCCTGCTTGACCAGCGCATCATCATGGTTCAGAATCGCCACGTCGTCGTCTTGCAGGTTCTCGAATATGCGCGCTTTGGCTGCAATGTAGCTGACCATATCCGGATACCGGTCGAGGTGATCTTCAGATATATTGAGCAGCATGGCATAGCGCGGCCGAAAGGCTTCTATCGTTTCCAGCTGGAAAGACGATAATTCGACAACCTGCCAGCCATAATCATTGTCAACGGCGTCAATCAGCGGTGTGCCGAGATTACCACCGACGAAAACCTTCTTTCCCCAGGCTTTCAGCATCTCGCCGATCAGGGTAGTTACCGTTGACTTGCCATTGGTTCCCGTAATGGCAATCATGGTTCCGTCCAACTCACGCCAGGCGACCTCGACTTCACCGAGCACCGGAACTCCGTGCTCGCGACAGGCATGCAATACCGGGATATCAAGTGGCACCCCGGGGCTGACCACAACCAGGTCCGCTGCTGTAAAGAGTGTCAGCGTGTGGCCGCCGAGATCCAGCTCAACGCCGGCTTTTTTCAATTCATCAAGATGAGTGAGAAGAGCCGCGGAACGATGGTCGGACAAGATGACCCGCGCATCCCGGGCTCTAAAAAAGCGCGTCAGGCTGCATCCGGTAGAACCGGCGCCCATAATAACGATCTTCTTGTCTCGATAATTTTGTTTCATTTATCGCAGTTTCAAGGTTGAGAGGCCGATCAGGGCCAGAATAATGCTGATAATCCAGAACCGCACAATAATTTTCGGTTCCGCCCAGCCTTTCAGTTCAAAATGATGATGGATCGGAGCCATACGGAAGATCCGTTTACCGTAGAGGCGGAACGAGGTTACCTGTACGATTACTGAAAGTGCTTCCATAACGAAAATTCCACCGACGATCACCAGCACGATCTCCTGCTTGGTAATCACGGCGATCGTGCCGATAGCTCCACCAAGCGACAGGCTGCCGACATCACCCATAAAAACCTGGGCCGGGTAAGTATTAAACCAGAGAAAGCCAAGTCCGGCGCCGATCATGGAACCGCACAGGATTGAAAGCTCGCCCGCCCCTTTCACATTATTTATCTGCAGATAGCTCGACAGCGTTGCATGTCCGGCCACGTATGCGAAAATCAGGTAAGCGCCAGCTGCAATGATCACTGGACCGATTGCCAGGCCATCAAGACCGTCAGTGAGATTAACCGCATTACTCGCACCGATAATCACCAGCATTGCGAATGGCACGTAGAGCCAGCCAAGATCCGGATTGGCACCTTTTAAAAAAGGGAACGCCAGGGTTGTCTGGAACCCGGGATAAGCCATAAGTACCATGCCGACACCGAACGCAATCAGCATCTGCCAGAACATTTTTTTGCGCGGCGACAGGCCATCGCTGTTCTTCTTGCGAATTTTCAGCAGGTCATCGACAAAGCCAATGACACCGTAACCGATGGTGACCAAAAGGACCAACCAGACGTACATATTGGTCAGATCGGCCCAGAGCAGTGTCGGCAGCACGATGGCAAGAAGAATCAGGGCTCCCCCCATGGTCGGCGTCCCCTCCTTCTTGAAATGTGACTCAGGCCCCAACCGCCTGATAGTTTGTCCCAGCTGCAACGCCGAAAGCTTTTCGATCAGCCACGGCCCCAGTAGAAAGCTGATGACAAGAGCGGTAATTGCCGCATAAATCGTCCGGAACGTAATAAACCGGAAGACATAAAAGATCGTGAATTCCGTATGTAGAGGATAGAGCAGGTGATAAAGCACGTTTAATCCCCGTCAGTCGCCGTTTACGGCGATCTTCTGCCTTGAAACACGCAAAGCGGCAGTCACTTTTTCCATGCGCATGCCTCGCGACCCTTTGATCAGAACCCGATCACCGGCCTGGAGCACTTGAAGAAGTCGCGCAGCCAATTCATCATGACTATTAGCAACAAATACTTTGTCATCGGGCAATCCTGCATCTCTGGCCCCGCGGGCAATTTCCCTGGCCAGGGTACCGTAAGTAAAGAGCCAATCAGCTCGTTGTGCGGCTATGGTACCAATCTGGTAATGCAATTCCGGAGCGGAGGTTCCCAACTCGAGCATATCCCCCAATACCGCAAGACGCCTGCCCGCTGAGCCGAGATCGTGAAGAGCATCGAGTGCGGCATGCACCGACAAGGGGTTAGCGTTGTAGCTGTCCTCAAGCACAACGATGTCTCCCGGAAGTTCCAGAAGCTCCATACGTCCCGGGCAGGATTTAAACGCTTCAAGACCGGCTGTGATTTCCTTCAGCCCGACACCGAGGACCGTAGCAACTGCCGCAGCCCCGAGAGCGTTGGCAACATTGTGACGTCCCGGTAAGGGCAGCATGACCCGCTGAACGGCACCATCTATTGCCAGATCAAAGCTGACCGATCCGTTTTGTGCGATAATTCTGTCCGCCCGGATGTCAGCATCAGCGTTGAGGCCGAAGAGGACTTTGCGAACGCCATTGGCCACTGGCAACCTGTAAACTTCCGGGTCGTCGGCATTGATCAGAGCGACACCATCAGCAGGTAAGCTGATGAAGAGTTCCCCTTTAGCCCGAGCCACGCCGGAGATTCCTTCGAAATTTTCCAGATGACCGGCTCCGATATTCGTAATCAGGCCGATATTCGGCGCGGCGATTTCAGCCAGCCTGGCAATTTCGCCGCGGGCACTCATCCCCATCTCGACAACCGCCCAACGATGCTCAGGCTGCAAGCCGAAAAGGGTCAACGGCACTCCAATCAGGTTATTGAAGTTTCCGGCCGACTTCAACCCAGGGCCAAGATGGTCAAGTATGGCTGCCAGCATTTCCTTGCAAGTGGTCTTTCCCGAAGTGCCGGTTATGCCGATGACCGGGCTGGCGAATTGGCGCCGTATGGCTGCGGCCAGATCGCCCAGCGCCTTGAGTGTGTCGTTCACCTTCACGACCGGCACCAATAACCCGCCAATCATTTCTTCACTGAGACAGGCAGCAGCTCCACGTTGTATTGCCTGAGTCAGATAATCATGACCATCGAAATTATCACCCCGCAGCGGGATAAACAAATCTCCCGGTTGCACGGTGCGACTGTCCGTGGAAATGCCATAAAATTCAACAGACGCGCCGTTCTGCATCAGGTGCCCGCCAGTGATATCTGCAACTGCGCGCATATCCATGCGTATCATAGTCGACCTCCCGCCTGTAGAGCCATACGCACCTCTTCACGATCATCAAAGTGGATTCGTTTGGTGCCGAGAATCTGGTAGTCCTCGTGCCCTTTGCCGGCAATCAGCAAGAGGTCGCCAGATCGCAGGATGTTGACAGCGAACTGAATAGCTTCCCGACGATCCTGAATGACGACGTAGCCTTTGCCTTTGCCAATGACCGCTTCAGATTTGCTCCATTCATGCGCGTGGACCTTGATCAGACCGCAGCGAATATCGTTAAGAATATGCTCGGGGTCTTCTGTGCGCGGGTTATCAGATGTTGCAATTGCGATATCGGACCCGCGGGCGGCGACTTCAGCCATGACCGGGCGCTTGTGGCGATCACGATCACCGCCGCAACCGAAAATGGTCAGAATACGTTGTGGAGCCAACTGCTGCATCGCTTCGATGACCCGACGCAAGGCATCGCCCGTATGCGCATAGTCGACCAGGATGACCGCGTCACGGTCATTTTCTATCAGTTCGAGGCGCCCCGGCACACCGGTTGCGTCTGCCAGGCCTGCGACAATCGTCTGCAGCGGCAAGTCAAGAGCAACGGCTGCACCGATGGCACAAAGCAGGTTTTCAACATTGTAATCACCGAGCAGCGGACTGGCGATTTCGACTGCTCCGAGCGGCGTTGCCACCCGGCCACGAATACCCGTCAACGAGATATCGAGATTCTCTGGATGGACGTCTGCATCCTGATCGCGACCACAGGTCAGGGCATCAGGCAACATTGCCGCCAGGCGCCGGCCGTAAGCATCATCAGTATTGATCACTGCGCGACCATTGTCGCGGGGCAGCAGCTCTTTGAACAGATGGTACTTGCTCGCAAAGTACTGCTCCATATCATGGTGATAATCAAGGTGTTCAGGGGTCAGGTTGGTAAAAACACCAACATGGAAATGCACGCCATCGACACGACACTGGTGCAGGGCGTGCGAGGAAACTTCCATCACCAGTGAACGCGCTCCGTTATGTCGGAAATCGCTGATCTGTTTCATCAGGTCATGAGATTCCGGAGTGGTGTGCGGCGCCTGACGCAGGTCGGTGCCATAACGGTAATTGATCGTACCGACCACAGCAGGTGCCAGGTCAGCCCGGTTCAAAATCGCTTCCAGCAGATAAGTGATGGTCGTCTTGCCGTTGGTGCCGGTCACGCCGACAACCTTCATATCTTTTGTCGGGTTCCCATAAAATTCAGCCGCTGCCATGGCCATTGCCTGTCGCGTATTTTCGACCAGGACCGTGGTCACCTGCTCCAGGCACTCCAGACTTTCTTCAGTGAATACGACCTTGGCACCGTTTGCAATCGCACTGGAGATGAAGTTATGGCCATCGCTGACAACCCCACGCAGAGCAAAGAAAGCCTCGCCTTTGCTGATCTGACGGGAATCATAATGCAGACCAGTCACGTCAAGGTCCATGTTTCCATGCACCTGCTGCACCGGGCAGCGTTTCAGGAGTTGAGATAGTTTCATAATCATCCGTAAGGACAAAGCCTTATCAGGAGGGTGGCATCATGCGTACCCATACCGGCGCACCATAGGGAATCGCCATACCGGGAACCGGTGACTGCTCAACAACCCGGCCACGCCCCCGGAAACTGACATTCAATTGCTCTTCTTCCATAAGCTCAAGGACCTGACGGTAGCTCAGGCCAACAAAATCCGGCATCATCGGGCCACCGGAGTATTCGGTTGACGCCAGTTCCTGAATTTTGAATCGTTTTGGTGACTCTGTCGCGACAATAATCTGCTCCAGCGACGGCAACGTCTCGCCGGCCGGGATCTTTTCATTCGGAGCCACCTTAAGAGACTGCATCGCTTGAGCAGCAATCCTTGAGAACACCGGGGCGGCCGTCAGGCCACCATAGTGACCGACCTTCGGTTCGTCGATGACAACCAGCATAACCAGCCGTGGTTCTTCAGCAGGCAGAAAGCCGACAAAGGAGGCGACCCACTTATCTTGCGAGTAACCGCCCGTCACCGCGTCCACCTTCTGCGCCGTTCCGGTCTTGCCTGCAACCCTGAAGCCCGGCACCCTGGCATTGGTCGCCGTGCCACCTTCTTCCGTAGTCATTTCCATCATCCGGGTAACGGTCTGGGCTACATCCTGGGCAATCACCTTGCGAACCACGCGTGGCTGATACTGGTGAGTCACTTGTCCCTGGCTGTCAACAACCCGATCAACAACGTATGGCTCCATCAGATTGCCGCCGTTGGCGATTGACGCTACGGCAGCGGCCAACTGAATAGGCGTGACGCTGATCCCCTGGCCGAAAGAGATTGCCGCCAGGTCGACTTCGAACCACTTGTCCGGTGGGCGCAGCAGGCCAACGACCTCGCCTGGCAGGTCTATACCGGTCTGCTGTCCGAAACCGAAATCCTTGATATAGCTATGAAAGGCTTCCCGTTCCAGCATTTTGCCAATTTTTGCCGAGCCGATATTTGAACTGTACTTGATAATCTCGGCCGGAGTCAGTAGCTGGTAGCCCTTGTGATCGTGAATATACCTGCCGCCGACCCGAAATTTACCGTTTTCACAATCGATTTTCTGCGTAGTGGTAATGGCCGCTTCATTGAGAGCCGCCGCCATAACAAAGATCTTGAAGGTTGATCCAGGCTCATAACTGTCGCACACGGCGCGATTCCGCCATTGGGAAGGCTTGTAGCGGGTATAGGCGTTCGGGTTATATTCCGGGTAACTGGCCATGGCCAGTACCTTGCCGGTTGAAGGTTCCAGCATGACGACCGTGCCGGCTTTGGCTTCTGTCCTGCGCAGACCGTCTGCCAATTCCCGTTCGGCAATATATTGCAGGTTCTTATCAATGGTCAGATAGAGATCATGACCATGAGTCGCACCCTGGACCTGCGGTGTTCCCGTTCCGATACCGCGACCGAGAGCATCACGCTCCATAACCAGATAACCACCGCGGCCTAGAATCGTTTTGTCGTACTTGAGCTCCAGCCCCTCCAGACCTTTGGGATCAAGACCGGTGAAACCGAGCAGATGACCGGCGATATTGGCATTGGGATAAAATCGACGCGGTTCCTTGATCATCCCGACGCCGTTGAGCGCCAGCACTTTGACCGACTCACTCTGACTGGGAGTAACCTGACGCTTCAACCAGACGAAGTTGCTGTTGCTCTTCAGCTTGGCGCTGACTTCCTGAGTGGACAGATCAAGGGCTTTGGCCAGACTTTTAACGGCCGTCGCGCGATCTTCCAGTTTACGGGGTTCGACATAAATTGAATCGACATCGACGCTCACGGCAAGCTCTTCACCATTACTGTCGAAGATCGTACCGCGCTGAGGCGTTAAAGGAATAATTTTCTGATGCTGTCTCTCGGCACGCTCGCCCCACTGTTGTTCCTGCAGGACCTGGAGATCAAAGGCGCGCATCCCTACCAGCGCAAAACCGAGGATAAACACGGCCCCGATCAGGCGGATGCGAAGGCGGACACCTTTCTCCAGTTCTTTCATCAGTTCACCGTTATCACCTGCTCGGCAGAAGGCAGATGCAGATTAAGCTCTTTCCGTGCCACACGTTCGATTCGTTCCGGATTCCTGAGGCTGGCGGCCTCAAGACGTAGATTCGACGTTTCCTGCTGCACACCGCGCAAGCGACTTTCCAATTGGGAGATCTCGTACTCAAGGCCGGTCGCTTGAACACGTGACCAGACAAAGAAGAGCGAAACCGCCAACAGCAGGGCAATAAAGCCGAGCACCGGCAAAAGATTCGGGCGGTGCAGGGAAAAACCATTAATTTTCGGCAATGCTCTGATGGTTGCGTCAGACATCCTGATTATCCTTTCCCGGAAGTTTTTCTATGGCCCGCAGTACAGCACTTCGGGATCGTGGGTTGATCTTTATTTCGTCTTCTGTGGCACGCAAAGCTTTACGGGTCAGTATGCGAACCTTCGGCTGGTGTCCACAAGCACAGACAGCAAGACGAGGAGGGCAGTTACAGCCGGCCGCCAGTGCTCGAAAGGTTTGCTTGACAATCCGGTCTTCGAGGGAATGAAAACTGATCACCACCAGACGGCCACCAACCTTCAGTCTCTGCCATGCGACATCCAGCCCGCTACGCAGGCTTTCAAGCTCACCATTGACATAGATACGCAAGGCCTGAAAGATTCGGGTTGCCGGATGGATGCGCTGCGGCACTCTTCCGCCGGGCACAACCCGGCAAACCAGTTCGGCCAGCTGTAACGTGGTCACAAAAGGGGTCTTGTCTCTGTCCGCCACGATCGCCCGGGCGATCTTGCCCGCCCAGCGCTCCTCACCATAATCACGGAAAATTCGCCGCAGCTCATCGGCTTCGGCTTCTGCAACCACTGTCGCGACGGAAACGCCTGCGTGCGGATTCATGCGCATATCCAGCGGACCGTCCTCGCGAAACGAAAAACCGCGCTCCGGGCTGTCGAGTTGGTGGGAGGAAACGCCCAGATCCAACAGGATGCCGTCGAGCTGATCAATTTCAAGAAGGTCGAGATGCGTATTCATTTCGGAAAAGTTGCCTTGTCTTAAAATCGCCCTGTCACCAAAAGCAGCCAGATTGTTTTTTGCCGCAACAAGGGCCTCAGCGTCACGATCCATACCTACCAAAACACCATCGGGAGACGTCGCTTCAAGAATCAAACGGGCATGACCGGCGCCACCCAGAGTTCCATCCAGGTATGTGCCGCCGCGATGTGGATTGAGAAACCGCAGAACCTCATCCGCCATCACCGACACATGTCTGAACTCATTCGAAGCCAAAGCTAAAGTCCCAGATCGAAACGCTTCTGCCGATCCTCAGCCTGACGCTGCTCTGCTTCGGCGAGCATTTCGAGATATCGTGTTTTGTTAAAAATCTGGATTTTCTTGGCACTGCCGACGACAACAACGTCGCGCACACCATCCGTATCGAGCTGGCAATATTCGCGTAAGGATTGTGGCAACTGAATCCTGCCCTGCTTATCGAAGGTACAGTGTGTTGCCGGGGTGACCGTTGTGAAGTAGAGGTCTTCGCGAAACTGATCGTTCGGAAGTTGTTCGAATTTTTTGAGGAAGCTATCCCATTCGGAGACAGGATAAGCGACGACCCCGCAGCGATCTTGAGTAACGACCAGGACATCGGCCTCGAAGAGCTCTTTCAGCTGCTCCCGGAACCTGGCTGGAATGCTTGCCCGCCCCTTTGCATCGATTGAATTATAATAAACGCCCTGAAATCCCATTTGGCCCTCTTTGGCCTAAATTTACACAATTCACCACATCTTGGGCAAATATTAGTCGGAGATAGGGGCAGTGTCAAGAAATAATTCAATTTTTTAAGGGGTTAGGTCGTTTTATGAAGGGTGGAATCGGTTTCGGATAAAGCCGCTTGGAGTCCTGTTATGGAAACCGATGACAGTCGGACAAACACAATGTTTTGTATTTCGAGAAGATAGAAAAGAAAGCTAAGAAATCGCCTTAACCATAACGGTTCTTCTTTGTCTGTCCTGGGCTCGCGGACAAGACTCATACCTGTACATCAGCCCGGAGAACTCGGGATTTGCATTTCGATCTTCTCAATACGCCGACCTTCGACAAGGCGCACAGTAAAACGGACGCCTTCGGCCTCACAGACATCACCGATTTCAGGGATACTCCCCAGTGAGTGCAGCAAAAAGCCGGCCAGAGTATTGGCATGTTCCTCGGAGAGTCTCAAGTTAAAGCGACGGTTGATATAACGAAGCGTTGTACTGCCATCAATCAGGTAACTATCAGGACTCAGGGGCGTGACGAGAATTTCGTCCTCATCGAACTCGTCCTGAATCTCACCGACGATCTCTTCAACAATATCCTCCAGGGTACAGATCCCCTCTACTCCACCGTATTCATCAACAACAACGGCAAGATGCAGGTGCTTGCGACGAAAGGCCTGCAACAAGGCCTCGATCGGCTTGGCCTCCGGCACAAAGTATGGTGGATGAGCCAGTCTGGCCAGGGAGAAGTCTTCAGGGCGATCGAGATAATTCAGCATTTCTTTGGAATGAATAATGCCGACCACACGATCCAGATCGCCGTCGTAGACCGGAAAGCGCGAGTGACGGGATTGAGCAGCCATTTTAACAACATCAGCAAAGCCTGCACCGACCTCAATACCGACCACCTCGGTGCGCGGCACCATCACATCACGCACCCGTATCTCGGAGAGATCGAAGACGCTGTGCAGCATGCGCCTCTGCTCCTTGGCAACGACCCCGGCGTTCTCACCCAGCATGATGATGGAACGAATCTCATCCTCAGAGATCAACGGCCTTTGCGCTTCGGCACTCAACAAACGGTTTAACAGGCTGGAGACGCCACTGACCAGCCAGGTCACAGGGCGCAGCACCCACATGAACAAACGGATCGGATGCAGGACCAGAAAGGAAAGCTTCTCCGGGGAATTGGCAGCATAGGTTTTCGGGCAGACTTCAGCAAAGATCAACAGGATGGGCGTCAGAATCAGGATTGTCATCAACTCGCCACGCTCACCGAAAAATCCGATAAAGAGCGTCGTGGCAAAGACTGAGACCATAATATTCGCCACGTTGTTGCCGACAAGAATGGCGCTCAGCAGACTTTCGGGGCGCTCCAGTAGTTCAGCCAACTTGCGGGCACCGGGGCGGTCTTTCTCAGCGAGGTACTTGACCCGCAGCCGATCCATCGACATCAGGGCTGTTTCCGAACCGGAGAAAAAGGCTGACAGCACAAAGAGTACCAGTAGCCCAAGGAGATGTAACAATTGGTCATCGGTCATTGGAGCAAAACACCTGTCGTTTCCAGAAGATTCATAATGTCAGGGATATTAACTGACCATAACAAGAAACACAATCAGCTAGGCGATTAAAACGTTTATAGAGACAGGATCTCGCATTTCAAATGAGCTCTCAAAGTTTAACCTGATGTTTTTAAATAATATAATAATTTTGCTTTCGGGAGTACATGGCTCCAGATAATTTCAAAGTCATTCACACGCAGCGGCGGCAGTGCTATATTGTGCCGACACTGTCCATCTGCAGGAGCAGCATCAATGATCGACCTTTTCTCTCAACAACGCCACGCCGAACTCTGTGAAGAGATCAATCGCCATAACAGGCTCTATTATAATCAGGATCAGCCGGAAATCAGCGATGCTGAATATGACGCCCTGTTCCGCGAGCTACAGGAAATTGAAGCGGCGTTTCCAGAGTTAGTTACACCTGAGTCACCCAGTCAAAAGGTTGGCGCACTTCCCACAGAAAAGTTCGCACCGTCAACCCATGCCATACCGATGCTCTCCCTGAAAAACGCCAAGAATGCAGAAGACTTCCATGATTTTGACAGCAGCATCCGCGAAAATTTTCTGGCCCGGAGCACAGAGCTCGAGTATGTCTGCGAAATGAAACTGGACGGGGTTGCGGTTGAACTGACCTACACAGACGGCAAACTGCTCAAAGCCAGCACCCGTGGTGACGGCTTTGTCGGTGAAGACATTACCGAGAATGTCAAAACAATTGCAGGAATCCCCCACACTCTTGCCCCACCCTTTCCGGAGCTGCTCGATGTGCGCGGAGAAATCTTTATCGAGCTGGACGATTTCCAGGCGCTCAACCGGGCTCAGGAGAGTGCCGGTGACAAGACCTTTGCCAATCCCCGCAATGCCGCTGCAGGCAGCCTTCGTCAGCTCGACGCAAAAATCACGGCCAAGCGGCTACTGAAGATTTTCTGCTACGGGGTCGGCCGCATGCAGGGGTTCGAAACCACCAGCCAGATAGAAACATTGCAATTGCTCGACAGGCTCGGACTGCCCGTCAACCTGCAAGAGACGACCTGCGTACTGGGAGCCGACCAGGTCATCAGCGTCTACCGTCAGCTCCAGGAACGCCGCAACACCCTGCCCTTTGAAATCGACGGCGTAGTCGTCAAGGTCAACGGAACCGCACTGCAGCAGGAACTCGGCGCGGTCAGCCGTTCGCCACGCTGGGCCATCGCCCTTAAATTCCCGCCGCGTCAGGCACAGACCATTGTCGAAAGCATCGGCCTGCAGGTCGGCCGCACCGGTGCCATCACTCCTGTCGCACACCTCAAGCCGGTCATCGTCAGCGGCGTCACCGTGTCCCGGGCCAGCCTGCACAACTGGGATGAGATTACCCGTCTCGATCTGCACATTGGCGATCATGTCATTGTCGAGCGCGCCGGTGACGTGATCCCGGACGTGGTCAAGGTTCTTCCGGAGTTGCGTACAGGTAAGGAACAACCGATTCGGCAGCCAAAGGAATGTCCGGAATGCAGCACTCCCGTTCACTGGAATCCGGATGAGGTGGTGCCGCGCTGCATCAACCCATACTGCCCGGCCCAGACCATTGAACGAATCAAGCATTTCGTTTCACGCGATGCCATGGACATCGAAGGTCTCGGTGAAAAGCAACTGGCTCAACTGATCGAGCGCGGCAAAGTCACAGATGTCGCCGACCTGTATCTGCTGACCAGAGATGACCTGTTTGCCATGGACCGCATGGGCGACACTCTGGCCGAGAAGCTGCTGGCAGCCATAAATGCCAGCAAAACCAGGCCGCTCTCGAGACTCCTCTTCGCCTTGGGGATTCGCCATGTCGGCAAGAATACCGCCAGGATCCTTGCCCGTCGGTTTGCCTCGCTCGACCAACTGGCAGAGTGCGCTGTTGATCAGCTGGTTGCCATTCATGAAATCGGCGATAAAGTCGCCAAATCAATCGTTGACTATTTTGCCAGCCCCGAGAAAATCATGCTGTTGGAGAAACTGCACCGTGCCGGGGTACAGCCACAGACAGAAGCAGTGATTCAGCAGGACGGCCCCTTGACCGGCAAGGTCTTTGTGATCACCGGCACCTTGTCGAATTGGTCTCGAAAAGAAGCGGAAGAGCTGGTTGAAAAGGCAGGAGGTCGAACTGCTGGTTCCGTGAGCAAGAAGACCGACTATGTGCTGGCAGGAGAGAACGCCGGCAGTAAGCTGGGAAAAGCCGAGAAGCTCGGTGTTCAGGTAATTGACGAAACAACTTTCGCCTGGATGGCAGGAGTCTCGTTATGAGTGAGGTGCGAGCGGAGCTCAACATTCAGGGACGGGTTCAAGGAGTGTTCTTTCGCCAGTCAACGAAGGAAACGGCTGTCCGCCTGGGATTGACCGGGTGGGCGAGGAATTGTCAGGATGGTTCTGTTGAGGTGGTTTTTGAAGGGGAGCGGCAAGCTGTTGACACGGCGATTGCGTGGTGCCGGCAGGGCCCGGCTGCGGCCAAGGTCAGGGAAGTCAAAGTGGAGTGGCAGGATTTTGTGGGGGAGTTTGATGGTTTTGGGATTCGTCACTGACGCACGTATGGCGGACATCAGGCTCGACAGGTTGTTTAACCCTTGCAAATATCCGCGCGCCAGTTTCATATGATTTCAGGCAGTTTTTCTCGTACTTCAGGGTGCGAAAAGAGGTCGTCCTAGGATTACGCTTTTCCGTCCCGCCCTTTTTGATGTCACGGACTTAAGCACACGACACCCGTTATCACTGATGAAGAGGCAAAAAAGGGGGGACTGCGGATTGCAGTCCCCCCTTTTACGATTGTGCTATGGCTTTTACACCTGCATCCCACCACCGATCGCAATCGTGCGGGTGGTGAAGTACTCGTTTTCAAAGATGTAGCGCACAGTGTGGGCAATCTCGGCCGGCTCGGCGAGCCGCCGCAGAGGGATCAGGACTTTCAATTTCTCGAGTACCGGTTGCGGAATCGATTTGACCATGTCAGTGTTGACGAAGCCGGGGGCGACAGCACCGACGCGGATTCCGTGTCGGGCCAGCTCTTTGCCCCAGGTGGCAGTCAGCGCTGCGACTCCGGCTTTGGCCGCAGAATAGTTGCTCTGGCCGATATTACCGTCTCTGCAGACACTGCTGATGTTGACGATCACTCCGGGCCGCTTAGCTTCAAGCATTTTGGCAGCTGCTTCCCGGCCGCAGAGGAAGACCCCGGTCAGGTTGACGTCGATGACCTGTTGCCAGGCCTCCAGCGACATTTTCTTGGTTTTACCGTCCTTGTGCTTGACCAGCAGCGCATCGCGGGTAATGCCGGCGTTGTTGACCAGTCCGTCGATCTGGCCGAAATCCTTTTGAATCTTATCGAACAGATCGACCACATCTGCTTCGATGGCTACATTGCAGGTGTAACTGCGGATTTCCACGCCATATTCCCGCAGTGAAGTGGCCGCCTCGTCCAACCCATGCTGATTCATATCGACCAGGGCCAATTTGCCGCCGGTAGTAGCTAGATCTTTAGCGATAGCGAATCCGAGTCCGCGGGCTGCACCGGTCACAACAAATACTTTATCCTTGATAATCATCGTACCCTCTACTGGCTAGTTAGCTAATATTAATATGACGACATGTCATACTCTTTGGTTGATCCACTCGGCAATTCTGGGTGCCAGGGTGGCCTGGGTTTTGCCGGAGACAAACATGCCGACGTGGCCGACCGGATAAGAGAGCTCCTGTTTGTCCTTGGTGCCGACATGCTCCAGCAGTCCCTTACAGGCTGCAGGTGGTACAAGCGTGTCGAAGTCGGCGTAGATGCAGAGCACCGGCATGCTGATCTGCTTCAGATCGACCTTCTGCCCTCCCAGTTCAAACTCACCTTTGACCAGTCTGTTCTGTTGGAACAGTTCCTTGGTGTTCTGGCGCAAGACTTCTCCCGGTTGATCAGGGCTGTCGAAAATCCAGCTCTCCATGCGCAGGAAATCACCGAGGCGTTCTTCATCGCCCATGATGTCGACCAGGTTGATGTACTTCTGTACCGTCAGGGAGAAGGGGGCCAGCATCTGGTAGGCCTGGTTCATCAGGTCGCCCGGAACGATGCCGTAGGCATCAATCATCAGGTCCACGTCGAAATGCTTGGCCCAGACAAACAGCAGGCTGTCATTGGTTGCGAAATCGACCGGCGCCACCATGGTGATCAGGTTCTTAACTTTTTCCGGATAAAGCGCCGCGTAGATAGCCGAGAAGGTACCTCCCTGGCAAACGCCGAGCAAATTAATCGCATCAAGCTGGTGCTGCTTGCAGATATGCTCGATGCAGTCATCCATGAAACCGTTAATTAAGTCGTCCATGGTCAGGTGCCGGTCCATGCGGTCGGCATAACCCCAGTCGATCAGGTAGACATCCTGCCCCTGATCGAGCAGGTTGCGGATCATTGAGCGGTTCGGCTGCAGATCGAGCATGGTGTAGCGGTTGACCATGGCGTAAACGATCAGGGTCGGCACCGGACAAATCTTTTTCGCGCGAGCCTGGTAGCGATAGAGTTTACGTTTGCCGTCCTCGAAAACCAGCTCCTTTGCCGTCTGGCCCAGCTTGATCTCATCGACCGAGGCCAGGTTTTCGATTCCCTTTTTCAGGTTGTCGGCGAAGGACTTGAACTCGTCCATGGATTCCTGAAACTGTTGTGTGTAATTCATTGTCTGGTCCTCACTCATTCAGCCACGTTGCCTGCAGGCTTTTTAGCACTGCGGTGCTTTTTGGGACTAAGGGGGCTGGTTGCTTGTTTGGTTGTTGTCGCCGGTGCTTTCTTGGTTGTCTCAGCCGGTGCTTTCTTGGTTGTCACGGCCGGTGCTTTCTTGGTTGGCTCGGCCGGTGCTTTCTTGGTTGTCTCGACCGGTGCTTTCTTGGTTGTCTCGGCCGGTGCTTTTTCAACCATAATCCGCTGCTGGGCTACAGCAGACTTGGCCGCCTGCTCGGCATTCTCAGCCAGGACCTGCACTTTGCTCAGTGCCGCCTCCAGCGCTTGGAAGCGTTGTTCTGAAGCCGCTGCTGTTTCCTGGGCCACTTTCACTTCAGTTGTCAGCTCTTGTTGCTGTCTCCTTGATTGGCGAAGATCGCGCTTGAGCTGCAGAATCTCCTTTGCCGCCAGATCGACATCCCTTTTTAAAGCGATCGGGGTCTGGACCAGAACCTTCTCGAGCAGTTTGTCCATCTGCATTTTCAGACGCATACCTGCCCCGGTGAATTCCCCCTGAGTTTTGGCAAACTCCTCAGTGCCGAAAACATCGAGGAAGACCGCTTCATTTTCTTTGGTCCAGAGACTGCAAAAGTCAGTGAATTTGATTGGCGGCTCGTTGTTCAGGGAGCGCTCGACCAGTTTGGCCTGAAAGCGGTTGCCCGATTTTCGTACAGTCTCTTCAACCAGCTTGCTCATGGTGGCGAAAGACTGAATATAGCTGAAGGAGAGACTGATGATTTTAGAGATGTCCTGCGTGGACTCGCGGTTGATGCCCACTTGTGGAGCGAGCAGGTATTTATCCGTTTGCTCTTTCCAGTTGGCGAAGGTTTCGAGCAGCTTGTCGAAGCCTTGGCTTGTTGCGGTGTTGGTCAGCTGGTTGAAAATACTCTGGAAATTTGTGAACATCTGGCTGTAAAGATCACCCCCCGGCATCTTGGACCCCTGGAGCATGCCGAACATTCCAAACATTTTCTGAAGTTCATCAGTCAGGTTGTTGCTGCTGAAGGTTGAAAAGAAGGGATGCTCCTGTTTCATAAAGTTGTTCAGGAAGCTGCTTGGGTCGGCCCAGTTCTGCCCGCCCATAAACGGGTTTTGCATACCTCCGGGGAATTTCATGTTGCCGAGCCAGTTTTTGTAGAACTCCTGCAGGAGGTTGAAGTTGAATTGGCGTAACAGCTCTTCAGGCAGCTTGTCGCCCCAGGTCTTCTGAATGTTCTGCTGCAGGTTGGTGCCGAAGTTGGTGAATTGCTGGAACAGCTCCTGTTGTGAATTCAGCAAGTCATCAAAGTTGGTCGGGATCTGTTGTGTGGTTGCTCCCTCAAGACTTTGGGCCAGGTCCTCGCCCCAACTGGCGTACTCTTTTGTCAACTTCTGCTGTTGCTCTTGCCAGACATTCAGCCACTCTGCCTGCTGTTTAAAAAAATCTTGCATGGATTGACTCCTTTATAGCGTTCAATGCTCTGTTGCTGGTTGTTATCAATTAACGGCAAGGCGCATCAGCAGCGCACCTTGTCCGACAAAAATCACTCACAGTATTCTCTCTCAGCTTACAACCGCCTAAAGTTAAACAAAAACTAAACCTTATATAAACGTAAAAATGTTTTCAAACAAGAAGAAAATGAAAATAATTCCTTAATGTTGCAAGAGATATCAAAGGTGGGCCCGTTAGACCCTCATGATGGATCAGAGACAAAAGAACGGAGTGGTGAGCAGAAAGAGTGAGAGCTGGTGAACCCTTTAGTGGGAACAAGATTCGCCCCCATATTGATCATTTGCTGCACAGGTGGCGTGCCGAAAGTTCCTCGGCTCCTTCTTTAAAATCAGTTACTTGGTCCTTTTAACCGTTCCATAAGGTGGTTCTCGATCACCTGATAGGCTTCCAGGGGATTTATTTTCAAAGTAACCAGCATTTCTGCCAGCTTGTCTTCGTCGCCTTCACTCAATTTGTCCAGCAAGTCCAACCGTTGCAAAAGGTTCAATGATGCGTGCTGGGTTTGGACGCGATAAAGTCTCATAATACGGATGACATCTTGATATGTATCGGTTTGAGAGTCGGTTTGCGATTCATCTTCATCTTCCTCTTCGGCAAGTGAATGTTTTACGAAGTCGGCCTCGGTATTTTCCAGGAAACCGATCATGGCTTCACTCCAGGGTGCCATGGTTGAGCCAAGAAAGCCACTGGCGGTAATAAAGTTCTTCAATGACTTTGATCCGCTCAAGCCGAAATCTTCATTTTTAATCTCTAGAATCTTCAGCAACTTCTCTATCTTTGCTTTTGGTACACCGGCCCGTCCCGACTCGAACCTGGCCACCACCTGTATTGCACTGTTGCCTTCATAGCCCAGAGCTTCACCCAGGTCTTTGCGGCTCATCCCTTTTTCCAACCGACGCTGCTCCAGGAGATTACCCACTTTCTTTCGGAAAAGTTCTTTCTGCTCTCTGGTAATCATATTTAAGTATTCGTTTTCATAAGGGAAAAATGGCCTTGGTTCGAAGACTCATCAGGTCACCCAAGTGGGTTGATTATACAAAGTTGTGAATACAAAGGCAATCTGTAAACAAAAATAAAACTTTTCCTTGACAAGTATTTAAAGCTTGTTTAATGTGTGTATCATTGTTGATCGCAACGCTATCAGAAATTTTTCACAACAACCTAAAGAGGAGAACAACTATGCAAAATCAGAAAATCACCCAGGACATTTTGGATTTCAACAAAAACGCTGTCAAAATGAGCTTTGATGCGCTGAACTCTTTTTCCGATCAAACCGCCAAGGCGACCGATCAGCTCATGGGGACCATTCCTAACGTTCCTGAAGAGGGGAAAAAGGCCGTTAGTTCCTTTTTCAAGGAGAACCAAAAAGGTCTGAACAGCCTGAAAAAGAGTGTTGACGCCGGTCTGGCGATCGATTGGACCGCCAAAGACGCCTCGGTCAAGGGGATTGAGGCGATGGAAACTTTTTACAACAGCGCCTTTACCCAAGCCGGTGAAGTGCAGGAGCAAGCTACTGCACTGTTCAAAAAGACTACGGAGCAGCTTCCGAAAGAAGTCATGCCAGTGGTTGAATTTTGGAATCAGGCACTCAACAGCAACTTCCAGACCTTTCAAAGCATCGTGACCAAAAATTTTGAACTGGCTAAAAAAGTTCTGACCAATGATTCTGTTGTTGCACCTAAAGCTGCAACCAAGTAATTCCGTATATAACCCTGTCCTCAGGGCGGCTTAAAACCGAAAAACCCCCTGCTAATGTAGCAGGGGGTTTTTCGGTTTTGTGGTCTTGAACAGAGGATTTCAATTCCCTACAACATGTAAATCCCGCCATTCAGGTTGAGGCATTGCCCCGTCATATACTCGCTTTCGCAGATAAAAAGAACGCCTTTGGCAATCTCTTCGGGTTTGCCCAGTTTCTTCATCGGGATCATGGCAATGATTGTATCTAAAACATTTTCGGGCATCTTGCTAACCATCTCAGTGGCAATAAATCCCGGACAGATGCAATTGACGGTGACCCCACCTCTGGCAGTCTCCAGAGCCAGCGCCTTGCTAAAGCCGATCAGGCCGGCTTTAGCCGCTGCATAATTGGTTTGTCCAAATCCGCCTGCCTGACCGATTATCGAACTGATATTGATAATTCGGCCGTACTTTTGTTCCAGCATGGACGGAAGGGCAATTTTGCAGGTATTGAAGACGGAAGAGAGGTTGGTATCGATGACTTTATGCCACTCTTCAAAAGACATTTTCTTG